>DBAY01000061.1:25530-49814 GCA_002291925.1 Alphaproteobacteria bacterium UBA998 | reverse complement strand
AGGGGGGCGGAAGCGGAGTGAGAGGTACCCTTAAGCCCCCATCCGTCTTCGCTGCGCTTCGCCGAGACAGGCCCCGACCCTCCCCCTTACTGGGGAGGGGGAATATGGGGCTCCGCCACCTACCAGCAACCAAAGACCAGCAACCAGCAACCGCCTAAAACTGCCACCCAATCACCGTGGAGAAACGGTGGTTATCAAACTCGTAGTTCGTCAGGTTGGATTGCGTATCCCGGTATTCATACCCGGCGGTGAGGGTGATGCCATGCTCGAAGGATCTGCCAAGGGTCAGGCCGACGCTTTTCTCACGGTCATGGCGGGTGCGCTGGCTGATGAAGGGGTCTTCCTGCTCATAATTGAAATCGCGGTAGCCTAGCTGTCCGCGCCCGAAAATGCCATTGTCCCACTGGTAGGTGAGGCCGATCTGCGGGTTGATCTGGAAAATGCTATATTGCTCCGCGCGCGCTTCCTCGTGGCGCAGGGTCAGTTGCACATCGAGCAGCGCCTGCGGGCTCAGCGCGTAGAACGCCGCCAGCCGCCCCTGCGAGGCGTGGCCGCGCCGATCCTCAAAAGTGCTCACCGTAGGCGAATTGACGAAATCGCGGAACTCCCGCCGCACCGAGGCGCGCAGCCGCAGGGCCGGTGAGATGGCCTGCTCCAGCCCGGATTCGATGGAAGGTTGACGCAGATAGTTATGCCCACCGAGGCCCACATGCGTGTAGCCGCCGGTGACGTCAAGCTGAGTGCGACCCTTGTTAAAGCGCCAGACCGGGCCGGTCTGCGCCACGAGTAGTTGCAAATTCAGCGCGTCCACTGTGTCCTGCTGGGTGCGAAAAACGGTGGCACTGCTGCGCCAGTCGAAATTGCCGCCGGGCGTGGGGCGGTACTGGTGGTTCAATGTGCCGCTGGCAAAGGCCTGCCAGTCGCCCTGCGCCTGACTGTCCGGGGTGAGGTTGAGCAGCGTATCCAGCACCAGCACCTGCCCGCTGGAGGGGGCGGAGTTGACGTTGGAGTCGTAGTTGAGGCCCGTGGTCAGCGCGCCGCTGACGAAATGTGTGCGCGTCGCTTGCTCGATGCGGGTGAGCAGGATGTCGATGTTTTCCCGTACGCGCTCCGGCACGTCGCGGGTGCGCAGTTCCTCGAGCAAGGGACGGGCTTCTTCGTAGCGGCCCGTCTGAATGTAGGCGAGGCTCAGCTCCAGTTTCACGCGGTCAAGGTTCGGAGCCAGCGAGAGCATGTGCTCGTACGCCTGCGCGGCCTCGGCATACTGCTCACGCTGCATGCAGAGCTGCGCATATTCGAACACCACGTCCAGATTGTTCGGGTTCTGCGCCATGGCGGCACGCAAGGCGTCCAGGCGTTCTTCCGTCGGCAAGGCGGCATCAATGCGGTCAAGGGCGGCGTCGACCTCGGATTGCGCCTGCGCAGGCGCACTGGCCCACAAGGCGGCAAACAGGCAGAACAGGGGTGTGGCTTGTTTCATTTGTGCATCGAGACAGGGCAATTAGTTCAGGATAAATCACCGAGCTTTAAAAAAGAGTGAAGTTCATTTGAGGTATTTTTAAGCTAATTTTTATCTTTACCGAAAGGTCGGGGCGATGCGCCGCTTGCTTGCCGTTCTGGTTCCGTTGGGCACCCTGATTTTGCTGACCTTTACCGTGTATCTCTCCCCCTCCTGGCTTGAGATGCTGCGACTAAAAGGCTTCGATCTGTTGCATGAACGCTACCCACGCGCCTACGATACCGCCTCCCCGGTGCGCATCATCGACATTGACGAGGAAAGCCTGCGCCGCCTGGGCCAGTGGCCGTGGCCGCGCAACATCATGGCCTCTCTATTAGACCGGCTCTATGCCGGGGGCGTGGGGGCGGTGGGGCTCGATATTGTGTTTGCGGAGCCGGACCGCACCTCGCCCGCGCTGTTCCTGCGCCAGTGGAAGCAGAATACGCCGCAATGGCAGGCGCTGATGGAATCCGCGGCCGATTTCGACGCGATGTTTGCCAAGGCGCTGGCGGCAGGGCCCAGCATCACCGGCTTTGTGCTGACCCCGGATGGCAAGGATGCGCCACTGCTGAAGAAGGACTTCATCCTCATCGGCAATGATCCATCCGACGTGCTGGAAAACTTCTCCGGCGCGGTCGTTTCGCTGCCGTCGCTCACCGAGGCCGCCAGCGGCAACGGGGCGCTTAATTCACTGCCGGATCGTGACGGCATCATCCGCCGCATCCCGCTGGTCTTCCGTCAGGGAGAGCAGCTCTATCCCTCGCTCGTGGCGGAATTGCTGCGCGTCGGGCAGAGAGCGGGTAGCCCGCAGATCAAGACGGTCGGCTCCGGCGGTGCCACGGGGGAGGCCGATGTGGGCATGGGCAACAACATCCTCTCGGTGCGCATCGGGCGGATCACCATCCCCACCAACAAGACGGGCGATTTCTTCATCCACTACACGCCCCACCAACCGGAGCGTTACATTTCAGCCTGGCGCATTTTTTCCGGCGATTACGACGCCAGCCAGCTGGAGGGCATGATCGTACTCATCGGCACCAGCGCGGCGGGGCTGAAGGATATCCGTGCCACGCCGCTGGAGCCGCTCACCAGCGGCGTGGAGATCCACGCGCAGGCCATCGAGCAGGTGCTGGAGGGTAATTTCCTTTCCCGTCCTGACTGGTTGCAAGGAGTGGAAGCTGGTGTCCTGTTTGGCCTTGGACTACTGCTGATTCTGTGCATGCATTACCTCAGCGCTTTCTGGGGCGCTGCGTTCTGCCTCACCATGCTGGGTGCGGGCATCGCGGGCGGGGCCTATGCCTTCCGCGCGCATCACCTGATGGTGGATACCGCGACGCCCGCGCTCTGCCTGCTGATTGTCTACATGCTGGAATCGCTGCGGCGCTACATCATCACCGAGCGGGAACGGCGCGACATCCGCAACGCGTTTGCGCATTACATGTCCCCCGCGCTGGTGGAGAAGCTGGCGCAGCATCCCGAAGCCCTCAAGCTCGGCGGCGAGATGCGCGACATGACCATCCTGTTTTCCGACATTCGCGGCTTCACGACCTTGTCGGAACTCTACGATGCCGAGGAACTCACCCGCTTCCTCAACCGCTACCTGACGCCGATGACGGACGTGATTCTCTCGCACTCAGGCACCATCGACAAATACATGGGCGACGCCATCATGGCCTTCTGGAACGCCCCGCTGGATACGCCGGACCATGCCGCACTCGCCTGCCGCGCCGCGCTGGAGATGCTGAAGGCGCAGGAGGCGCTCAATACCCGCCGCCAGCAGGAAGCCGCCGAGGCGGGCACGCGCTTTCTGCCCGTGCAGATCGGCATTGGCCTCAATTCCGGCCCGTGCTGCGTGGGCAATATGGGCTCCGACCAGCGCTTTGACTATTCCGTATTGGGCGATGACGTGAACCTCGCCTCACGGCTGGAGGGGCAGAGCAAATATTACGGCGTCACGGTCATTCTGGGCGAGCGCACGCAGGCGCAGGTGCCGCACTTCGCCACGCTGGAGCTGGACCTCATCCGCGTGAAGGGCAAGACGGAAGCGGTGCGCATCTTCAGCCTGCTGGGCGACGAGGCGGTCGCCGCCACGCCCGGCTTTGCCACCTTGCGCCACGCCCATGACGCCATGCTCGCCGCCTACCGCGCGCAGGATTGGGACGCGGCCTTGCGGCATCTAGAAGAAGCGGAAGCGCAGGGGGTGGTTGGCACCCTGCCGATGCAGGGCTTCTACGCCCTCTGCCGCGAACGCATCGCCGCCTTCAAGAAAACGCCGCCCGCAGAAGACTGGGGCGGCGTTTATGAGGCGAAGACGAAGTAGGGTTAGCGGGAGCCGACGAAGATGCCTGCGCCATCAAGTGTAGAACCGTCCATGTAGAAGTTACCCCCAATGTTTTGCGCGTTCGGTCCGAATAATGCGCCATTGATGGTTGCGGAACCGATAGAAGAACCATTGATAATAACTTCAGAGCTTGCTGCCGGAACCTGGAAGACTGCCCTTCCAGTGCCATTTGGATCGATTGGACGACCATCATGACCTGCTGCTGCGCCACCCTGGATAACGATACTCTGACCAAAAACGTTATTATGAGTAATCTGAATGGAATCCAACTTTCTGTTTCCCATATCTATTGTCGCCAGCATATTGCCTACGCTAGACTCCGTGATTCCAGACTGCGTGAAGTTGGCGTAAGACGCACCGTTATAGTTTGCTGTTCCTGTTGAGGCTATATTGGCCGTGCTCGTCACCTCGCCCACCACAAACGGGATGGCGCTTACATTAAGGGTTTGGCCGCCGGCATTGGTGGCTGAGCCATTCCACTCTCCCCACCTCATGAAGTTGCAGGAACTGCACAGTCCAGCGAGTTGCGGATTGCCTGCACCAGCATTAACAAGTGCTCCTGAAATGGCGCTGGAACCAGTACCCGCCACCCGGTTCAATGTTACAGAGCTATTGATAATTCTGCCACTGACATCCTGCGTTACCCTTACACTGTCACTTTCTCCATTTGCATAGATACTGTCCCCGCCAAAGCCTGCCGCGAATCCCTTCAGCTCATCGGGTGGCAGGGTGGAAGCATTGGTTGAAAGCGTGTTTCTGAAAATTCTTCCATCCGCGGCTTCCTGCGCAATCGCGTCGTCATAGCGCGTCTGCACGGCGACGTTGGTCAGGTTGCTGACATTCTGCACCGGCGTATCGGCCAGCCAGGGGAGCGGCGCGCCGCCCGTGCTGTTAGACGCCGAGCGCGATTCAGCCAGCGGCTGGCCGCCCGGGTCATCGCCTTGCGGCGAGCTGGTTTCGGTGGGTTGGGTGCTGTCATTTGACGCTTGGCTGGCCACAGGCGCAGGCCCCTCATCCGACGCCAGCGGGGTGGCCTCGTCCGAGCCCAGATTCATCTGCTGGTTGATGCTGTCCGAGTTCGGCGCGCCCGGTAGCGGGGCATCGGTCGGGGCAGGGCGGAAGCCGTCGAGGTGCGACTGCACCTCCTGCTTCGCCAGCGGCTGCGGCGTGTCGCCTGCCGAAGCCAGCGTGAAGCCGCTGCCGAACTGCGTGGTGGAGGAGGTCTGCCCCTCGCCATTCACGAAGGTCAGTTCTTCGCCGTAAAGGAAGAATGCATCGGTTTCCCCGTTGGCGTCGATGGTGGCATCCGCAATGCCGCCGCGAATCCCGATGGTGCCGACCGGGGTTTCTAGTTTCACCGGCTTCTTCTTCGAGAGCGCGCCGCCAATGAAGCGGAAGGCACCCTTGGCGCTTTTCAGGGCAAGGTCGCCGCTGGAGCTTTGCGGGTCATAGACGAAGGTGTCGACGGTCAGGTCGGAATTGGGCTTCAGCGTGATGCTGGATCGGTCAAGGAAGATGATCTGCGCCTTGCCGCTGCCGTTGGTGGCGAGTGTATCACCGAGGAACACGTCATCGCCTGTTTTCAGCGTGCGGCTTTTGCCTTCGCTCACGGCGGTGAGGGTGGCGCCAGCGGCGCCGACGACGCCGACTTTTTCCGCCGCCCAGGCGGGGCTGGAGAGCAACGTAGTGAGAACCATGCCAAGGAGGAGGGGGGTATGGGACGTTTTCATTATAAGTCCTTTCTTCTTGTTCATGCGTCAGCGTTACAGCCGGGCAAGATAGTCTTCGGCGCGTTTCACGAGCTCAGGCGCGGCCTGCGGATCGTTCTTCACGTCGTTCAGGTAACCGCGTGCCACTTCACGCGAATTCAGTAGATAGTAGAGAACGCCTACCTCCAGCCGCACTTTCGGCAGGCCGGGGTTGAGCATCAGTAACCGCTCCAGCGGGGGAATGGCGGCCTCGTAATCACCAAGCTTCACGGCCAGCTCGGCGTAGCGAATGGTTTTCTCTGTGTCGGATGGATCCGCAAGCATCGCCCAGAACGCTTTTTGGAAGGCATTCTGCACTTCCGTACGCGACGTGTTGCCCGCGGCCGTATTGGCGAGGCTGGGTGCTGGCAGGGCCAGCAGCAACACCACAACCATAAAGGCAGGTTTAAAAAAATGCATCGTCATGGTACGCTTCCTGCAGTTCCACATTGTCTTCGCTTGATACCACTCCTATCCTCCGTTGAAGATAGGGGCCAAGCCTCAGTTGTACCTGCCAAAGGTTAATTAGAAGTTTAAAATCGTTAAAATTGATTGGAATCGCCATGAACATCATGCCCAACGTCAATTTCAAAAAGGGAGAAGTGATTTTTCGCGAGGGCGATCAGGCGGATGGTATTTATTATATCTGCAGCGGGCGCGTGAAAGTGACCCGCACGGTGGGCGAACAGCCCATGACGCTGGCGGAATTGGAAGAGGGAGATATTTTCGGAGAGCTCGCCATCATCGACCGCCGCCCGCGAGCCGCGACCATCGTGGCGCTGGAGGATACATGGGTCTATAAATTCTCCGGGCAGGTCTTCGAGAAAAAGCTCGAGGAGATGGACCAGCTTATGCGGACCATGATCGTGACCTTAGTACTGACCATCCGCAACATGAACATCAAGCAGGAAAAACTGCTGGAAAAATGGGGCTATCCCCGCCCAGATGATGAGCAATTAGCTGGACGGCCATCCATCCAATCAAATATTTGAAGTTTTTTAATAACAGGATGCTAGCGCATCAGCTTGCGCTTATGACGGTAGAAATTGTCCCACACATCGCCTTCATCCGCCAGCCGGTCGAGGATATTTTTCATATTGAATTTCTGCGGGTGGACAGCTTCGCGATCCAGCTCCGTCCAGCGCAATGGCGTAGCTACCGGTGCATGGGGCATAGCGCGTAACGCATAGGGCACCACGGCCGTCTGCCCGTAGGTGTTGCGGGCGATATCAAGATAGATACGCTCGCCGCGCTTATCTTTCCGGATGTCTGTCGTCATCAGATCGGAGTGCATTTCGGCAGCACGTTCAGTAAGGTCTTTGAGAAAAAGGCGGACACGATCGAAGCTGCGGTTGCGGCGCAGCGGGCAGACGATGTGCAGGCCGCGGGATCCGGTGGTCATCACATGCGGGCACATATTAGCGTCTTCCAACATGGATTTAAGGATGAACGCTGTGCGCACCACTTCTTCATAATAAGTAACATCCGCCGGGTCGAGATCGATGACCATCTTGTCCGGTAAATCCGGTTTGTCGGCGCGGCTCAGCCAGCTGTGGGGAGTGACGCAATCAAGGTTGACGAGGTAAGCTAGGGATTTGGTATTCTGGCAGAGCATATATTCCGTTTCTCCCTCGCGGGAGAGGTTGGCGAGGCGCACTGTCTGCACATAATCCGGCAGATCTTCATCGAAATTCTTCTGCACGAAGCCCTTTTTGTCCACGCCCTCTGGGAAGCGCTCCACCATCAGCGGGCGATCCTTGATATGGGGGAAGATAAAATCCAGCACGTTCTCATAATATTCCGCCACTTGCTGTTTGGTGATGCCGGTGGTGGGAAACAATTTCTTCTGGGGGTGGGATAGGGTGGTATCGACCAAGGTGTCGCCAATGCTGTTCATAAATTGCCCATTCGGCGGGCCTCCGGGCCCTTTAATCCTCACCCCCGCTGACAGGCAGACGCGGGCAAAGCGTTAATTCTATTTCACAGTAAGCGGGAAGCAGGATAAAAAAGCAGTGCGTCTGAAGGCTCTGAGGGCATTAATTTTCGTTAGCCGGATGAAGAATCGTCTGGCATTTAGGGATTATGCTTTTGCTCTCAATAGGCATAGGCCTATCCCTCCATAAGAAACAAATAAGTAACTGATATTTTAGCCTGTTTGCCCGCATCGTGAAATAAGCAGCGCTCTCGCATACTGGCGAGCGTTTAAAAAGCGGTATGGGAGAATGACAATGGGATACCGAATAGTTCGTGGCTTACTGCTAGGAGTGGTGATTGGACTCACCACTCCTGCGATCGCTTACTCGCCTCAGCCGCAACAGTACAACACCATCAATCGCCATGACAGTGTCGCCATTCACGGCTATGACCCGGTCAGCTATTTTGCCAAGGGTGGCCCTGTGCCCGGCAGCCAGCAATTCAGCGTGGAATATGGCGGGGTGAAATGGCAGTTCGCTAGCGAGGAAAACATGCGCCGTTTCCTCGCTAAGCCGCTTCGCTACATGCCGATGTATGGCGGCTACTGCGCGCTCGGTGCGGCGGCAGGCTACAAGGCGGATGTCAAGCCCACCGTTTGGGAACAAATCGACGGGCAGGTCTATCTATTCTCCAGCGACAAGGCGCGGCAGAATTGGGAAAAGCGCAAGGACAAGCTGCGCGTGCAGGCGGATATGAGCTGGAACCGCCTGCGCAATAAGCCGGTGATCTAGGTCAGAATGCCGTTCGATGAGAGAAGCCCCGCCGCCAGCGGCGGGGCTTCTTTCATGCGCCGGGGCGATAATGGTCGAACAGCGTCCACGCTCCAAGGATGAGAAACATGATGCCGGACACCAGCTTGAGCGGTATTTGAGAAAGGTAACGCTCGGCTAGGTCGGCGGTGAGAATGGCGATGCCGCTCGAGACGGTAAGGGCTAGCGAAGCCGCAAGGAATACGCCCCAATTGCTAACCTTCTTGTCCAGACCATAGGAGAGCACCGCGATCTGGGTTTTGTCTCCCAGTTCGGCGAGCAGAATGGTAAAGAACACGGTAAAATATGGCCACATGGCAGCCTCCGGGGCAGATAATGCTGTTGACTTAATCGAAGTGTGCCACGCCGTAAAGGGATTTGCTTGAGAAAGCAATCAGGCCGAGACAAGCGCGGGGCTGATTTCCTGAATCTCTTCCGCTACCGCAACGGGGTGTTCCCGGTAGCGCTGCAGGCGGTGGTGCAGCCCGGTCAGCGTACTGATGATAGCCAGCATCATGAGCAGCCACGGGTGCGCCATGGCGGGGAGTAGCACAAGCATCGTCCACTCGCGCACCGCTTCGATGCCAAAAAAGAAGCATGCGCCCACCCCACTGTTACGACCGAAATTATTGGCGGCGCAGCACCATTGCCAGATATGTTTCACGCGGTTGCCTAAGGAATGTTTATGCTTTGTGTTTCTTGGAAAAATAAGCCCGACGGGCTAAGTTTTCGATGGTCTCACAAGGCAGGGGAGCAAAGGCGTGATATGGTGGAAAAATCGTCGAGTTGTTGGGTAAAAAGTACGTCGCCCTGAACTTGTTTCAGGACCTGTTCATGAAAGATGCTGAAACAAGTTCAGCATGACGCATTTGAAGCCGTCATTGCGAGGAGCGCAGCGACGCGGCCATCCAGAAGCGCCCGCTGGATTGCTTCGCAGACGCTCGCAATGACGACTGCGCCGTCATCACAATACATTACCGATTTTCCTTGCAAGAAACCGCCTTAGCGGCGCTGCCACTGGCCGGAGGCGTTGCGGAAATATTCGCCGGGGGCAACGCGGGAGAGCAGTTTCTGCGCAGCGAGCTGCTCGACGACGCTGAGCGGCTGGCCATTGCCCTGCGAGATGCGCAGATATTCATCGCGGCGGCGCATGTTGATGTCGGCCACCAGGGCTGTGGCTTCCGCCGTGGGGCTGACCGCGGCGATGTAGCCGCTGGGCGTCTCGCCCACCAGCCCTTGCGCTTTGGCAGCATCCAAATCAAGCGCCCAGGCCGCGCTGGAAAACAGCAGCGACGCGGCGAGACCACACAGGGGCAGACGAAGGGAACGCATGGCAGGCTCCTAGAAAATGTCCGAATTCTTGTCGAAGGTCTTTTCGAGATCGCGCTCGATCTCGACCTTGATGTGATGCTGGATGTTGATATTCATGTTGATCTCGATGGGCTTGTCCGGCGCAGCTACTTCCACGCGGGGTGTGCAGGCCGCCAGCAATGCGAGGGCCAAGAGTGCCAGTACAGGCTCAGGGAACAACCGTTTCATCACCGCGCGATTGTAGCAGTTTTTCCGGCGATGCATAGGCCTGAAACGAACTGCGTAATGTCTCCATCAAATCGCCGGTGAGGTTGACGGTGAGGTGGATGGGTTTGCCCTCCAGCAAATCCGGGTTGCTGCCCTCTACGTAAAGCATCACGCGTTCTGCCTCTTCGCCGCCGAGGCCGCCGATGGTCAGGCGAAGCGTTTCATAGTTAAGGTTCTTCAGCGCGGCGCGCACCATGTCCATCTCCGTGCCTTCGCCGGGGATGAGGGTCTCCACCTCGCGGTAGGCGAGGCGGCCGCCGCTGGCGGTCAGCTCACCCGCATGGAGCAGCAGCTTTCCATTGGCGTAACGTACCGGTACGGTGCCGTTCAGCTCGCCCGTAGCTTCGACCTTGTCTTGTTTCATTACGCTCAGCAGCGCTGCCAAGGGTAACCCGCGCACGGTGAGAGCGGTCTCAAGCACCTTCTGCCCATTAAAGCGCAGTTTCGCGGCTTCCACTTCGCCGCCGAGCCAGCGGGCACGCGCTTCGGGGATGCGCAGCACGTCTTTCTTGAAGCTGAAGCGCACGTCCGCCTCTTCCATCGGCGAGGCATCGCCAATGCGCGCGATGTGTAGGGTTTGCAGCCCGTCCGTGCGCCAAGGCGGGGCCATCACCTGAATCTCACCTGCCATGCCCTGCACCGGAATGGCGTGCACCAGTCCGCCCAGATTTTCCAGCTGTAGCGTCACCTTGTGCTGCCACGCGCCGTTTTTACCCGTTTGACCCTGTACGGCCGCGGCTACCGTTCCCTGAACAGCGCTGATATATTCCAGCGCTGCAGGGTACAGGTCCGCTGGCTGGAACTTGCCGGGTGCGAAGCGCAAGGCCGGGCATTCGAGGCGGTAGGATTGCCCCCGCGTCAAATTGGCAAGGCGGTATTCTCCGCGCAGCTCCAGCAAACCAGTGGCATCCTTCGCATTGCCGGCTAGGCTCAGGCGATCTGCATCCCAGCTACCTTGCATGTCCATGTTTACGAGGCGCGAAAAGCCTTTGTAGGATCCACTCAATCCGCCAAGGGAGAAGGAAAATTGCCATGCCTGCGGAGCCACCTGCCAGCTGGCCGTGGCCTTGGCTTGGCCCAAAGCCAGATCCGCGCCCGCCACGTGGAGAATTGCGTTTTCCATACGAAGCTGCAGGCGTGGGGCGCTTGCCCCATCGGTTGTGCGCATTAGTTCAAACTCGAACGGCACCGTGCCTTCCACGTCGCCGCTCAGATTAAGCTGGCTGTCTGTGAGGCGCAGATGATCCAAGGGCAGGCTGTCTAGCGCTTCGGCATGCAGGAAGGGAAAAGGGGCATCCGCCTCCGTTTCCCCAGCAGGCCGGAGTGCCTCAAGCCAGCGTGCGTTCAGCGTGCTGTCCTGCACCTCCAGCGGTAGCATCAGCCCCTCGATCTCCACCGAGCCGATGCGGCCTTCGCTCAGCAGGTGCGCGTCCACATGCACCAGCACGGAGGGCAGCATCAGCGGCGGCGTGGTGGCGAGTATCACATCGCGCAGCACCACGTCTTGCGGGGTGACGCGGTCGAGCCGCAGCTGCGCCAGAGGCAGACCCTGCCGCTGCGCGATGCGCGTCAGCTCATTGCCCAGCCATGCATAAGGCGGCACCACCGCCACCCATGCCACCAGCGCGGCCAGCAGCAAACCGGCCACCAGACATCCGCGAAGGAAGAACGAGCCTGTATGCAAAGTCATGGTTTTAGCTAAGTGAGGGTTTCATAAGCAGTCAGCATGGACAGACCCGCGCAGTGAGGTGATTTAGAGATTGTTGATTAAATCAACCGCTTGCCGACTGTCTATCTTATGCGTGGAAGCACATGGTAGCAGAAATTAACGTTTGGAGGACATCAATGGATAGAACGACGCACAATAACAGCCGCAAAGGCACGACCATTACCATCCTGCTCATCCTTGCCATCATCGCCATCGCGGCGATGTTCTTCCGTGTGGATGTGCGTGATAACGGCGCACTTCCGGATGTGGACGTTTCGGTGCAGGACAAGGGCGCCCTGCCGAAGTATGAACTGCAGAAAACGCAGGATGGCCGCTTGCCGGACGTTGACGTGGACGTGAAAGGCCAGGTGCGCGCCCCCGATGTGGACGTGAAAGCGCCGGATGTGAACGTGAAAACCGAGAAGCGTGTCATTGAAGTACCGACCGGCGTTGACGTAGATGCTCCGGAAGGCAGCGCCGCCGATGAGGCCGCTGAGGGCGTCAACCGCGCCACGGAAGGTGAGGCCAACGACGGTCGCTAGAGAATTTTTCGACTTTCGAGGGGAAAAGACGCAGGTGTCATACCTGCGTCTTTTTTATGAGACGTTTATTTCTCTAGCGCTACGGATGATGCTAAACTGAACTTCACTAATGCATGGTTTACGCATCACGCCCTACGCTTTTGGAGGTAACTATTGCCATGACCAAGAAAATCCTTCTCGTCGAAGATTATCCCGCCAATATTTTGGTCATGACCACGCTGCTGGAGCAGCTCGGCCATGATTGTGATGTGGCCCAGACGGGGGAGGAGGCGGTGAAAAAGGTGCAGGTGGCGGAATACAGCCTGCTGTTCATGGACCTGAACCTGCCCAAGCTCGACGGCTACGGCGCCTGCGCGGAAATCCGCAAGCTGGAAGAGAGACGCAACCGTCCCGCGACGCCCATCATTGGCCTCACCGCGGACGTCAACGAAAAAGCGCGCGAGCGCTGTCACCAGGTCGGCATGAACAGCGTCATGCCCAAAACCCTCTGCGTCGACGAACTGGCCCAGATGATTGAGCGCTTCGCGGCGTAAGGGCAGCGCTCCGTCATCGCAATTTTATGAGCGCGGGGCGACATTCAAAGAATGCCAGCTCAGCACCCTGTCACCGAAGTTACCAGTTCCCAATCCGACTGGTTGTTCTATCGTACGTCCGGCGATGCGTGGGATGCCATGTACGAAGCCTGCGCGGCGGCGAAAAAAACCATCGATTTCGAGCAGTACATCTTCAAGCCCTACAGCAAGGTGGGGCGTGATTTCATCGAGCTCTTCAAGCGCAAGGCGGCGGAGGGGGTGTATGTCCGACTGCTGGCAGATACGCTGGGCAGCGTGCAGCTTTATCTCTCGCCGTGGGTGCAGCGGGAACTGCGCCGCGCGGGGGTGGATGTGCTGTTCTTCAATCCCCTTCGCCCGTGGAAGCTGGGCCAAGCCTGCGGCATTTTTCCGCGCGACCACCGCAAGATCACCGTGGTGGACGACGAGGTATTGTTCATGGGCGGGGTGTGCATCGACGAATCCATGCGCCAGTGGCGCGACACGCATGTGAAGGTGGTGGGCCCGCTGGTGAAGGAGGTGAGCTTCACCTTCAACAGCATCTGGGGCAACACCAAGCGCGGCCTGTGCCATACCCGCATTCCCGATTTTCAGAAGGAAAAGGAGCACACGCTCTTCGTGAACGAGCCGACGCGCCGCAATCACCAGCTGCGCGACAAGTTGCTCAAGCGGCTTTCGCGGGCGCGCAGCGAGGTGTTTATCACGACGCCCTATTTTGTGCCCGCCCGGTCCTTCACCCGCCTCATCTACGATGCGCTGGAGCGCGGGGTGAAGGTCAGCATTATGACCTCCGGCCACTGCAACCCGATCAGCTATGCGCTGGGCAAGCTGGAAGCGGGAAAGTTCATTCGCCGAGGGGCGCGTGTCTATTCCTACACGGAGTGCATGATTCACACCAAGACGACCGTCATCGACGATGATTTCGTGGCGGTGGGCAGCTTCAACGTTGACAGCCTGAGTTTCTACCGCAACCAGGAGGCTGACATCGTCTCCACCGACCCTGCGATCGTGGCGGAGTTCCGGCGGCATTTTCAGGAAGACATGCGCTGCAGCCGCGAAATCACCTACCGCGAATGGAAGAACCGGCACTGGTACCAGAAACTGCTGGGGCAGGTCGTGCTGCCCTTCCGGCGTTATCTCTAGGGCGCATGGCCCCCTTCCGCATCCTGTTCAGCAACCTTGGCTATGCCCGTCACATTGATGGCAGTCTCCGCCAGCATGTGCGCGGCCTGGCAAGGCATGTGAGCTGCGCGCACGACATCCAGCAGGGAGCGCTGGAGCAGCTGCGCACGCTGATGCATGCGCATCAGGTGGACCTTGCCTGCCTTGCGGAGATTGACGCGGGATCCTCCAACAACCGCTATTTCGACCAGATGCATTTCCTGCGCGATGGCACCTACGCTTACGCGCACGCCACCAACAAGTACGGGACGGGACGCGGGCTTGATACGGCGGCGCTCTCACGCGGCAAGAGCAATGGCTGGCTGGCGCGGGCGCCGGTGCACTTCGAATGCCGCTACCTAAGCGAGGGCACCAAGCGGCTGGTCTATGCGCTCTACCCCGAAGGCTGCCCGCCCATTCTCTTCGGTCATTTCTCGCTGCGCGCCCCCACGCGCCGCGCCCAGTTCGCCGAGGTCGCCGCGTGGCTACCAGAGGTGGGGGAGGACGTCATCGTGCTGGGCGATTTCAATAATTACCGCGGCCTGGGTGAACTCTCCCCGCTGATGGAAGGGGGTGGGCTGAATCTGGTGGGTGGCGGGCGCGAGGCCACGTTCAAATTCGCCCGCTACCGAGCGGCGGTGGATTTATGCCTCGCCAGCGAGCGCCTGCTCAGCGGGCTGCATGTGCGGGTGCTCCCGCAATCTTTCTCCGATCATGAGGCGCTACTGATCGAGTGGCGGCCGTTGGCCTGACGCCGCGGGCATGGCGCGCCGCGTTGACTTCGGCACCGATCAGCACTACGGCGATGGAGAAATGGAAAAACACCAGCGTGGCGATGATGCCGCCGAGGCTGCCATAGGTTCTGTCATAGCGCCCGAAATGGGTGAGGTAGAGCGTGAACAGGCTGGCCAGCCCCAGCCAGAGCAACGCCGCCACGCATGCGCCGGGCCAGAGTTCGCGCATATGGTATTGCGTGTTGGGCAGCCAGCGATAGAGCATGAGGATGAACCCGCTGAGCAGCCCGAACGCCAGCCCGTAACGAACCACGGCCAGCAATGCCCGCTCCGCCGCATCGAGTGGCAGCAGCCCTGCCAGCGCCTGCAACGCCACCGGCACCACGATGACCAGCCCCGCCGCCAGCAGCGCCGTGGCCGCCCCCGCAACCACGAGGCCAAGCCCTTGCAGCCGCCGCCACCACAGGGGGCGCGTCTCGCGCAGGTGATGCGCCACGTTGAGGCCCGTGCGCAGGCTCTCGATGCCGGAGGAGGCCACCCACAACGCCCCCGCCGCGCTGAGGGTGAGCAGCCCTTCATGGCGGGCGTCCAGCGTCTCGCGCACCAGCGGGGCAAGCGTTTGCATCACCTGCGGCGGCAGCAGGGCGAAGCCTTTTTCCACCAGCGTGTTCGCCAAGGCCTCACCCCCGGCAAACCCGGCGAGCGCCACCAGGAAAATCAGGAACGGAAAGATGGACAGTAGCGCCGAATAGGCCGCAAACCCGGCATAGGTCATCAAATCATCCTTGAGGACCGCACCTACCACGTGTCGCAGAAACTGCCATGCCTTGCGCATGGCCTGATGCTAACGGGCAGGGGATACGGGGGAAATAAGGCTCTAGCGGGTAAAACCCGGCGGGGCTTTGCGTTGCGGCTGACGTTCCTGAATCAATCCCAGCAGGAAGGGATGTTCCGTCGTCACCCAGAGCTTTCGCTCCTCTGGTTTATAAGTTGCCTTGGTAGGAGCTACGACGCCCGTCTCACATTTCTCACTCCACTCGGAAATGGCCTGCTCGAGGCGTGGCAAGACTTCGCGGCGCGGTGATTCAAGGCAGTAGAAGCGGCGGTTCTGCGACCCGTTTAGAACAGTTCCGCCGCGAATGGTAAGTGATGCCGTATTCATCAGGCCTTTCAGCCGCAGTGACGCATCGTCAAGGTTTAACTCCATGTAGAGCTTCTCAAGTGTCCTCTCGAGACGCTCTGTAAACGTGGTGATGGCCAGTTCTGCCATGTCCAGAGACATATGACCGTAGGGCAAAGGCGGCTGCGTATGGGGGCTCACACGGCGATCATTCAGCGCCTGCAAAAGCCCATCGCGCACCAAGCCAATCCGGTAGGGAAGTTCGGTTTCATATAGGTTTCCGCACCGGGAAGAACGCGCTGCAGATCGGTGGCATCCGGCTTGCCTACTATCAAATAACGATTAAGGATTTGCTGGATGTGATGAATGGAATTTCTGGTGGAGACATCCGGTGTCCAGTCGATCATGGCGGGAGCGGCAGTCAAGACCTGCAAGTCGCCACGCAGTTTTTGCAGGGTGACGGCACACACCTTGCGGCGGATAGGATCATGCGGCGTTTCGTAGTAGCTCAGGCGGTGAGAGGCTTGCATGCGATGTCCTTTTCATGCAGGCGGGCGAGGGCGCGCTCCGGGGTGGGCCAGCCGGCGCCGGTATCAAGGATGCGGCCGAAATCGGTGAGATGAAAATCGTCGCCGCGCTCCAGCACCTCGCGGAAGCGGTAGATCTTCATGTCCGGCACCAGTAGGGTGTAATAGAAGTTCACATCTTCCTCGCCCTCTTGCAGCACGAGGTAGATGGTGCCATCCGGCGGCGAAGAAAGGCGTTCGACGAAGCTTCTCATGATATGACCGTGCTCTGGTGGGTGGCATGCTCCAGGCGTGCGATGGGTTCCTGCGTTTGCTTGTCGCGACTAGTGGGCTGCTGCGCATTGCGTGCCACATGCGCGCTGCGGCTGTAGCACTCCACCGCTTCGCCCAGGGCATGCGCGAGGGCGGGGCGCTCGGCTTCGGTGACATGCAGCGCGAAATTCGGCGCGTGCAATATATTGCGGAAGGCGGATACCAACCGCTGTTCAGGATCAGCCGGAGCGGCGGCGCTGCCTTTCTGCATCACCTCGGTAGGCATCTCGAATTCGGCCAGATGCGCCGCCAGCCGACCCAGCCCGCCGGCGAGCCGGGCGCTGGCGGGGCCGATACAGGCCATCAGTGTGGTGCGCTCGCTGAGCGGCGCCACCAGCGGCAGCTCGCCCTGCATCGGCAGCGCCATCGTGCGGGTGGAAAACTCCGTGGTTTTCTCCAACACATCTACCGGAATGCCAAAACGCGCAGACGCGGCAGCCAGCGCGGCCTGACGGTCCTCGGCACTCAACGGCCGGTCGGCGCGGGTGGAGCCCAGCGGGGCCGTGAACCCGGCATCGGGGATGAAGAGAATATTTCCCATTTCGTCTGTCAACGTCATGCCGCTGCTGCGGCGCTCCGTGCTTCCACGAAGGACGGCGGGGGATTCATCGGCGATGGGGTAGCCTTCACGGGCGAGGGCGCGCGGGTTGATGCGTAGCTCCGTCAGCGGCTGGCGCTTAAGCTTGATGTTGTAGGAGCCGAGATCGACCAGCGGCAGGTCGCTGCGCCCGAGATCGGCGCCCGGCGCCAGAATCAGCTTGTCGAAAAGTCGGGTTTCCTCGGTCATCACGCCCCGTTTGTCGCGATGGCGAAGCGTGAGTTTCACCCCTCCAGGCTCCTCGCGGTAGCCTTGCCGCTCTTGCGGCATGACTTCGCATCCGTCGTGGAAAATGACAGGTATGGGATCTCCCCCAAGCTCCATTTTCAAGCGGAGTGCGGCCTTGAGCGCCTCCACGTTGACAAGGCCGCTGACCCCGTGGGGATTCTTCTCCGCATCCCATGCCTCTTCCACCAGCACCAGCGCCTGGTCCGGAAGGGAGCGGTAGGCGGAAAGCGCGCGGGGATCGGCGGATGCCCGGTATCGCGCCTTCAGCTCTGCGCCGGTGAGCAGGGCCGACTTCGCCCCGGCGCGCTCCAGCCGTGCCCGCGTGGCTTCCAGCCGGGCGCGGGCGTCGCGGTTCGGTGTCCCGGTGCGCGCATCGATGCGGCACACATGCACCGTATCCAGCGGGGTGAAGATGTTTTGCAGGTTGGTATCCAGCGCGAATTTCGCATGGTCCTTCATGAATTCCTGAAGCTCCCGCACCATTGCGAAGGTTGCGCGCACGCTAGCTGCGTCAGCGCTTAACCTGATCGGTCGCAAAGGCTGAGGCTGGTGATGGGCGTAGTCTTCTTGGGAAGCAGCAGAGGAAAACGCGGGGCGTCTATCGAAAATATGAATCTCCGGCGCATCGTCGGAGCGGTAGATGCGGCGATTGCCCGGCTGCAATATTTTCTGCAGCTGATAAGCGGCGGCCAGACCCGTGAGCCCGCCGCCTATAACCGCATATTTCTTCGCCTTCCGGGCCATGAGACTGGTCAGGTTCTATATGAATCAGTGGTTAAGGCGTGGGAACGTAGCAGTAGTTTATGTCAGAAATATGACGAAAACACGGGTTAATTCTGATTAAGTTTTGACTTGCTTTACCCGTGAGCAGGGCGTGGGCTGTTAGCGCGAAAGGCCGGTAAACTGTAGAATAGGCTGTATAACGTAGCGGAAATGCTCCATGAATCCCGATACGGTTGTGCGCGGGGTATCTGCCATCGGCGCAGAAGGGCTGGTTGTCTGGAAGCCCGCAGTTGCCTGGGCGCGGCTGAGGCGGTTTTCCTCGCTCAGGCGGATAGCGGATTGCACCAGCGGGCTGCCCGGCTGGTATGCCTCGGCCACCTGTGCGGCCCGCGTATGCCGGATGGAGAGCCAGCGCGCCGCGAAGGCCTGCGTCAGCGTAGCGGGAACCTGCGGTGCGGCCTGCAGCAATGCAGCGGTCAGCGTGGCGGCGGCGGGGCCGCTGGGGTTGAATGCTGCCGCCAGTTGCGCATGCGCCTGGGCGTGCCCGGCAGCGGTGGCGTGGATATGGGCCGCGGGCTCCAGTTTGCCATGGCGGGGCTGCACCAGCGTTTCCATCAGCTCCTGCCATTTAGGAGCAGGCAGGGGGCCGAGATCGCCGCGCGGCTGGAAGCGCTGGCTTTCTAGCAGCTGCCACGCGCTGCCGGTGAAGGCGGCTTCCTGCAACAGGGGCAGGCTGGCGGCGAGATCGTCACGCCGGTTGAGCAGCACGCTTTGTATCGTTTGCAGCCCGGCCTCGGGCGGTGCGGCCTGCAGGGCGGCAGCGAAGGCTTGCACGACCGGGTTCTCCGGGCGCGGGTCGAGCACGCTGGCCATGGCCTGTGTGAGTACACCCACCTGCGGCAGAAACGCCTGCCAGCCCGCCGCATCGCGCACCCCGGCAAGGCTCGCGAGGTAGGCGAGATCGCGGCGCAAATTCGCCTGCTTCTCGCCGCTCAGGGCTTGCGGGACGACGGGCTGGGTGCCCAGGGAGGTCCAGACGGCGGAGGGTGCGTTCATTGTCACGGAAACTTCAAATAACTCTTCCACTCTTATTGATATATTAACCATACAAGGCAGGCAAGCCTAATTTGCAATTGCAAATCACTTGCAATTCATTTAGACGCATGCCTTATCAGCTAACTGCGTTTCATGAGCCCTGAAGCACTCGCCCCGATGACATCCGCCCAGCCTCCCGCTGCCCCGGCAGCGCCGGAGCCAGCGCGCGCGCGCAAATCGAGCGAGGACTGGGCCTACACCATCAACCACACCATCGTCTGCTTCACCACCGACGCCATGCAGATTCCGCTGGCGGCCGGCTCGGCGATGATTGCAGGCACCAACACCTTTACGCGCGGGGCGAAGAAGGTGCTCGGCAAGGCGGCGGAATGGATCGGCTGTGGCGACGTGCATTTCAACCCCAAAGAGCCTTTCTGGCCGCAATACAGAAAAGAGCTGAAACATTGGTTCAAGGGCGAGATCATCGGTGATCTGGGCGCGGTTCCCATCACGGTGGGCCTGCAATATTTCGCGCCGGGCCTGATGCAGGGCATCAACCGCACGCTGGAGCCGGTGGTGGGGCCGTGGTTCAAGCGTGGTGCGGAGAAATCCACCAAGAAATGGGCCGCTGAGCATGGCATTGCCGAGGGTTCAGCGGAATACCGCCAGCACGCCGATGAAATCTACCGCCATGAAGTGGACCACCTCGCGCAAGCCGTCGTCTGGACGGCAACCTCGGTGCCCATCAATTACGTCGTGCAGAAGTTCGACCGTCACGAGCATGACCATCCTCACCCGCATGTGCACCCGGAAAAAGCGGAATCCTTCATCGGACGTTTCGCCTTCGGCAAAGTGCTCGCGGCTGGCATCACGCTCGGCGCGGTGATGAACCTGCGCCGCAATTACCCGGAGACCATCCGCGCGTGGGATGGCTTGACGGAAAAATACCTCTTCTCGCCGGTGACGACGACGGTGAATGGCCTCTTCGGGGTGAAGCCCGCCCCGAAAGAGAACGCGGCGGAAGCAGCCCCCTCCACCCACATCTCACAGCCGCAACTGACGCAGCGCGTCAGCGAGCCCGCCGCCGCACCCGCCCGTTGACAGAAGACGCGGCTTTTGCGCTTATTCACGGGAACCGGAAGAGGCGCATGCTTTACATCTACGCCCGCAAGGACGACACACTCACCAATTACAGCGAGTGCCCCGCGCCCGGCACGCTCGCGCCGGAGGATATTCTCTGGGTGGACCTGCTCTCGCCGACGCCGGAAGAAGAGGTGAAGGTGGAGGAGCTGCTCGGCATCGATGTGCCAACCCGCGAGGAGATGGAGGAGATCGAGCCCTCCAGCCGCCTCTACGAGGATAAGGGCGTGCTGTTCATGACCGCTGTGCTGGTCTCCAACGCCCATACGGAGGAGCCGGACAGCCATTCGGTGAGCTTCGTGCTCAGCGAGCGCACGCTGGTGACCGTGCGCTACACCTCGCCCGCGCCGTTCGAGAATTACCGCCGCCGCATCGAGCGCCAGCCGCCGCAGCCGCTGCGCGCCGACATGCTCTATGCCGGGCTGATGGACACCATCATCGACCGGCTGGCCGATATTCTGGAGACGGTGAACCGCAAAATAGATTCGCTCTCGCACGAGATTTTCCGCGCGCCCGTAACGCCCAAGCGCAAGCCGCCTTACAACGAAGTGCTGCGGCAAATCGGACGTCAGGGGGACCTCACCTTCAAGGCGCGCGACAGCCTGGTGAGCATCCAGCGCATGCTCACCTTCTATGAGCAGACGGTGCGCGAGGGCGGGGCAGACCGCAACGATGTGGCCGGGCGCATCCGTACGCAGCTGAAGGACGTGAACGGCATCAACGACTATGCCGCCTTCGTGGCAAACAACATCAACTTCCTGCTGCAGGCGACCCTTGGCATGGTCTCGATGGACCAGAACGCTACCATCAAGATTTTCTCCGTCGTAGCCGTGGTCTTCCTGCCCCCCACGCTGATTGCCAGCATCTACGGCATGAATTTCGACCATATGCCGGAACTGCACTGGCAGCTTGGTTACCCCATGGCGGTGGCTCTGATGCTGCTTTCCGGTTACCTGCCGTTCCGGCTCTTCAAGCGCAAAGGCTGGCTTTAGCCGCCTAAGACATATGTATAGGGTTCAATCCCACCGAATCGGGGTCAGGATGCTTCCCAAACTTTCCTGCGCGATGCCGGTGATGCGGCGCCAGTCTTTTTCCTTCAGGGTTTCCTTCGGCGTCAGCCAGGAGCCGCCGACGGCGACCACGTTGGGCAGACTGAGATAGCTGCTGGCATTGCCCTGATCGATGCCGCCGGTGGGACAGAACTGCACCTGCGGGAACACCGAGGCATACTGCTTCAGCACGCCATGCCCGCCAAACAGCGAGGCGGGGAAGAATTTGAGCAGGTAGAAGCCTTCCTGCATCGCCATGATGACTTCCGACGGGGTGATCACACCCGGAAGATAGGAAATGCCATGCTCGCGCGCCGCCTCGGCCAACTTCGGCGTGAGGCCGGGGCTGACCACGAATTTCGCGCCTGCCTCCACCGCCTCGGCATATTGTTCCGGCGAGGTCACTGTTCCGGCACCCACGATGATGTCGGGCACCTCGCGCGCCACCGCCGCGATAGCGGGCAGCCCGGCGGCGGTGCGCAGCGTGATTTCCATCGTGCGGACGCCGCCTTTCAGCAGGGCCTGCGCCAGCGGCACGGCCTCCGCGACATCGTTCAGCACGACGACCGGCACCACGCGGTTGGTGCGGAGAATGGCTTCGAGCGACATGGGAATTATTCCTCCAGGCTGTTGAGCAGGGCAGCGGCGCCGATCAGCGCCATCTCGGTGAAGGAGAGCATAACATAGGTCGGGATGGGGCGCACATAGCTTGTGAACTTGCCCTTGGCCTCGAACCGCGAGCGGAACGGGCTGCGGAAGAAAAACTCGCCGAGAATGGGCACAATCCCACCGCCGATATAGACACCGCCGCGCGCGCCCAGCAGCAGCGCGATATCGCCCGCGAAGCTGCCCAGCATGCCGCAGAAGGTGAGCAGCGTTTCCTCGCAGCGCACACATTCACCGGTAAGGCCGCGGCGGGTAATCTCGTCATTCGGCAACGCCTCGATTTTCTGCCCGGCGACCGCGGCCATCGCCTCATGCAGGAAGCCCATGCCCGCGCCGCTGATGAAATTCTCGGCACGCACGTAATCAAGGTGCCGCTGGGCGTAGCGCAGCAGCTCCACCTCCAGCGCGGTGCCGGGCGAGAAGGAGGCGTTTCCGCCCTCACCCTGCAGGGGTATCCAGCGCTTGCCATACGGCAGCAGGCCAGAAACGCCCAGCCCCGTGCCCGGACCCAGCACTGCAACCGGCTGGCCTTGCGCCGCCTCGCCGCCGCCATTATGGATGATACGATCCGGGCCCAGGTGGGGCACGGCCATGGCCAGCGCCGTGAAATCGTTTGCAATATGCAGGCGGTGGAAGCCGAACTGCCTGCGCACCTCGCTGCGCGAGAACCGCCAGTCGATGTTGGTGAGCTGCACGGTGTCAGACGCAATGGGGCCCGCGACCGCGATGCAGGCCTGCTTTGGCTCGGCCTGCACCTGCGCGAGATAATGCGCCACCACAGCTTCCATGCTGTCGAAGTCGCGGTTGGCGAACTTGCGCGGTTCCAGCAGATCCAGCGTACCCGGTTCGCACAAGGCAAAGCGGGAATTGGTTCCCCCGATATCAGCGACAAGTGAAAGAGCGGCCATATTCTACTTTTTCACCCCTGCGTGAGGCGCCTGCTCTAGCGGCTAATTCGCACTGATTCAAGAAAGCGTGCGGCTTGGCGGCAAGCGAGGCCGTCCCTTTTTTTAATTTTATTAACGGATATAACATCAAGAGACAATAAAGGAAGCGCCTTCCTCAGCGGTTGTTACCACCGCGCGGGCATTCATGTAAAGCTCGCGGCCCGTGCCGTAATCATTGCCGGAGATATCGGCCTCATACGGCGTGCGGGCGGCCCATTCGGCGGGGTTGACCAATGCTTCGAGGATGCCTTTCTCGGCATCCAGCCGGATGATGTCGCCATCGCGCACCTTGGCGAGTGGGCCGCCTTTCTTGCATTCCGGCGACACGTGAATGGCGGCGGGCACCTTGCCGGAGGCACCGGACATGCGGCCATCCGTCACCAGCGCCACTTTGTAGCCGAGGTTCTGCAGCACGCCGAGCGGCGGGGTGAGCTTATGCAATTCCGGCATGCCGTTGGAGGCGGGGCCCTGATACATCACCACCGCCACGACATCGCCATGCAGCTCGCCCGCGTTGAAGGCTTTCTGCATCGCCTCCTGCGAGGTGAAGACGCGCGCGGGAGCTTCTACAAAACGATGCTCCGGCTTCACGGCGGAAATCTTGATGACGCAGCGGCCTAGATTGCCGGTGAGCAGCTTCATACCGCCTTCCGGGCTGAAGGGCTTGTCAAGGTTAGCGACCACGGTGGTGTCCATGCTTTCGGTGCGGCCGGGCACCCAGGTGACATCCGCGAGCGGAGGCATCTCTCCCTCCCCAGTAGGGGGAGGGTTGGGGTGGGGGCGTGAGGGTACGTTAGACTCCGCTTCCGCCCCCCTCCCATCCTCCCCCCTACTGGGGGAGGGGTTGGTCAGCGTTGGCTCGTAGGTATAAAGCCGCATCCCGCGTCCGGCGACCGTCTCCACGTCCTCGTGAATCAACCCGGCATCGAGCAGGTCATGCACCAGCTTTGGCAGGCCGCCCGCGTCGCGGAAATGGTTCACGTCCGCCTCGCCGTTCGGATAGACGCGCGCCAGCAGCGGCGTGACGGCGGAAAGCTCGGCCATGTCCGTCCAGTCGATATGGATGCCGGCCGCGCGGCCGATGGCGATAAGGTGCAGCGTGTGATTGGTGGAGCCGCCGGTGGCGTGCAGCCCGACAATGCCGTTGACCAGGCTGCGCTCGTCGAAGATGCGGTAGAGCGGCATGAACTCGCCGCGCTGGGCGGTGAGCTTCACCACCGCCTCGGTGGCGGCGCGCGTCAGGGCCTCACGCAGCGGGGTGTAGGGGTTGATGAAGGAGGAGCCGGGCAGTTGCAGGCCCATCAGCTCCATCAGCATCTGGTTGGAATTGGCGGTGCCGTAGAAGGTGCAGGTGC
>DBAY01000061.1:0-25220 GCA_002291925.1 Alphaproteobacteria bacterium UBA998 | reverse complement strand
GTAGAAGGTGCAGGTGCCGGGGGAGTGATAGGAGGCGGATTCGGCTTTCAGCAACTCGTCGCGGCCCACCTTGCCTTGCGCGTAAAGTTCACGCACATGCGCTTTTTCCTTATTTGAAAGGCCGGTCGGCATCGGCCCGCCGGGAACGAACACGACGGGGATATGCGCAAAAGCGAGGGAGCCCATCAGCAGGCCGGGGACGATCTTGTCGCAGATGCCGAGCATCAGCGCGCCGTCGAACATGTTGTGCGAGAGGGACACCGCCGTGGCGAGCGCGATGGTGTCGCGCGAGAACAGCGACAGCTCCATGCCGATCTGGCCCTGCGTGATACCATCGCACATAGCGGGCACGCCGCCCGCGAATTGCGCCGTGGCGCCGAGGCGCAGTGCTTCTTCCTTGATGATTTTCGGGAAGGTCTCGTAAGGCTGGTGGGCGGATAACATCTCGTTATAGGCGGAGACGATGGCGATGTTCGGCGCCTCCATCCCCTCAATGCCCTTCTTCGTCTCGCCAACGCAGCCCGCGAAGCCATGCGCAAGGTTGGCGCAGCCCAGATGCTTGCGCGTGACGCCGTCCAGCACGGCTTTCTCCGCCTGTTGCATGCGGGCAAGGTACGCCTCGCGTGTCTTGCGGCTTTTTTCACGGATACGGTCGGTAACAGCGAGAAGGGTGGGATGGGTCATGGCGCACTATGTAAGGATGTTACCGGGTTTTACCAATAATGCCCCTTTGATGAAAGCGGCAATAAAGCAATCAGTCCGCGTAAAAAATTTCCACCGGCACATCCGTCTGGCGCAGGATGGCGCGGATGGGCATGGCCTCGACGGGGCCGTCGGCAAGGGCGGTATCGAGCGCATCGAGCTTGCTCTGGCCGATGAGGTGCAGGATGACGCGGCCCGTGTTCATCAGTGTCGGGAGGGTGAGGGTGATGCGCTGGGGCGGGGGCTTCGGGGCGTCACTGACGGCGGTGCAGAGGAGTAGATTGGCAGGGTCCATCGCTTTCGCGAGCGAGGCATTATGCGGGAAAATCGAGGCGTAATGCCCGTCCTCGCCCATGCCGAGACACGATAAGGTGAGCGGCAGAGGCAGGGCTTGCAGGCGGTCGTTGATGGCGGCCTCGCCTGCCTGCGGCGTTGCGGCGTCATTGACGAGGCCGAGGAAGGGTGACGACCGGTGCAGTAGCTCCTCGCGCACCAGCTTTTCCGTGGAATCGGCGTGGGTAGGGGGCACCCAGCGATCATCCGCCAGCGTGATGACGATGCGCTCCCACGGCAGATCTATCGCATGCAGCCGTCGGAAGAATTCGGCAGGCGTCGAGCCGCCGGAGACGGCCAGCGACGCCACGCCACGGCGCAGAATATCGGCAAGAATGGCGTCCGCCGCCTGTTCCGCCATCGCCCGCGCGAAGGCGGCGCGGTCAGGGAAACGGTGGAGCATGATGTGCGCGGGGAGGTGCATGGGAGGGAGTCGTGGTTACAGGTTCAAATTATGAATCGTCATCCTGCGAGCCGAAGGCGGCGCAGGATCTCCTTCGTCACGCCAAGAGATTCCGGGCACGCTACGCGTCCCGGAATGACGTTTTTCACCCATTCTCATGCCATGCACGGCCGTCGCGGGCGAGGAGCATTTCGGCCTCGCGCGGACCGGAAGTGCCGGCGGGGGAGGGACGGGGGTTCACCTCACGTTCCTGCCAGCCTTTGAGCAGGTATTCCGTCCATACCCACGCGGCTTCCACCTCGTCGGAGCGCATGAACAGCGTGGGATTGCCGCGCACTACGTCCATCAGCAGGCGCTCATAGGCATCGGGGTAACGCTCGTGGAATTCGTCGGCGAAGGAGAGGTTGAGGTTCACCGGCTTCATGCGGTAACCGCCGGGGCCGGGGATTTTCGTGTTCATCTGGAATTGCACGCGCTCGTCCGGCTGGATGCGGATGATGAGCTTGTTGCTCTCGATCTCGTCGCCAAGCGTGGGAAAGATATTGTGCGGCGTGCGCTTGAACTGGATGACGATTTCCGAATAGCGCTCCGGCATCCGCTTGCCGCTGCGCAGGTAGAACGGCACGCCCGACCAGCGCCATGTATCCACATGCGCCTTGATGGCGACAAAGGTTTCCGTGTCGCTCTCCGGCTTCTTGATGTCTTCGAGGTAGCCTTGCATGCCGCCGCTGGCCACGTACTGGCCGCGCACGGTGTAATGCGAGAGGAATTCAGGCAGAATCGGCCGCAGCGCGCGCAGCACTTTCAGCTTTTCGTCGCGCACCGCGTCCGGCGTGATCTGGGCCGGGGACTCCATCGCCACGAGGCAGAGCAGCTGCAGCAGGTGGTTCTGGATCATGTCGCGCATGGCGCCGGACTGGTCATAATAACCGCCGCGGTCGCCAACGCCGATGGACTCCGCCACGGTGATCTGCACATGGTCGATCACATCGGCGTTCCACACACGCTCGAACACGTTGTTGGCAAATCGCAGCACCATGAGGTTCTGCACCGTTTCCTTGCCGAGGTAATGGTCGATGCGGTAGACCTGCTTTTCGCTTAAGTGCTGCAACACCGCGTTATTGATGTGGCAGAAGGATTGCAGGTCCTTGCCGATGGGTTTCTCCAGCACCACGCGGGTTTCATCCGTCACCAGCCCGCCAGCCTTGAGGTTGCCGCAGATACCGGCAAAAATGTCCGCCGGGGTGGCGAGGTAGAACACACGCACCGGGCGAGCGTCTTTTTCCAGCAGCTCCCGCAGCGGTCCGTAATGCGCGGCCTCGCGCGCATCCACCACCTGATATTCCACGCACGTGGCGAGGCGGGCGAAATCCGTCTCGGTGAAATCGCTCTGGCTGACGAACTCCTGCATTGCCTTGCGCAGGGTCGCCTGATACTCGTCGCGGCTGGCGGGTTTGCGCCCAAGTACCACGATGCGGCTGCTGGCCGGAAGCTGGCCATCGCGCAACCGATAATAGAGAGCGGGGAGGATCTTTCGCACGGAAAGGTCTCCCGTACCGCCGAAGATGACGATGTCCGAAGGGCTTAACGGCTTGGCCTGTTTGCTGTCCAGCGGGCTCATTAATGAATCCTTTATTTTTTCAGGCAAAAACTGGTTCACTCAGTCCCATTTTTTTGACTTTTTCAAGCGTCCTGACATGGAACTGCCTTTTTTCACTGCTGTGCAGATAATAAAGTGACTTCGGCACGCTATGAAGCCGCATTTTGCCAAGACCTCATTTGAGGAGCCGGTTCTTCAATGGCCTGTATGTGTGAAGCAGCAATGGCAGGGCAGGCGTTGCCCCTTATGGCCACATCACTGACCAAGCCTCACCATGAGCATCGCGCAGGAAGCGGCATTGGTGGTTATGGCATAGCGTGAGGTGGCAGCGTCCGTTGTGGTAGTGCAACCGGGCTGCCAGGCGCAGCTGCTCTTCAGGCTTTGCGCGAGACCGGTGCCTGGCTTACCGTCATCGAGTTTGCGGTCAATCTCGGCGAACATGGAAGGTTTGATATAGTTTCCATTGTTACGGCCCAACGCAATGGCATTTAAACTTTGCGGGATATCGAAGTAACATGCGTTTCCAGTGGTTTGACCCATCGAGATCAGCTGGAAGCCGGCGCCGCTCTGAAGTGAAGAGGAAGGGGCATTGATGCCAGGCGTATAGTCCGCGCCGCCGACGGCGGCGGAGGGAGAAGTGGTGCGGCCTGTATAGCGTCCGGAAATCATCTCCGCGTTAGAGAGTTGCTGCCATGCTCGGTGACGCTCTCCGTAGCACCATTGTTCATTTCCTGTTGAGCAGGCAAGGACACTGTCCACGAATCCATTTCCGTTCCCATTGCAGGTCGCTTTTGGATTTGCCAGCGTGGAAGAATCTGTCAATACACAGGTCTGGTCGCTGCCGGTACCTCCAGCCACACCCCAGATTTCAGTGGCCCGGCTTATATCGCCGGGAAGCTCCTCGTATTTATCTTGGAACTGCCGCACGGCGGTACTGTAGATCTGGAAATCATCCACAGCCCGACGAATGCGGCTGGCGTCCATCAGGGAACGCCCGGCAATCACTCCACCGGCAATAAGCGCGATGATGATAAGCACAATCGAGAGTTCCAGCAGGGTAAACCCTTGCACAAAGGAACGTGGAGACGGAATAATTTTTGCGGTCAGGGTCATGTCATTCATCTCACGGTAGCACCTTCCAGTGCAAAATAGAGGCTGCCACAGAGTCTGGCGGTGTTGGCGATGTTGTATAATGCCGTTTGGTCATTGGCAGTGACGCACCCGGGTTGCCAGCTTGCATCCCCACGTGGCGCAAAGACAAGGCCAGTGGCGGGCTTGCCGTCATCTATCTTGTCATCTACGGCAAAAAAATCCGCCCCGGAAAAGGTGCGTACGCCGGAGGTTTGTATGGCCCCCAGCGCATGAAGATCGTAGGTAGAGTCCGTCATCCAACCGGTGTCACCGGTGGCAACATAAAAAATCTCGAATCCTCCATCCTTGTTCAGCGCCGCGGGGGGGACGTTGATTTTAGGATCTTTTTCATTGACGGTTCCCGCTCGTGAACGGCCGGAATAGGCGCCCTCAACCAGTTCAGCGTTGGCCAAGTGCTGCCACGCACGAAAGCGCTCGGAATAAAACCATTCATTGCTAATGGTCCCGGTGACGCTGAATACGCGGCCGTCTCCGTTTCCGTTGCAGGTCAGACGGGGATTGGAAAGCGAGAGGGAATCAGCGCTGAAACAGCCGGTGGTGAGGCCCGTGCCGCCATCCGCTGCCCCCCAGACATCGGTAGCATTAGGCATGTCGCCGGGTAAAGCCAGGTATTTTTCGCGAAATCGCGAGATGGCCTGCTGGTAGCGTACGACGCCATCAATCAGCGCACGCCGCTCGGCATTGGTCATAATATTTTTCCCAGCCACGATACCACCGGTGATCAGCGCGAGAATGATGAGCACCACGGAAAGCTCAAGCAGCGAGAAGCCAGAAGCATTTTGTTCAGAAGACAAAATTCAGCCCCGCGCAGATTCTTGCTGTATTGAAAACATCATAGCGTGCTGTGCTGACCTCATCCGTGGTGGTGCAGTTGACCTGCCGAGATGAACTGGATTTAAAGCTAAGCACCTTACCGGTCGCGGGAAAACCATCATCCAGTTTACTGTCGATTTGAGCCGCTTCCTCCGGTGACAGCAGGGCACCGCCCAACCAAAGTATGTTCTGCGCAGAAGCGGTATCAAAATAGTGAGGGTCGCTAGTGAGCGCAAAACTGGTGCCGGCAAATTGCCAGTAACTGTTCTCAAGCGGACCTCGCGGTACATTCTGTTCAATCGAAACGTCCCACGAATTTGCACCAAGCGTCCGTCCGGCAAGCCGACCGCCCCCCATACCAGCGCTCGCCAGCTGCTGCCATGCGCGAAAGCGTTCACTGTAATACCAGATATTGGATTCAGTTCCGACCGCGGTGGGATTGGGTGAAAAGATGTACCCGTCTCCATTTCCGTTGCAGGTGCCTCGGTTATTGGTAAGCGTGCGGGAATCGACGTTGTAGCAGGAGGTGGTGCTGCCTGTCCCGCCGTCAGCGGCCGCCCATACATCCGAGGCGCGCGCGAAATCGCCCGGATAGGCCTCGAACTTGGTGCGGAAAGCATAAAGGTTCTTGCGGTGGGCGTCCGCATCTTCCATGACGCGTCGCAATTCTGCAGAGCGGAGCAGGGTTTGCCCGGCAATAACGCCGCTGATAATCAGCGCAAGAATGATAAGCACCATTGACAGTTCAAGCAGTGAAAAACCGCGCATCAACACCTTCCAGTCAATCATATTTACATGCGCAGTTTAAAATATTGTTAAAAAACCGTGTCTCCTCCGGTGGTTTCGGCGTCGCCAGAGCGGCAGGGTAACCAGCATGATCCATCCAAGGATGAGCAGTCCTCCGCCGGCCGGGGCAAGTCGGGTAGGCCAGTGCAAGGCGTGGTGCAGGTAGAGGCTGCTGGAAAACAACAGGGTTCCAAGCGTCAGGCAGAAGCCGCACAGCCTCAGCGGGGCCCTGGCATAGCGCCCTTGCGATGCCAAGGCGGCAAGTGCTGCAAGGGCGGTGGCATGTAGCAAAAGGTAGGTGCTGGCGACGTGAATCTGGGCCGCTGCGGCCGCCTCAAAGCCGCCATGGCTGCCATGGGCACCCATCGCCACTCCCGCGGCACCGAACAGACCGGCGGCCAGTAGAAAAATCCGTGTCGGCATACAGGCCCTCCCGGCACCTGTATGCCATGAATCGGCCGGCGGCGAAAGTCCCTAGCGGCTGATGCGCAGGTTCGCCAAGGAGTCGCCAATTGTGCGGAACGCCGTCTGCAAGGAAGCATTTGTGGGCGAGTCGAAATAGTACTCAGGCACGGTCGCGCAGCCGCGCAAAAGGTTGGAAATGGTGGCCCCGGGATTACGGAAGCCAATGGTGTAGACCAGAATGCCATTGGCTTTCATGCGGGTGCAGACCTGGCTCAAGCGCGCATCCAGCCGAGCCTCGGCCGTGGTTTGACTGGTGGTGCCAAGCAGCCCATCGCTGAGGTAGCCGTAGGCGGTGCGCACGGAGTTGCTCATGGTGTTGTCGCCATCGGTCATGATGACTACGGCCTTGTTCATCAGCGGAGTGTTGTAGTCCAGTGGAAGCTGGTGGGTGTCCATTTCCCCGCCCCAAAGTGACCGCCAGCGGGGGGACAACATGTTCCATCCCCAGGCCGCCCCGAGGTTCACATGGGTATTTCCTTCCGCTTTCATGGCGTTGATAGCGGTCAGAAGCGTTGATTTGCTGGCTGTCATCGCGGTGACAGTCCGCGGGCAGTTGCGGTTAGGCCCCCTGCCGCCGCTCATGTCATACCCACTTGAGACGATCCAGTTGTTATAGCTATCGTGATCCGGCCAATAATAAGGGCGGAACAGCTGCGTGGATGGCGGGTCGTCCGTCACGTCCAGCCCGCCTGTGCGCGCGTCGACGCATCCGGCCCAGCTGGTGGGTCCCCAGTTGAAGCTGTTTCTTGCTGCGACATCGATCCACGAAGTGCGGCCACTGCCAATATTGACCGTATGTGAGAACGGCACGATGCCCACCCACAGATTCGGCACGGTTGTTCTACTGCCGTAAAGGATGTTGATGAGGTCCGTAGCGGCGGTTTTCAGGCTGGAAATCGGAGAGCCTGCCATGGAGCCCGTATTGTCAAGCACCAGCACGAGTTCCAGTCCCTTGTTCGCGCGGATGATCTCGGAAGAGGCTGATACATTGATCTCGTCGTGGCCTAACACCCGCATGAGAGTGGTGGGCATGCTCGCGCTGGCGGTGAGGGTGATGACAGTATTGTCTGTATTGCTCCTCACCTCGAGGTTCGTGAGGGTGGCGTTCAGGTAGCCGGTGCCCATGTTGGTGTTCATGTATTTGGTGGCTTCGGTGCTGAGATTGCTGGTGCTCACAGTGGCACCTGCCGCCAGTCCCGCAGCGTCCAGCGTGCTGGAGAGGCGCGCCTGCAGCAACGCTGCGCGCCCGACATCCACCGCGATGCCGGTCGCACCAACCAGCACCAGCAGCGAGAGGCCGATGATCGGAAGTGTGCTTCCTTCCTCAGACAGGCACAGGGAACGAAGAAGACGCATCAGGACCTCCATCTTGTATGGTCATGCAGGGGGTGTCGCCAGAGCACCCAGTCGCGGCTTGTAAACCGCTATGCGGTAGATATCGGTGGCCGGGACAAAACCCAGCGGGAAAACCGGGGTAAACCTGTAATAAACCTCGGCCACGATGACATTGTCACGCACGGCAAGCGTCAGCCCATTGGGCAGGGTGGCGGAGCCGCTCACGGGGCCAATCTGGCTGATGCGGGCAAGCGTGCCGCCGCCACTGGATCGCCAGCGTACCGTTGCAGGTGGCGTGGGGGCGGACTGATAGACCGAGCTGACAATGACGATGCCGTTTGGCCCGAACGGGTAGGGCAGCATGATCTGGCTTGCCGCGTTGATGTACTGGTTCAGCTGCGCACTGGTAAGACTGGGCGATTGGGCAACCACGTCGGCGACACTAAAGGCGACCTTCTCTGTTTTCAGGGTGATGAGCAGAAGGCGGCTCAGGTCAAATCCTCCCAGGCAAAGCAGGAGAAGCACGGGCAGGCAGAGCGCGAATTCCAGCACCGCCACGCCGCAGCGATCAGCGACCAAATGACTAAAGTGATGGAAGCAGGCTGCTCGCATAGTCTTTCTTAGAATGGTTCGTTCTTCACTACCGCCCGCACGCTGAGCGATACGGTGGAGTTTGCGTTGAACAAATACCCGATGATGGGGGTTTGGATTCTCCACGGGTAGTCAATCGTGTAGACCACCACGTCACCCGCGCCGCCCAGTCCGGCGCGGGCCATGTCGGCATCCCAACCCCCGTTTCCATTGGTGTCAACAAACACCTCTCCATTATCGAAACGGCCATTCCTGTTACTGTCTGTAAAAGGCTCCGGCTGGTTGATGTTATCAAAGCTTCCATAAACCTGGGTGGTGATGGCGAGGTCCTGCGCCCTCACCAACACGCCCGCCTGTTCCGAGATGCGCTGGCGGATGGCCTCCTCCCGCGTAAGGCCGGTGGGGATATAGCCTGTCTTGCCAAGGCGGGATGCATTGAAGGTAGCGCTGTCCATAAGGCCCTGCGTCAGCATGATAAGGGAAAATTCGATGGTCCCGAACATGAGAATCAGCAGCACCGGCGCCACGCAGGCAAACTCAATGGCGGTCGCGCCGCGCTCATCATGCCGCAGGTGGCACAGGGCAAGGTATGCAAAAGACGGACTGGTCATTTAGTCACCCTAGCACATTAACCGAACGTTTCCAAATAATGCATGTTTATCAATATTTTGATAAAATGCGATGGAAAGGCGGCGGTTCTATCCGTTGCACAGTCTTCCCAACATTTCGTTTCATGGCGCGCGGCGTTGGCGTATAGTTTGAGGCAAAAGGAGGGGCGTATGCGTTGGCATGGTGTAGGGCTTCTTTGCAGCGTGGTGATGCTCGCGGCATGCGCGCCAAGCTCTGTCCCGGTGGAGGGATTGGGTGCCATTCCGAGCGAACGGGAAATGAGCCTCATCCGTCAGGCGCAGGCTACTGCGCGTGCCGGGGACGCGCAGAACGCCATTGCCCTTTATCGTGAAGCGGCCTCGTTGTCGCATGGGGCCATCGAGGCGCATCTGGCGCTGGCTGCGCTCCTGCAGGAGCAGGGCGATGTAGCAGGGGCGCGCGAAGTGCTGCAGGAGGCAAAGCAGCGGCAGCCAAAACATCCGGCCATCGATCTCGCACTCGGCAAGCTGGAAGTGCATGCCGGGCGCGGTGCGGAGGCACTGGTGCATTACGAGGCAGGGCTTGCTGAATGGCCGCAGAATATCGACCTTCTTAATGGAAAGGGCGTAGCGCTTGATTTACTGGGCCGTCATACCGAGGCGCAGCAGGCTTATCTTGCGGCGTTGGGGCAGGGCAAGTCCAAGACCGAGTTTATCAGCAATAACCTCGCCATGAATTACATTATGATAGGCCGTTACACGGAAGCCATTGAGGTGCTGGAGGGGATTCCAAACGTACAGGGCATCCCCGTGATGCGGCAGAACCTGGCGCTGGCATATGGTCTCAAGGGCGACATGGAATCAGCCAAGCAATGGGCCCAGCCGGATTTGACGAAAGAACAGCTGCAAGAAAATATTGCGTTCTACAAGGCGTACAAAGTGGAACTGGGTAAGACGCCTTAGAGGGGTGCCACGCCGACCTAGTACGTGGCATTTCCCCGTGTAGCAGGAAGATCCCACGTACCAAGTGCAGGGTGACATTCCCTGTGAAGCCGTCATTCTGCGCGTGAACGAAGGACCTCGGACCATACCCAGAACTCTTTCGGCTGCGCCTCAGGATAACGAATACATTTCCGTTCTACGAGGACAGGAAGTCCAAATCAGCCATGCCTGTCTGTCAAAGCTGAGGCAAAACAACGGCTCTACATTGCATCCATGACGCGGAGGATAGCGGGGGTCATGACGACGATGAACATCGTCGGCAGGATGAAGAGAATCATGGGCACTGTCAGCAATGCAGGGAGACGGGCGGCTTTCTGTTCGGCGCGGAGCATGCGCTCGGTGCGGAAATCCTTGGAAAGCACGCGCAATGCCTGCGAGATTGGTGTGCCGTATTTTTCAGTCTGCAGCAGTACGTTCACCATACTGCGTACTTCCTGCATATCCAGCCGCTCAGCGAGATGGGTGAGAGCGGTATTACGCTCGGGGAGAAAACCGATTTCGACCGACGTCAACGAAAGTTCTTCCGCCATTTCCGGATAGGCTTGCCCCAGCTCGCGTGCCACGCGGTCTAGCGCGGCGACAAGGGATAACCCGGCTTCAGCACAGATCAGCATGAGGTCGAGCGTATCCGGTAATGCCTTGCGGATGAGAGCGTAACGCTTGCTACGCTGGTTGTGCAGTAACAGGTCCGGCAGCCGCCCGCTCACCCACGCGGTGGCCAGCACGGCGGCGAAACTGCCCAGCGCATCGGTATCGCCGCCCCATAGCAGGCCCCATTCCGGCGGAAACAGCAATAGCGCTACGCCCAGACCGGCAAGCGGGCTGAAAAATTTGAGGAAGGCGTAGACATAGATCGCATCTTTGGAGCGGTAGCCTGCTTGGTTCAGTGTGCGCCCGATGGCATCGGTGCGAATATCCTTCATCACCTTCAGCCGCATCACGATGGTTTTCATCCACCCGGAATGCTGCATGGGTTGCTTGCGCCTGCGAGGGGCGAGGTAGGTGTCTTTCAGCTCACGGCGGCGCTCCTGAATGGCTTTCAGCCGCGGGGCCATGCGGTCGCGCTCGACGACGCTCTGGCCGATGGACCAGATGACGAGGAACGCCACCACCCCTGTGGCCATCGTGAGGGCATCCTCCGGCGTGATGCCTTCCGGCAGGGCGCTGAGCAGGAACGTGCCGAGGTTGCCACTCATGATCAGATCTCGAAGCTGGAGAGTTTCATCATGATGAACACCCCGAACCCCATGCTGGCCGACGCGCAAGCCGCCGCGATGTTACCGCGCAGGTCGTCCAACAACGGGTCGATGTAGCCGGGCGAAATGACAATAAGCGCGCCGGTCACCAGGAACGGCAGCGCTCCCACGATCATGGCAGAAGCACGTGCTTCCGACGACATGGCCTTGATCTTCAGGCGCATGATGTGACGCTGACGCAGCACGTCTGAGAGGTTGGCGAGAATCTCCGCGAGATTACCGCCTGTCTCGCGCTGCAGGATGATGCTGGTGACGAAGAAATTGAACTCGGTAAGGTTCAGCCGCCGCGCTACGGTGGATAGTGCTTCTTCCAGATTCACGCCCAGAGCTACCTGCTCCACTAGATCGCGGAACACGCCACCCACCGGTTCGCCAATCTCCGTAGAAACGGTTTGCATGGATTTCGCCACTGGCAGGCCCGCGCGAAGGCCGCGCACAATAAGGTCGATGCCGTCTGGGAAAAGCTGTAGGAAATGCTTCTTACGCTTGCCGATGCGCAGGCCCACGTAAAAATGTGGCAAGCCGAAACCTACGACGAAGCCCGCAAGCATGCCGAGCAGCAGCGATTTGCCAAGTATCAGCAGAAACAGCAGCGTGCCTGCCGTGAGACCTGCACAGAGTAACAGGTAATTCTCCACTGACCAGATCAGCCCGGCGAATTCGAAGCGGGCGCGCAGCCGGTCGGAAAACGAGAAGCCGGCAAGGCGCGACAGTAGGGGCACACGGCCCTGCTTCTGCTGGCGGCGCAGCGTGGCTTGCACCGTGTCGCCCCGTGCGTTGACCGTGAGCCCCGCCTTGATGCGCGCGATGCGCTCAGCGCGCTTGCGGCGCAGGCGGGCGCCCTGCATCACCAGCCACACGACACCGGTGATGAGAAGGACAGAAAAGGCGAGGAGGATATCCAGCAGCGTCATGGCCTAGCTCATGGCTTCGAGCAGCGCGTCGGCGAGGCCGAAATAGGCGGCCTGCTTCAGGAAGTTCGGGCGCAGACCGGAGGATTTGAACTCGCCGATAAGCATCCCATTCTCATCCTCCCCATGATATTCAAAGGTGAACAGATCCTGCGTCACGATGACCTGCCCCTCCATGCCGACCACTTCGGTCACGTGTGTCACGCGGCGCTTGCCGTCACGCATACGCTGAATCTGCACGATCATGTGTACGGCGGTGGCGATCTGATGGCGGATGGCGTGGCTGGGCAGCTTGGCTTCCGCCATGTTCACCATGTTCTCCAGGCGGGTGAGGGCCTCCCGCGGGTTGTTGGCGTGCAGCGTGCCCATGGAGCCGTCATGGCCCGTATTCATGGCCTGCAGCAAATCAAGCGCCTCGCCGCCGCGCACCTCGCCGAGGATAATGCGGTCGGGGCGCATACGCAGCGCGTTCTTCACAAGGTGGCGCATGGTGATCTCGCCCTGTCCCTCAAGGTTCGGCGGGCGGGTTTCCAGCGGCACTACGTGTGGCTGCTGGAGTTGCAATTCGGCGGCGTCCTCGATGGTGACCACGCGCTCGCCCTGATCGATCAGGCGCGAGAGGGCGTTGAGCATGGTGGTCTTCCCCGAACCTGTACCCCCGGAGACGATGATGTTGAGGCGCGAAGCCGCCGCGATGCGCAGCACCTGGCAAAGCCGTTCGGAGATGTTGTTCTGTGAGGCCATCACCTCCAGGGTGATTTTCTTCTGCGCGAATTTCCGGATGGAGATGCTGGCGCCCTTCAGCGACAGCGGCGGCGCGATAACGTTGACGCGCGAGCCGTCAGCAAGGCGCGCGTCGCAGATGGGAGTGGATTCATCCACCCGGCGGCCCACGGCGGTGACGATGCGCTGCGCGATGTTCATGACGTGTTTTTCATCGCGGAATTTCACGTCGGTGAGGATGAGCTTGCCCTTGCGCTCGACATATACCTGATAGGGGCCATTCACCATGATGTCGGTGATGAGATCGTCCTTCAGCAGCGGCTCCAGAGGCCCAAGGCCGAGCATGTCGTCCACGATTTCGCTCGCCATCTGCTGCTGTTCGGCGCGGTTGACCACCAGCTTCTGCTCCACCACGATCTCGCCGATAAGGTCGATGATCTGCTGGCGCAGTTGCTTCTTCTCCATCTGCGAGGCGGTGGCGAGGTCGATCTGCTCCATCAGCAGCGTGAAGATTTTCGCCTTCGTCTGTTTCAGCTCCTCCGAAATAGCGGGCAGCGGCGGTTCGTCCGGCTCCGGCGGAGGGGGCGGCGCGGCTTCGGGAAGAAGCACCGGGGGCGGCGGCAGCGGGGAATCAGCGGTGCCGCGGCGGCCGAACATCTATTTGCCCTTCACCAGTTTGCCGAGCAGGCCGGGGCGCGGTGCGGCAGGGGCCTCCTCCGCGTCCTCTCCCGCCAGCTTCGCCGCCAGCGCGCGCAAAGGCTGTAAGGCGCCGCCCTTGTGGAGGTCGATGAGCAGCTGGCCATTTGCCGCCGCCGTAAGTGCTTCGGGCAGGAAAGGAAGGTAGCCATCCAGCGCTCGGCCGAAATGTTTTTCGAACTCCGTGCGTTTCACCTCCGTCTTCGCGAGCAGCCCGCCGCGGTTGGAAAATACCAGCGGCAGGGGGCGCTGCAGCGCATCCTTCAGGTAATCCTGCAGGCGCAGCAGGTCGCGCAGTCCGGTCAGGCTTGGCTCGGTCACCAGTACCACGCGGTCGGCACCCGCAAGCAGCGCGCGGGTAAGCGGCGTCAGGGCGCGTGGCAAATCGATGATGGTATGGGCGAATTTCTCGCGCAGGCGCGGCAGTAGCACCTCCGCCGTGCGCGTCGTGTGGGACAGGGCTTCCTTCAGTGGCTCCTCGGCGCTGAGCAGGAAGAGGTGATCGCTCTGGCGGATCAAGACGCGGTCAAGGAACAGCCCGTCCACGCGGTCCGGATTATCGAACAGGGTGGCGATGCCCCGGCTTGGTTCCAGATCAAGCATCATGGCCGCGCTGCCGAAATGCGCATCGAGGTCGAGCAGCAGCGTAGTACGCTGATGCTCGCGCGCCAGCAATCCCGCGAGGTTGGTGGCCAGTGTCGTGGCGCCGACGCCGCCGCGTGCGCCGAGCACGACCGTGACCTCGCCCTGTTTCTTCGGTGCCTCCGCTGCCTTGGGTGCATCCACCCTGACGGTGAGCGCTTGTGTCAGTGCCTCAGCCTTGAAGGGTTGCAGCAGATATTCATCCACACCCATGTCTTTCAGCCAGCGGAAAAAGCTGAACTCATTGACCGTACTTGTGACGATAAGCCGCACGCCGGGTGCGCATACATCGGCGAGCGCGCCTAGCTGTGCAGGCGCCTCGGCGGCAGAGGCGACTTCAACCATCAACTGGCGCGGGGTAGGGTGGTCACGCAAATGCTGTGTCGCCTCGACGATGCTGCCCGTGTGTATAGTTCCCTCCGGCCAGTCCTGGGCCTGCGCAGCTTCACGCAGCACTTGCAGGCTGGCTTCGTCCCTCACAAAGGCCAGCAGAGCAGGTGGGGTAGCGCTGGGGAGCGCGGGTCCGTGGGGCATCGTCTGCTATTCCCCCGTCGTCTGGTTGGGCGTCGTGTTCTGCTGCATTGTCAAATGCTGCTGCAGGATTTCCCCGCTGTAATGCCGCTCTACCGCGCGCGTGGCCGAAACCGTGTCTGGCTGCGGGCGGCTGCGGCCCATCAACAAGTCATCAGGGTTGGCCACCTGCAGGTGAAAATTGGTGGCGGTCGCGCAGCCGATGTGATGCGCCAGCGAGTCTTCCTGATTCAGCAGCCCCGCACCGCGCCAGTCCGGGCAGGGATCGGGATCGGCGAAGGCGATGTAGACGGCATCGAGGGTCACGCGGTCGCTGGGCTTGCCCGCGCGGATTTCCGCGGGTGCCACGCCGGGCCAGCGCTCGCGCAGGACAGAAATCAGTTCCTGCATTTTCTCGGAGCCGTCCATCGCCGCGTCACCGGTACGGATGACAAAGCGCGGGGTGGCTTCTTTCGGAAGGGCGGCGGCAAGGCTATCGAGCTGGCCCATCTCATGCGCGCTAAGCGTTGGGTGCAGGCTGAACTTCTCGAAGCGCAGGGTGCGGGCATATTCCTGCCGCGCCAGCCGGGTCGGCTGCTGTACATAGGTGCCGCAGGCCGTGGTGAGGGTGAGCAGGGCGAGGGGGAGCAGATGACGCATGGGTGTCTCCTTCTAGCGCAGGATGAAGCCCACCGGGCCATGCAGGCGCGGATCGTGCTGGCTCAGTTTGGGCAGGCGGTAGGGCTTCTCCTCGCTGAGCGTCGTCTCATTGGTTTCGCCATACAGGCGGCCCATCAGGATGCGCTCCAGGTCGGTCGCCGGACGGTAATTGTCGAGCGGCGTGGCGAGTTCGGTATTGGCCACCCCGCGCACTATGTAGGGTGTGATGATGATGACCAGTTCCGTCTGCTCGTTCTGGAAGCGGTTGGAGCGGAACAGCGCGCCGAGGATGGGCAACTCGCCGAGGCCCGGCACCTTGTTGATGTCGTTGGAATCATCCCGCCGCAGCAGGCCCGCGATGGCGAAGCTCTCGCCACTGCCCAGCTCCACCGTGGTGGAGGCCCGGCGGGTAAGGAGGGTGGGGATGTTGAAGCCGTTCGCCATCACCGAGTTGGTCTGCGAGAGCGAGCTCACCTCCGGGCGCACGCTGAGCGAGATCTTGTCCGCCGAGAGCACCACGGGCGTGAAGTCGAGGCTTACACCGAACTGGCGGTATTCGATGGTGATGCCCTGCTGCTGGCCACCCTGCTGCACGGGAATCGGGAACTCGCCGCCCGCGAGGAAATTGGCGGTGACGCCGGATTTCGTGGTCAAATTCGGCTCGGCGAGGATGGTGAGCAGACCGTCATTTTCCAGCGCCTCAACAACGGTGGTGAGATCGCTGGCGGAAGAGGTGAGGGTATTGCCCAGCGCGCCCAGCCCGGCGCCTAGCGTATTGGTGGCGAGGCTGAAGGCGATGTCGCCGGCCGAGAGCAGCGCGTTTAGATTGATGCCGAAGCGCTTCAGCTCCGTGCGCGAAACTTCCGCCACTTTCACTTTCAGCAGCACCTGATCGCCATCCTTGGCGTTCAGGAAATTCACTACGCTTTGATTCTCGCGCAGGAAGGTGGAGGCGAGTTTCTGGATGCGCTCGGCCTGATAAGGGGACTGCACATCGCCTTTCAGCACAATGGCACTGTCGGTGGAATCGAACTCTACCGTGGATGCGGGCAGGGACTGCGTCACCGAGTCCTTCAACTTGCTGAGATTGTGGGTCACCGACACCGTGCCGTCGAGCACCACGGTATCCTTGCCGTCGATGGCCAGTACGCTAGTCTCGCCGATCTTGCGGCCACTGATATAGATAAGGGTGGGGGAGAGTACCTGCACATCGGCAATGTCCGGGTCGGCCACCACGACGGTGCTGGCGTTGGCGGGCAGGCGCACCAGCTTGCCCTTGTTGATCTCCACGCTGTGCTGCGCGCCAATCTGCGCGGAGGCGGGCGCGGCAAGGACGAGCGCCATCAGCGCCACCAGCAGAAGTCGGGGATAAGCCAGAATCTTCGTCATACGCACCTCGCCTCGGGCGCGGACAGAAGGGCGGAATGCGCCCTTGCGTGCCACGCGGGTTTGATTACTCGCGGTCGAATTCCACCTGTTCGCGCTTGTTGCCATGCACTACCTGTACTTTCACGGCTGATGTGCTGCGCGGGCTGAGGATGGGGCTCACATCGCTGTCGCGGGTGAACTCCTCTCCTGCTTCCTGCAGGCTTTCCTCTTCCTCGCCCTCGTGAGGGGCGAGGCTGCGCAGACTGAGGGAAATCTTGCCAAGGTCCTTGGCGACGTTGATCTTCTCCGCCTGACGCTTGGTGACCTCGATGGTCACCGTCTTGGCTAGCACGGCAGTATTGTCCGGGTTCTCGACGCTCTGATCGGTGGCGAGCACGCGCACATTCTCCACGAACGTCTCGCTGGCGAGCGAGTCCTTGCCGCTCATCTCGTCGGATTTCACGCTATGGGTGAGGATGAGGTCTACGCGGTCACCGGGGAAGATGAAACCGGCATTGCCGCTGGTTTCGTCCACGGCGATGGAGATGGCGCGCATCCCCCCGGCTCCAGCACGGCGGCCATGAAACCGCCCTCGCTGGATTTCACCAGCGCGGCTTCGGAAATGGGCTCGCCCTTCGGAATCTGGCGGCGCACGACGGCGCCATTCAGCGTCTCCGGCGGAAACTGCCCCTCCACGAGGTGGCCCTCACCAATATTTTCCTTCGGCCAGACCGCCCAGGTAAAATCCTGATCGGCCTTCACGAAGCTGCCCTGGGTGATGGTTCGTGCCGCCACCAGCACGCGGTTGCCTTCCGGCTGTTTCGGCGCAGCCTCGCTCACATAACCGCGCACGGTGACGGCGAGGCTCAGCGCGAGCGCAGCGGAAATAATCAGCAGAAGAAGCGACTTTATGGACATGGCTATTGGGTTGGGTTGCGGACGCAAGAGGCGCCCGATTGCCACCCTAGCAGTTCTTGATTAAAGACAAGTTAAATAAATAGTTAACAAAGAATCGGATTTTCTTTTATTTTAAATAAAAGTACAAAATGAAAATTAACTGCATTTGTAGAGTTACTTGCGAGCTACAAGTAAAACCCGAATGTCAGGCCTGGGCGCTAAGGGGCGGTATGCTGGCCGGGGCTGGCGGGCCGATATGATAGCCTTGAAAAAGATCAACCCCGAGATCTAGCATCATTTCGTACATCGCTTTTGTTTCAACTCCTTCGCCAATCACCCTGATATCCATGGCATGTGCCAATGAGACGATAGAATCTGCACGTTGTGCCAGCATTTGCTGGCTGAGAGTCTGCTCAAGCTTGATAAAATCCGGCTTGAGGGCACGCATTAACTTCTCCGATTGCTCAGTAAGGCGGATGTCGTCGAGCGCGATACCATAACCCTTTTCACGACAATAGGTGGCAATGGAGCGTAGATGATCGATATTCTTCTGTAGTTCTGATTCGGTCAGGTCCAGCACAAGATCGCCCGGTGTGACGCCATAATGTTTCACCTCCTGCGCTAGCCTGTCGAGATAAACCTCCGGCCGGTGGATGAAGCCAGGCAGGAAGTTGATGAACAGTCGCCCGCGCTCACCTGAGGCCATGAAGGCTTCAATCGCCTTCTGATGTAACAGCCGGTCGACCCGGTATTCGATATGCAGTACGCGGCTGGCAGTGATGATCTGCAGGCCATCAATAAGCCGGCCATCCTCCATCAAGCAGCGCGCAAAGGCTTCATGGCCAAACAGGGTTCCCTCCCGGTCCACAATCGGTTGCAAAAAACACTGGATGCGGTCTTCCAGCAGCGCTTCCCCTAGCCAGAGAGCGCGGCTGCGGGCACTGATTTCCGCTAAAAGGCGTAACTGCGCCTCGATATCCTCGCGCGTGAGAGCCGGCTCAGCAGCGATCACCGCCGCGTAATAGCTGTTTTCATTTATTCCGGAGGCTGCCAGCAACTGTTCGGTTCTCTCCCATATTTTCTGCCAGTTTCCGGGAACAGCACACCGATAGAATCCATGGTGATCAATCGTAAATCCTATATTCTCAAGCCCCGTCAACCTTGGCTGACCCTTGAGAATAATGTAATAGGTTTCACTTGTATGATAGGGCAGATGACGGGGTTGAATCACGGCTGGCAAAGGGGCAATCTCCATAACGGGATGGGCTTTGGGTATATGGAAGCCTAGGCAATCAGTATAGATTAAAAGATGGTGCGCCGCCACCATGGCGGACGATAAATGACAATTGCGTGAAGATATCAGTGATATGTCATGTAATGCTTTATCATACTGTTTATCTATGTCATAAATTCACGGGCCTGATTTTGCTTCACCAAGGTTTATACCGCCAATGAGATATTCAGCACTTTTTCGACGCAGCATTAATAAGGACACTACCGCGGCGACCGCTATCGAATTTGCTATTGTTTTTCCTGTTTTCATCTACATCATCTTTTTTCTTATTGAACTCTCCCTGATCTGCTTTTCCGCCATCACGATCGAAAATGCGGTGGCCGAGGCCACACGGCTCGCTAAAGTGGGGGCTACGACTGGTATTCCGCGTGATCAATATATCCGTAATGAAGTGCGGCGTCGTTCTTATGGTCTTATCAATCCTGAGAGGTTGGCTATTACCGCTACGACGGAGGCCAATGCACCAAGGCCCGACTACAAGTCGGTGCTAACGGATGATTTCTGCGTAGATGAAGTAACCTTGATAAGAACCGGTTTTTGCCCATGTCCGCCGGGTTCCAGATTTTTTGACAATAACGAGGATGGCCTTTGCACCCCCCCGGGCAATTCCAGCCCGATGGATATAGGCGGCCCTGGCGACATTGTGCGCTACACCGTCACTTACCGCTGGCGTGTATTGACGCCGATCCTACCTCTCAGCACCATGCTGAGTAGGGGTGGAATGGCTTTTGGTGATGCGAGTGGGGATGTGCTCCTGGTTAGTGGCGGAGCCGTCAGAAATGAATAATTCTACCGTGGTTACAGTTTCTTTTATGCGTCTCTTCCATTTATTCGCGAGTAAGCGTGCGGCGGTTGCCATCGAGTTTGCCATTATACTGCCATTGCTTCTGCTGATGACGCTGCCTGTCTATGACTATTTCCGTTACATCTTGATGCTGCAAAAGATCAACAAGACCGCCTCAACTGTTGCGGACATGATCATCATGTCTCAACCCGCGCCCGCAGGAACAAGTAACGGTGACCCGGCCATAGCTGGGAATCCTTTTATCCTGACGGAAGATCGCTTGGCAAATATCATGGGTACGGCAGATTTTCTCATGCAGCCTTTCAATTTCGTTACTGGCGGAGGAGGGTATGTGAACGCCGTATCCATTTACAAACCCGCCGGAAAACCTACGCCTGAAATCTACTGGTCTTATTCTTACCGTGATACTTGGAAAGCGTTGGATACCAGCGTGGTGCCCGGCACTCCTTTTGGTGCTGGCCAGCCGTTTTTTGATCAAATGGCAGAAGGCGAGAATACAATTGTTGTGGCTGCATGCATGAACTATGCGCCCGTTTTTAATTTTAACAGGGTTATTCTGCCTTTTGTCGGCGTTTCCATTGCGACACCGACACCTGCTGAAAAAAAATTGGCACCAGGAGCCCTCTGTACTCCTGATATGGTGACAGCTACACGATATTATCCAGCCCGTAACGGGCCGCTAACAAAGATTTATACCCCTTAAGGGAGCATACTATGTACTCGTCGTTTCGCCGTTTCGCGGTCTTGTCCATCGTCCGCGATACGCAAGGCGCGGTGTCCATTATGTTTGGCCTCACGCTGGTGATTCTTCTGGGTTTGATTGGCGCGGTGCTGGATTTTGGCTCTGCCATGGTGTCGCGCACGCAAGCGCAGGGCGGCACAGATGCGGCTGCCTTGGCTATTGCCCAGCCTCCAGGGGGCATCGATAGAGACGTGGCGGGCAAGCGGTATTTCGAAATAAACTATCCGTTTGCAACGGCGGGCGTGGCGCGCAAGTACAGCGATTTGGGAGTGGATGTTCAGGCGGATCGCGTCACGGTGGAAAGCCGCGCGAACATGGATTCTAAACTGCTTTTCGTCAATGGTCCGGATCAGGTGGCAGCGAATGCTATTACCGTGGTGAGCCGGGACACCCAGCCAACTCCTCCGGATCTTGATCTGGTTCTGGTAGTGGACAGTTCGCGGTCGATGATTTGTCCTTCTGGTGTTCTTTCCGACAATACGCTTGGAAATACGGATGTGTGCGATGGTATTCTGGACCCGCTTCCTTACCCCGGCCCATCCGTTCCACCGCCTTCGGTGACAAACAGCCGCTATGCCGAACAGCTGGCCGCGACGCAGGAACTAGTGAGTCTCATTTTTTCAGTGGGATCTCCCAATGTAAGATTCGGTCTCGTGCAGTTCAGTTCGAATCTCAAGCAGGCCGATGGGCTTACCAATGTCCAGTCGCAAGCCGAAGGCTATATCAGCAACATAACCCTGGATGGCTGGACCTGTGGTGCCTGCGGTATGCAGGGAGCCATTAACATATTCTCAGGCGCCAGTCCCAGCCCGGCCACACCCCGTGCAGACGGAGCGCCTCTCAGCAAGGTAAAGCAGGTCATCTTCATGACCGATGGCGTTCAGAACTGCGCTTTTCCGGGTGATAGCTCCACCACCTACCCCGGCACGCTGTGCGGCTATGAACGATATGACGCAGATGGAAACTTTATTTCCGGGCTCTCGCCCTCTGACGGGCGGCCGTTCAGCGACTTGCGCGAGCGGTGTGACCAGCTGAAGTCCATGGGCGTAAGTATCGCCACCATTGCGTATGGCGCTGACGTACAGGGCTCTGGCAGCAACCGCGACTCACTGGAATATTGTGCTTCCCCCAAGCCTGATGGACAGCCCCAGTTTTACCTTGCCCCGGATTTCTCAAGCTTGCGCGCTGCATTGCAGGACGTCACCCGCACGGTAGGAAAAATGCGCATTACTAAATAAGGGGGAGGCGCTTCCATAAAATGCGTTTAGCAATGCATAAATTGCTCAAGGGAATACTGTCACCTCATAATTCCTAACGGATGGAAGCCTTACCTCTATGCAGATAATCTCTCTTGGTCACTATTCTAGGGAGAGAGTTATGAAAAAACATCAGGATCAAGAGCTTTCTGAGCGCGCTGACAAATCCCGCGTGGGCGATGATGTCGGTCATCCGGTCGCCACGGGTCTAGGGGCCGGGGCGGGTGCCTTGGCAGGAGCTGAGTTGGGCAGTGTCGGCGGACTGGTTGGTATGGCGGCCGGTGCGGTTATCGGTGGCATCGCCGGGGCGCTTGGTGGCGAAGGCGTTGCTGATACCTTTACTGGCAACGACGAAGACCGTCATTGGCGTGAAAATTACCAATCACGCGCATATGTACGTGAAGGCGAGGCGTATGACCGCTATCAGCCGGCCTACCGCTACGGTGCGCTTTCCCGGGAGCAGCATGCCGGTCGCAGTTATGACGAGATCGAACCAGGCCTTCGCGAGGACTGGAACCGCCGTCGTGCTGAACATGACCTTGAGTGGGACCGTGCCAGCCCAGCCATTCGTGACGCTTTTGAGTATCAGGGAACCCGTGCGACGACCACCCGCCGCACGCGCGAGATGGAAAACGCCTGAGCGAACAATACGCGCCGCAACATGAAAAAGCCGGGCTCCGAAAGCCCGGCTTTTTTATGCAAAATACTTATCGGAAACAAGCGTCGCACCGCTTGCTTCCGCCGCGCCATTCCACCATATTGATATCAGGTTAACTACAGAAAGGAGGTGATCCAATGTCTAGTCACATAGCCAGCCTGCGTCTTGTCTCTCAATCCGGATCGTGGGGAGGTGCTCTCCGCATCTGATGATAGAGGCCAAGCCGCAGGCTGCCTCTGACTCAATAAAAACCACCGCCCATGGGCGGTGGTTTTTTATGTGCGGTTTCTTACCCACATCACGCGAGTGGCATAAATTGCACTGGTGTGGCGTTGCAAAAATGGATAAAAACAAGTCTCCATTAAATATCATTATAACATAGGATTTTAGTATGTTTTTGGCTGGCCTTTCCGCACGACTCCAGTTATTGGCGGTTTGCCTTTCCGGGGTAGGTGTGGCTTTTGGCATCAAAAGCTACCTGCATATTCAGGAGGAATTCGGCCAGGACGCCGCGGCCCCCTTCTTCCATGATCTGCTCGTACAGATCATCATTACAGCCATTGTTAACCTGATCGTTGGGTGGATTATCTACCGAATTGTGACATTGCGTATAAAACGCCTTAGCGGGGTCATGCAGGCGCTGGCTGAAGGAGCACTCGATTTGGAAGTGCCCTACACACTTGGGGGGACGGAAATCGGTGACATGGCGCGTAGTGTGCAGGTATTCAAGGACAATGCCATCGCCATGCGGGCATTGCGTGAGCAGAACATACGTCAGGAGCAGCAAAGCGCGCAGGAAAAGCGTGCCGTTATGCAAGCCCTGGCCGACTCATTTGATCAAGGAGTGAGTGGCGTAGTAAATAACGTTTCCGCTTCCGCCGGGCACCTGCAAGCCACGGCCGGAGCGTTAGCGAATACGGCTGAACGTAATACCGTGATTGCGCATGGACTTGAAAATTCAGCTGCCACAGCGGAAGCCAGCATGGCCTCGCTCACAGGCGCGGTTGAGCAGCTTTCTGCGTCCATCACGGAAATCTCCTCACAGATTACCCGCGCTCATCACATCATCCAGCAGGCAGTGATACAGGCGGGTAAGGCGGGGGAGACATCGCAGGGACTGGTACAGGCTGCCGGCAATATTGGTGAAGTGGTGACTTTCATCAACGATATTGCCGCGCAGATCAATCTGCTGGCACTGAACGCCACCATCGAGGCGGCGAGAGCGGGTGAGGCGGGCAAGGGTTTTGCCGTGGTCGCGGCGGAGGTGAAGAGCCTTGCGGGCCAGACCACCCGCGCCACGGATGATATCATCCGCCATGTACAGTCCATCCAGCGCGCCACCAACGAAACGGCGCAAGTGATCAGTTCGGTGAGCAGTATCATCGGCGAGATCAGCCAGATTTCCTCTGCCATCGCCTCGGCGGTGGAGGAGCAGAGCGCATCCACCCGCGACATTGCCCATAACGCCCAGACAGCGCAATTGGTCACGAGTGAGGTTGGCCACAGCGTCAACGACGTTGCCCGCTCCGCCGCCGACACAGGCGCTGCTGCCGAACAGATGCTCGGCGCCGTGCAAAGCCTTCTGGCGCAATCGCATTACCTGTCGGGCGAAATCACGAAATTTCTGAATAGCGTTCGGTCATAGATATTCTTGCAGCTGTGCAAAATTAATTCTATAATTTGGCAACGCTTTGTTGCTGGGTGTAATTAATATTTTACAAAAGGATACACTTGTTATAGCAGCAGGAATATATTAATTAAAACTTAATAAATCAGAGGCATCATAAATTTTCTGAAAGTATCTTGGAGTGTAGCATGTGGGGTGCCCTATCAAGAAGTAACAAAATTCGTCTGCTAAGTACCGCTTCGGTGTATCTCGCCTCTCTGATGATCACCACTTCAGCGCTGCAGGCAAATGCTGCAAGTACGAATTCCAGACTCCAGAACAGCTCGCCGGTTGAGAGCTCCGACGAAACGCTAAGATTTGCCCCCGGAAGATTGCTGGTTCAACCCAAGGCGGGGGTGTTGGATCGTGATTTTGTTTCTGCCCTTACAAGGCACGGAACCAAGCCTAGAGCCGCATAGGCAAGCTACCCATTGGATTGTTGATGTTCCACAGCGCTCCGAACGCGCCTTGGCTGCGCTTCTGTCGCATAACAAGCATATAAAAAGCGCTGAACTGGACCTGGCTGTAAAAATAGATTCAGCTGTTGTCACGAATGATCCGATGCGTTCCCAGCAATGGTATATCGATAAAGTGCTGGCACCGCTTGGCTGGTCGCAAGCAACAGGACGAGGTATTGTCATCGCGATTGCCGATACCGGCGTTGATCCGAATCATCCAGATCTCGCCGCGCGCATGGTCCCGGGCTGGAACGTTGCCTCGAATAATTCGGATACTTCAGATATCCAGGGGCACGGAACCCTAGTTGCCGGTGTTGCCGCCGCGATTGGTAATAACGGGATAGGTATCGCCGGGGTTGCACCGGAAGCTTCCATCATGCCGATTAGAATCACCACTCCTGAGCAACCGAATTTCGCCTATTTCAGCGTCATGGCCCAAGCCATTCAATGGGCTGCGGACAATAAGGCACATGTTGTTAATTTAAGCTTTGCGAACGTTAATTCGTCCCCCACCATAAGCACGGCTGCTCAGTATTTGTACGAACGTGGCGGGGTGCTGGTGGTGTCGGCTGGTAATACGGGAATAGATGATGGTTTCCCCAGCAACCCTATCATCGTCGCGGCCGGCGCGACAAGCAGTAATGACGCGCGGGCCAGTTTCTCATCATTCGGCAGGCATGTGGATGTGACCGCCCCCGGCGTGAACACGCTCTCCACCGTCCGGGGCGGGGGCTATGGCGCATGGTCAGGGACTTCCTTCTCCAGCCCCATAACAGCCGGTGTTATTGCACTGATCAAATCTGCCAACCCAGCCCTGAGGCCTGCCCAGCTCATTTCAGTGCTAACTGATTCGACCGATGACCTCGGCGCGGCGGGCTATGATATCTATTTTGGGCATTGTCCCATTAA
>DBAY01000003.1 GCA_002291925.1 Alphaproteobacteria bacterium UBA998 | reverse complement strand
AATGGAACAATGCCGAATTTTCATCCGTTCATATTGTTTATCGGTGATTTGGATCAATCGCACGCTGCCTTTTTGAGGAATTTTAGCGCTAATCCGTTGGACGTGCTTTTCTACTCTTTCTTGCCCATTACAAATTCTGGCATAGACAGAAAATTGAATCATCATATATCCGTCTTTTAATAGGAAGTTTCTAAATTGCGTCGCGGTTCTTCGCTCTGTTTTTGTTCCAACGGGTAGATCAAAGAAAACGAAAATCCACATAAATCTATCCTTTGGAGGGAGCTTACCTGTTCTATCTTTTCGTGCTGCTCTGGGCATGCTCTTATCCTTGCTTCGTCACCTCATTTCAGCGTCGGCTTCGCTCCTCATTAGAAAAATCAATCTGTCATAAATTGAGGCATCGGCATCACCAGCGCACTTTTGCTTTCAATGGCGCTTACAAGCCCTTTTGTCATACGGTCACATGCATTCATGAGATTGTGTTTCTGGCCGTCTATCAGGCATATGGATGCACCAAGCGTTGCCAATTTTTGACGATTCTCTTTACTCAGCTGTCCATTCTCAGACAATTCCGCATCACGCCATATTTGAAATACGAGCGCATCCGCCTGAGGCCGGAACACTTCCATGACATCATCGGTCAAATTAAAAGCATTCAGCTCATTTTCATGATGAATGCCAAATATGGGGAGTAACCCATAGGCCACTTGCGAACGAGCCACAAAAGCCCGGATGATGGCATATCCATAATTAAGGGCTGCATTGGCGCTATCGGAGCCACTTCTAATGAAGCCTTTATCAAAAAGTTTCGACCAATATTCCCGCGCGGCTTGGGCTTCTATATTGTTGGGATCACCTGATTGCACCTGCTTGGAAAGCGCCAGAAGGCGTGCAGACGCTTCTTTGCCACGATACTTTGAAAGGCATAACGCCTGATTGGTTATTTTGGCCTGAACAATGCGTTGCCATAGCCGTTTGCGAAGCGGTTCGCTCCAAGAAAGTTGAAGGCGTGCTACTTTGCTCTGACGGGAATGAGGTAGGAAAGGTTGCAGTACTCCATTGGGTGTGTGAGTGGCACTGCAAGTAACCAGGCTAACGCCTTGCTCCATACAGGCACTAAGAAGAGCAGAGGTCAGGGTGATCTCTGGTGATTCAAGTATGATGGCGGCTATATCCTCCAGTGGGAGGGTATGTTCGCCTTGCTCATTACGCAGCGTTATCTGCCCTTTGGAAAGGTTCAGCTTCGTCGGATTCTGAATCATCAGTGTCCGCCACGCCACGCCGCGTTTCCTTCATCACTCTGGTTTTTATGCCAAAATAATCAACAGTATATTTCTCAAGGTTTAACGCGGTCTTAACGCCAATGCCCTCTTTTATTCCCTCTTTTCCATAGCCGGGATCACTGTCATGAGTCCTTATGCTCATCGCGCCTGTTCCACGATGTGTACCGTTGTAATAACCTTCAACGGTTTCCTTCTTAGTAACAATCCTTACAAACTCATTTTTATGTAATGAGAACAGGAAGTCTTCGTCCTTCATTTCCGGCCATTCATTTTCATCTTTGAAGGCAACGATGGCGCGATTGGGTAGGGATTTGCTGGCGAAATGATGCACATAAATGGGCACGAGGTGATACTTCCCATCTTTCTTAAAGACATCAACCCGCACCATGTCCCCGTTGCTCGCTAGTCCTTGATTGATGGGAACACCTGTCTTTTCATTAGTAATGATGTTCACCGCATGAATGCGCGGTCCCTGTTTTGTAGGGTCATTGGTTGGCATATAAATAGCGGTAGCAAAGGCTTTATCAGGTTTGCCGCCATGTTGCTCAAGCCGCTCTTTTAATACGTTGTAGAGTTTAATGTTTCGCTCTTTATCCACCAGATTTTCAAGATCGCCAAGGCTTAAAGAACTCAGCTTCTTCCGCTGAACAATTTGCCGTTTGCCGGTTCCATCTTCCCTAATACTACGTATGGTTTCCTCATGCGCCGTGCCGGTCACTTTTCGCACTGGCATGCGGCTGACAAACACCTTCTCCACGGCAGCTTTTGCATCATCACGGAAGCTTTCCCATGGCTTCGGCGGCAACGGTCTTTCGGTGGGGTTCTTACGTTTAGCTTCGTATTTATTCCAGTTAGAAAGCTCCTGAACCATGCCTTGCGTTGAGCATGCGATGACAATCGCGTCTAGTGCATGATGGCGGTCATTGCGACGATCTTTGTCTGGGAACCCCCATGAGCGGCGAAGATGGGCTGTGAGTTGGCCATTACGCGTCTGTACGCGGTTGCCTTGGCCAAGACCAAGGTTTTGCTCCAAATGATTTTTTAGCAAACGGGTCATGTAGCGCGTATCGTTTAACGCGCGATCTTTCCAATCCTTCGCCTTCTTTTCATCGAAATTTTCAATGAGCATACGCTCAGCTTTTTTGTAGGGAAGGCGGGCAGCAAACGAAACAAAAGCGTTCCATCTAGGTGTAGCATGAAGGTATTCGTAGGGTGTGCGCTCTCGTTTGCTTTGATTTTCGTCTGTTAGGCATAGCACTTTGTTCATGTAGGAATCGTCCCACGAGCGGCTGTAGGGAATAATATGATCTACTTGTGTTGCCAAAGAATCCCGCAGCATCTCTGGTGTAATATATACACCAGAATAAGGGCAAAACCCTTCCTGCTCCTTCCACAGACGATGTTTTAGTATCTCCTCTCCTCTTATGTTATCGGGGTGCATACCAAGAATTTCAGCAGCGTGTTGTTTCGCTTCGTTCCTATGGGCTTCATTTTTCTTTTGCTCGCGCTCAATATCCTTGCGCTCTTTGAAGGGCTTTCCAACCTCTCTTGCCATCTCAATGATAATTGTCTCTGGTATGCCATGTGTGCGGATCATGGCATTGATCACCTTGCGTGATTGTGCTAGCGCCCGATTCACCACAGGATTACGAACATCCTTAAAGGGCGGCACTCTATTTTGCCCTTGGCTTTCCTTGCGATTGAAATTGTAGCCAGCTGCGTCACATGCTTTGTCGTAAGTCATGCCTTGCTGCATATAGGGGAGGATTTTCCCGATTGCTTTAAGTGACAAGTCAACGGTCTGACTAAAACTTGTGATTTTCAACAGGCCTTGCATTTGTGCTTCGCTCAAGCCATGCGGTGCCAACAGCGTGCGGATTTCTGTCTCATCCTCATAAAATGAAATAACACGCGCTATGTCATCCAGCGACACTCGGCGAGTGTTTGTCCATTGCTGCCAGTCGAGAGCACTCCCTGTATCCAGTGCCCCTTTCAATTCATGATAACCTTTTAAGACTATAAAAGATGACTTCTCGGTAGCTTCGCGTATCTTCTCCCAAGAGTCATCTGCTTCTTTGGTTTTGCGATAGCTGATATTAAAGCGCTCTTCTTCATGAAGGCGGAGTTCGCTACGCGCCTGTTTATAGCTAAAAGATTTGAGGGCATGGGCTTTGTCTATTAGCCGTTGCTTTTCTTCTTGTGTAAGGACGCGATCTTCACCATTCATCATTCTAATCTTGGTATTGTTCAAGCGTGACCATGCGACAAATAACTCTGCTGAGTAGGAACATTTAGGGGCACGCTTTTCTCCCTTTTCAAAGGTGCATTCGCCGACCATTCCTTCGGAAGACTGTAGCGGCCTCTGGAAAAAAGCGAGGTTGGAAAACTCCTGCATCAGTTCTGGCGTAGCTTTGGGATTTCCTAGTTTTCTTTGCATTTCGAAAATCACAGACACTTCTTCACGCAGTAAATTCCGCGTAACAAAGTTATCGTAAGAACCATCGCCATTACGCTTTTTTGGCTGACTGGCAAGAAACGCACCGATAGTTCTTGCATTGGCGGATTCCATGCGGACTTCAAGCTCCTTTGCGCCCGCGAGTGCCTTCTTCCCCTCTAAATTATTAAGTTCAGCCCCCTTACGGTTTGACTGAAACCCGCGATGCGCTCCTATGTGAAAAAGTGCTCTCACCAACTCTTCATCTGTTAGGCGACGCTCTAGGGCCTCTTTACGGAAGTCCCAAGGAGATTTGGGAGGATTCCCTTTACCGGTTCTGGGGGAGGGGGTATCTATCGCTTCAACGCATTGAAGGCCATGCTTTTGGAAAAGCATGCGTAGCTGACATTTACGAACAGCCCGCCTGCGGATGACACGCCTCATTCCCCTTTTTGTACGGCGGGGCTCCGCTAAAGATGCGCCGGTTTTAGGGTTTTCTGCGGCATCAAAAATATGTACCCCAGCTGTGAGAATAGTTTGTTCTTTTACCGAAACGCCTGCAAACCCAACAGACGCAATGCCGATATCAATTCCTAGTGTGTAGCCCATCGCGGTTTCTCCCCCACTGAGATTTGCAATTGACATTGATAGATAATTTTATCAATTATGGCTAGGTCTATAGCATTGCCGTGTCGGAACGCGTTGCTGTAATAAGGTATCGTATGATACCGCAAAGTATCTGCCCCCGAAGGCTTGCTTTCGGGGGCATCTTATTTTCACATCACTGCTACACTCAGTAAAAAACTACTGTAATCCGCGAATCAATTCCCCTTGGCGATGTGGGCTTAGAGAGCCATAGCTGGTGAAGGTCGTCATGACATCGGTATGCCCCAGATTTTGACTCCAAGCTTTGAACTCCTCGGGCGTCTTGCACATGGTTTGCCCCAAGGCAACCAGCGTATGCCGGAACAGGTGAGGGTGATAATAGCGAAGCCCAGCACTCTCAAATGACTGCCTGAAAATATCGCGCATCGGCCCTGCGGTCTGCCAGTGTTTTCGGCTCAATCCCATCGCCTTGAAAAGTCCATCCTCGCCCAAGCCCATTTCTGACTTGGGAAAGAGTGGGTCATCCATCCCGAATAGCTTTTTCTTGCGGAGGTAATTCACCCAAGCGACCACGATCTCCTTGGCGTTGCCCCCCACGGGGAAGAAGAAGGTATTAATAGACTTGCTGAACTTGGTTTTCACCTCGCGGGGGTCTTGCCGAATCAGGCCTGCCACGATGTCCACATGCTTCAACTTGAGGGATATGATGGCATTGTCACGCATCCCGCTAAGGAGAGTGAAGGCTATCAATGCCTGATTACGTTTGGCGATTTCGCTTTCCGTGGGCATAGATTGCAGCACATAGAATATCTGCTCCAAGGTAGGGGATTCTTTGTAGGTTTCTGCCTTAGCGGCGCTTACCTGCTTATCGGTGAGGCTGAAATACTCGATGTCTGGCACATGGATTTTGCTTTTGAAACCGGGTTGGAACGCGAGCCACCGGAAGAAGGCTTTTAAATGCTGGAGCGTGGTGTGTACCGTCGCAATGCTGATGCTCTTTCCCGTGCGAAGGTTGTGCTGAAATTGAAGTCGCTTCTTGAAGGCAATGATCTGCTCAGGATGCAAGGCTCCAAAGTCACGGAATCCGATATGTTCCTCGAACATGAAGATGGATTTGCGAATGCCCTCAATGGTTGAGTCGCTTTTACCTGTCGCATCTTTGAGATATGAAAAGTCGCATCTTTGAGATATGAAAAATAGAAGCGTTTGATTCGCTCGTTTTTCGCATTGTATTTCACTGGTTCTTTTCCTTGTCTTGTAAGTAACATCTCACGCTGGGTGGCAGGGTCTCTACTATGTGCCTTGGGTGTATCTGCTGGACTCGGTACGCTTGATGCAGTTGGCTAAGGCTTTTGATGCCTGCGGCCTTGTTCATGGCTGTGTCACACACCTCGCATATCGCATGTATGTTGAAGAGGTTTGGGCGGCGAATGGTGATGTCCACAATCTCACCCCAAGGCTTTCTTGCCGCTCTGCATTTTAGGCAGAAAAACTCATGGGGCTTGCATGAGGTTTTCTTCGCGGCCTGCTTTTGCGAAAGGTAGGCTTTTAAGTCGGCCCCAAAAATGAGAATCGGGCGAGAGTCATCGATTGCCCTGAGGCCGCTCTTGAGCCACATGCGGACAGTGTTCTTATGAACAACCAGCAACTCGGAAACCTCATTCAGCGTATAAGTATGCCGAAGCCTGATCCTGTGGATGGGGAAACGCTGCACAAGGCGATTCCCTACGCCTTCCGGCTAACGCGCTGGCGTGATGCTACCCACGCATCCACTTCGCTCTCATACCAACCCACGCTGCGCTCACCCAGCGCGATGTGGTGAGGAAACTTCCCGTCCTTGATGTAAGTGTAGATGCTGCTGCGACTCAGGCCAGTGCGTGCCTTGACATCGGGCAGGCGCAGAATTCTGTCACGTGCTGGGTCGGCAGCGCCTTGGTTCAGGGAAAGCTCATTGGATTTCATAGTGGTTACTCCTCGTTTGTTGAATTACGAGGGCAACATGGGCGAAATCGATGTGCGCTGATAGATAGGCGGGTTAAGAAAACTCGCCCCGTTATTCAGCGGTAGGGGTGGTATGGTTTGCTGCTAACAGGGGGGAGGGGTGTGTAGCCCCTCAGTTCATGAAAGCCAACCTATGCCTAGTAAAAAGGGGGGGAGGTAGGTTAGCCTACTGGTGTTTCGGGTGCGCCGCCTTTTGTGTTCCAGTTTGCAACCTTTGCGACTTCCTCGATTCCGCTTTCATTGGGGTTTCCATCCTCTTTGATTAAATCAAATCGCCCCGCGTGAGAACGAAGCCATATCATCATGGCCTGTTTCACTGATTTACCTTTTGCGAGAGAGGGATTTTCTGTCACGGCATTCCACACTTCGATTGCGGCAGCGAGTTTGGATGAATAATTGGCGTGCTGATTATTCAGAAAATCGGGTTTTTGTTCGCTATGAGAAAAGAAAAAGCCGGAGTTATACCCTCTGCTTCTAAGCCAATCACGCAGATCATCGATATGGATGGTCGTGGCATTCCAGTCAGGCTCCACTTTGAAGATATACTGTTTGCCATCTATATCGTCATGCCGTTCTCCTTCCTCGGCTTCCTCGTTCCATCCTCTTGGCCATGCTTCATGGCGATAATGGCTTTTAATCGCCCTGAACGTACGGCGTTCTTGAGAGCCGTTTTGGCAGCTTCATATCCAACAGGGCGTTCATGTACTGCCCATTTTTCGACATATACAGAGATTTCAGATGGGTCTTTTCCAACAATAAGAAGCGCGGCATGAAGCACGGATAGCTCATCACACAAACGCCAATAATCGAGCGAATACAACTTAAACTCCTGATGCACATTGCAGAGTCAGCATATCCAGTTCAGCTTACATAGCAACTGGACGACATCCAATGACAGCCATTAAGCTGCATCCTAATCCAAAGGAGGTGAGAGTAGAAATGCGAGTAGATTTTTCGCTCTTTATCTAAGAAATAAGCATTTGTATGGCTTACAGGGAGAAGTTAGTCGGACTCCCTGCGCCAGATTCTCTTATTTATCTATAAAGTGAAACGGCATTGCCCCGCAAGGTGTGGTGTCTTTACTGGCACGCCCTGTCGCCAGGAAGTCCCCGGCGACAGGGCAGGGCGGGTACTTACGCGCGGGTGGCTTGGAGGCTTTGCATTTCCAGCAGCGAGAGCCGTTTGGCCAGGCTGATGGCGACGATGCCGAAGCCGCCCTTGGCGGTAAGGTCCGCGATGCAATAAATCAGTTCGCGCAGGGCCAGCAATTCACCCCTGTAACCGAGGAGCGGGGCCATGTAGCCGAGCGGGTAGACCATCCACACGATCAGCACGAAATTCTGCAGGAAGGCGAACTGCCCGCGCAGGTTCATCGGCAGGTCGGCGGCCGCGTGCGACAGCTCGGTGTAAATCGTGAGCAGGATGAACGCGAAGCAGGCGCAGGAGGCAAGGAAGCAGACCCAGCCGGTGGTGGTGCCGCCGCCCGCCTGGTTGATGCTCACCTCGCCCACATAGCCGAGCACGATCATCATCAGGTCGGCCAGCATGAGCTTGGTCATCAGCGCGCCTCGGCGGGGGTAGTTAGTCAGCAGGACCAGTGAGGCGAGGATGAGCGGGGTGGTCAGCACCCAGTCGGCATAGCGGAACTGCGTCGGGAAGCGGGCGAGGGATTCGTAGACGCCATCGATGCCGACCATGTTTTTCATGAAGCTGTAATTCACGCAGGCAATCACCACCACCATGGTGCACAGGCTGGCCACAGCGCTGTAGCGCGGGGTGAGGTTGTTGCGCTCCATCAGCATGTAGACCGCCGAGGCAAGCATGCCCGCAAAGGTGGCATAGAACATATACTGCGTGGCGAGGGTCATCAGATTGAAAGCGGGCTCTTCCATGGTTCTTCTCCTTGTTTGTTCTTGGGTTGTAATTCAGGCCGCCTGCGTAAGGTGATTGAGCACACGTTGGATGCGGTTGCTCATCTCTTCCACCGACTGCGACGTCTGGCGTGACGTCACATTCATATGCTCGGCAACGTTGTGGGTGACCACCGCATCCTCGCGCAGCCCGTCCACCGATTCCTTGGCGCGCTGCACCTCGGTCGAGACGCTGCTGATGAGCTTGGAGATTTCGTCCGTCGCATGGGCCTGGGCGATGACGTTTTCGGCAATCTCGGCGGAAAAACGTGAGAGGCGCTCGATCACCTGCGCGATGTCGTGGATGTTGTGCACCGTGCGGTTGACCTCGTCGCGGATGACCTGCACCTGCGAGGCGATTTCTTCCGTAGCCTGCGCCGTCTGGTTGGCGAGGTCCTTCACCTCCGAGGCCACGACGGAGAAACCACGTCCCGCATCGCCCGCCCGCGCGGCTTCAATGGTGGCGTTCAGTGCCAGCAGATTGGTCTTGCCAGAGATGGCTTGGATCATGCCGACAATCTGGCCGATGCGGTCGGCCAGCCGTTCCAGTTCGCGGATGCGCGTGACGCTTTCAGACGCCTGTGTGACGGCATCGGCGGAAAGCTGGCGGGCATCGTGGGCACCGGAGGAAATGGCCTGAATCTGCGTCGCCAGCTCGTGACTGGCCTCGCTGACCTGGCTCGCGCTTGCATGCATCGAGCCCATGATACTGCTGGTCAATTCCGCCGTCCGGCGCAGGGCGGTGGAGACTTCCTCGATCTGGGTCGCAGTGGAGAGGAGCGAGGTCTGGTCGGCGCGGATGCCGTCGAACACCTGCATGATCTGCTCGTCGAGGATCTGGGCGATGCGCGCCAGGTTCTCGCGCAGATCGCGCTCCTTCTGCTGTTTGAGTTGCTCTTCTTGCGCCTTCAGCCGCGCCACCTCCTCGGCATTGACCTTGAAGATGCAGATGGCGCTGTACATGCGGGCCAGCTCCACGCCCACCTTGGTGCGGGGCATGACCTCCACGTCCAGGTTGCCGCGTGCCAGCTCGCGCATCGTGTCGCTCAGGCCATTGATGGCGCCCGCGAATTTCTTGCCGATGAGGGTGGAGATGGCGAGGCCGCTGACGATGGACGCCAGCGCCAGCAGGAGCGCGGTGCGCGAGTTGCTGCTCACCGTTTTGAGAATGGTCCCCGCCTGCTCCTCACTCTTTGACTGGTAGCGGTCGAACTTGCGAAGCTCCTCGGAGGCGCGGCGCAATGACTCTGATTCGGGGATATCGCTCAGGCCAAGCGCCAGCCTTTCCAGATCATCGGCCAGCGCGCCGTGATTCCCGGCCCGGGTGGCTAGACGTTCTTGCTGCATGGCCAGCATGTTCTGTTCAATCTGCGCGAATCCCGTATTGTTGATGAGGGTGGCGATCACACACAGCGCGATGACGCAGAAGAAACCCCAGTAAAGCGTGGCGCGGATGCCGGCGCCCTCAGCGCGAATGGTGCACTGGATTTCTGCGTCTTCCATGTCCAGGTATGAACGGGCAGGCCTTTGGCTGTTGGGGTATGAGTAAAGCTCAGGCAGCGCCTTTTCATCCACCTGCACAGACGCAGGGTGCGCCATCTCATCGCTGGTCTGATGCAGACGGCCAATGCCGGGGGCGCGGATGCCTCCTAGGTCATAGCGGTAGGCGGTTGTCATGTCCGTTTCTCCTCCATGATGGCCACCATGACATGAACCATCGTTAGGGCAGCCAACACTCTAAAAAAGAACCAAAGTGTATCGAGCGCTTCAACCTGAGAGAGTGGAAGGGAGAGGGAGGCAGTCCAGAAAATTGAAAAAACAAGATAGAGTATAATCGTAAAAAACGTCAGATATGATAGAAATGTAACATATGCGTGTATTATGATGTATTCCCCGTATTCCATGAGATGCCGCGGCGCGTGCCACGTGCAGAAATAGAGGGTGAAGCCAATCAGGGGTGGCAGCACATAAATGAACATTGCGAGCAGGGCGGTTTCCAGCATGAAAAGGCGGTGTCGCGTCGCCAGCGCCGAGCCGAGCCAGAGGAGGGCCAGTGCCCCCGCCAACCAGGGGGCATGTTCGGGTGAATGAAAGGCCTGGGTGTTCGTCATTTGATTGAAATAGGTACTGGTTTCCGGATGCGGCAGAATCAGCATCCCCACCAGCCCCAGTCCCCGGCTCAGTCCGGTCATCCGCGGATAGCGCAGCGCCCCGCCATAGGCCTTCACATCCTGCCCCCCGAAATGCCAGGCGGACACCAGCAGAAACAGGCACAGGTTCGCCACCGGCCAGAGGCTCCACGTCCACAGAAACAGTCCAGCGCCCATCACATAAAGTGCCATACCTGTGAGGCTGGGCCAGCGCTTAGCTAAAGCGCCTGGCAGCATGCCGCCGAGGCGAGGCAAATGCAGGATATCCGTCAGGCCATGCGGCGCTCCGAGCAGAAGCCCAGACAGCAGCGTTAGCACAAGTTGAGCTTCCAACCTTGGCGGATGCCAGAGCGCAAGGGCGGTCACCGCCACGCTGAGCGGCATGGCCCAGCGTACATGAGCGCGGTTCAGTGCGTCCATGGCGCGGCCTGACTTCCGATGGCGACACCGGTCACTGCCGAAGAGGGAATGACCCTTCCCCGCTGCATAAGGACGCCTCCACGCATCATATCATTCAGGGCATGATATGTAGGGGATTGCCGTACCTTGGCGAAACTAAATTATGACCTCACGGGGCGGCCACAGGCAGTGCCAGCGCCTTGCTTAGGGAGGCGAAGGCCGTGGCCTCAGCGCCTTCGGCATCGGCGAGGGCGAGCTGGCTTTTCAGCGCCTGCTGCTCGGCGGTGAGCACGTCGAGGAACGGCACGATGCCGTCGGTGTAGCGCGTGCGGGCAAGCATAAGCGCGCGGGCGTCGGCTTCCACCGATTTGGCCAGCACAAGGCGGCGGTTGCGTTGCTGGACGAGGTCGGAGAGAGCGGTCTCCACATCGGCTAGGGCTTCCAGCGTCGACTGGCGATAAGCCTGATAGGCTGCTTCCTCGCGCGCCTCGGCGGCGTCAATGCGGCCTTCAATGCGCCCGAAATTCAGCAGTGGCGCAGCCAGCCCCGCCCCCAGCGACCAGATGTTGAAACCGCCGAACGCGGAAGTGTCCTGCACGCCGAACAGGGCGGAAAGGGTGATGGAGGGGTAGAGTTCCGTTGTCTCCGCCACGCTCAGCGCGCTGGCGTTTTGCAGTGACGCAGCCGCGGCGGCCAAATCAGGACGACGGGCGAGCACTACGGCGGGCTGCTCCAGCAGCGGGGTGACATCGGGAACCGGCACAGGCCGTGCCTCCTGCAGACGCGCCTGCACCTCCGCGGGGGGCAGGGCCGTCAGCACGGAGAGACGCAGCAGCGCAGCCTTGGCCCCTTGTTCGATCGGGGGCAACTGCGCCTCGGTGGCGAGCGCCAGCGATTCGGCCTGCGCCACCTCCAGATCGGTCGCAATGCCCGCGGCAAAGCGGGTGCGTGTCAGGCGCAGTCCTTCGCGTTGAGACGTCACGGTGTCGCCGGTGAGCGCGGCCTGCCGTTGCAGGCGACGGTAGTCGCTGTACTCGCGCACCACTTCGGCGGCGAGGGTCAGGCGGGCATCCTCATAGCTTGCCTCGCGGGCGCGAATGTCGGCTTCTGCGGCGTCCACCCGCGCCGCGTTGCCACCGAACAGATCGATTTCGTAGCTGGCATCGAAGCTGGCTTCATAAAGCGTGTTGGGATTGCCAAAGGTGCGGATGCCCTGATTGCCCCGGCTTGATGTGCCAGCCACATCCACCTGCGGAAAGAGTGCGCCCTCTGCCGTGCGGCGCTGGCCGCGCGCTTCGGCGACGCGCGCTTTTGCCTCGCCAAGGCGGGGGCTGTTTTCCAGTGCCGTGGTGACGAGGTTGCCCAGTGTCTCGTCGCTGTAGGCCTGCCACCACAGGCCGGGCAGGGAGGTACCTTCCGGCAGCGGCGCAGTCCACGCGTCCGGTGCCGCAGGCGTGGTGCCCGGTGGCGTATGATCCAGCGTGCAGGCCGTGAGCAGTAGCGAAGCGAGGAGGAGCGATCTCATTCGGCCTTCTCCGCCTCAATGAAGACATCCATCTGCTGCCCGGAATAGGCACCGATATCATTGCCTTGCAGTGCATATATCACCTGCAGCACCCGCGTGTCGACACGCTCGTTTGCCGAGCCGGTGAGTGTGCCTTTAGGTTGCAATAATGGTTCGAATCGCACGAAAGCGAGGTCCACGGTCTTGTCCCCGGCGCTGCGCAATGCGCCTTTGGCAGGCTTGCCGGCTTTCACCGCCTGCGCGTCAGCCTCATCCACTTCGACGCGCACATGCATCGTGGAGGTGTCGCCCATCGTCACCAGCGGTTCGGCGAGCACGCCGGTCTTGGCATATTCACCGGGGCGGGCATTGAGGCGCAGGATTTCGCCGTCGATGGGCGCGCGCACGGTGAGGCGGGCCAGTTCCGTTTCCACCTCGTCCACGCGGGCGGAGGCTTCCTTCGCCGTAGCCTCGGCACGCTGCACGGCGAAGCGGCGGCGGGTCAGCTCCTCGCGGCTCACGGCGGCGGGATCGGCAATCTTTTCATAGAAGGCGAGCTGGCTCTTGGCGTCGGCGAGTGCCACCACGGCTTCCTGCTGCGTGGCGCGTGCGCTGGCGAGGCGGGCGCGGGTTTCGCGCTCATCGAGGGTGAAGAGGGCGTCGCCTTTCTTCACCTTGTCGCCCACCGCCACATGCACGGTGTTGATGATGCCATCCAGATGGGTGCCGAGCGAAATCAGCTCGCTTTTGGGCTCCACGATGCCGATGCCGGCCACCCGCGCGTCGTACGGCGCGATGACCGGGGCATAGGTCGGCGTCTGCGGCTCGGCGGCGGGCTTGCTGAGCAACTCCTTCACGGTGAAAAGCACGAAGCAGGCCGCCAGCAAGGGCAGCCCGTGCGCCATCATGGAAAACCGGAATGTCTTACGCGTCATGGATCTCTCCCCTCGCTTCGGTGCGTTCGATACGGCCGTCCGCCATGTGGATCATGCGGTCGGCGAAATGGTAGATGCGGTTGTCATGCGTCACCACGATGACGGCGCAATCTGGCTGCAATGCGACAGCGCGCAGAATCTCCATCACCTGCTGGCCGCTGGTGGCATCGAGCGCGGAGGTCGGCTCGTCGCAGACCAGCACGCGCGGGCGATGCACCAGCGCGCGGGCGAAGGCAACGCGCTGCTGCTGGCCGCCGGAAAGCTGGTTTGGCTTCTTGGCGGTATGCGGGCCCATGCCGACGTCCCTGAGCATTGCCTCGGCACGCGCCACGGCATCCTCGAACGGCACGCCGGCGGCAATCAGCGGCACGGCGGCATTCTCGGCGGCAGTGAGGGCGGGCAGGAGGTTGAACTGCTGGAACACGAAGCCCAGCCGCTCACGGCGGAACAGCACTTTCTCACGGTCGCGCAGCGCGGTGAGGTTGGTGCCGTCGATGATGACCTCGCCCGAGCTCGGCGTCAAAATGCCGGTCATGATGGAAAGCAGCGTTGTCTTCCCGCAGCCGGAGGGACCGACCAGCATGGTCAGCTCGCCTGCGTTCACATCCACCGTCACGTCGTGCAGCACGCGCACGTTCGTCTCCCCGGCGGGAAAGTCCTTCACGATATTCCTTGTCTGCACCAACCCCATATTCACCCCCGGAACACGATGGCCGGGTCGATCACCAGCACGCGGCGGATGCTCGCCAGGCTGGCCAGCGTGATGATGGCGACCACGGCACCCGCGGCCCCGGCGGCGATCTGCCAGTGCAGCTCAAAGCCTTTCAGCGCCGCCACATCGGCCGTGGCGAAGAAGAACAGCGCGCACAGCCCGATGCCGATACCATAGCCGATGGCGGCCACCACGGCGGCCTGCAGTAGCACCATTTTCAGAATCTGTTTATTGGTGACGCCGATGGCCTTCAGCGCGCCGAACTGGCGCAGGTTCTCGATGACGAAGATATAGAAGGTCTGCCCCGCTACCGCCGCGCCGACGATGAAGCCCAGCACCACGGTGATACCGAAATTGATCGGGATACCGGTGCGGCTCAGATAGTAGCTGATGCTGCGCCACTGGAACTCCGGGCTGGTGAGGGACTGCAACCCTGTCTCCACCGTGATGCGGTGCGTCAGCGCCTCGGGCGTCACGCCGTCTTCCGTTTTGGCGATGATGAAGGACATGCGGTTGCGCTCGCCGGGGGCCAGCTCCTTCGCATCGAAATATTTGGTGAAGACCACGGGGAAGGTGACGAACGGGGCCGAGGCATCGCAAATGCCCACAATCACCACGCGTCGGTCGTTGATCTCGATGACGCGGCCCAGCCGTTGCGGCTCACCCGGCCAGATGAACTCATACCCTGCGCGGTCGATGATCATGGCATTGGGCTGGCGCATATCCTCCCAGCGGCCCATCACCATGCGCGGCGGGCGGCCGATCAGCGTGGCGTCGTCGACGCCCATCACCACCACCTGCTGCATGATGCCGCCCGGCGCGCGCACCACGGCGAGGCCCTTGAAGAACGGCACCGCCCACTTCACCCCCTCGACACTGCGCACGCGTAGCAGGTCACGGTCGGGGAGGGCCTTGATCTCGTCGATATACTGCACCTGCGGGTCCATCACCCACACATCCGCTTCCGTCACGTCGCGGATCTGACTGGCGGTGCGCCCCATCAGCCCGACGAAGATGGACACCTGCTGGGACATCAGCAGCGTCGCGAAGGTGATGCCAAAGACGAGGCCCAGATATTTGGCACGGTCACCGAGGAGCATTTTCAGGGCAATCTGCTTCATGGGCGCGGCGTATTGTGCATTGAGCGATTTTCCTGTACCATGCAGTACAGTTAAAATTTTAAACTATACGGTACATTTTAATATGTCAACCGACATGTTGCAGCGCGATAGCAAGGCGAGCGGCCGTCCGAAAGACCAGGCCAAGGCGCAAGCCATTCTCGATGCAGCACAAAAACTCTTCATGGAGCATGGCTACGAGCTGACCAGCATGGACGCCGTGGCGCGGGAGGCGGGGGTTTCCAAGCTTACCATTTACAGCCACTTCGAGAATAAGGAGCTGTTGTTCCGCCGCGTCATCGAGCGCAAATGTGAGGAAAGCAACATGCCGACCCAGATGCTGCAGCTGGCGGAGTTGCCGCCGCGCGAGGGCCTACGTATCGTGGGGATGAACTTCATCGGGCTGGTATTCAGCCAGGATGCGCTGAACATGTGCCGGATCATGGAGGCCGAGTCCCTCCGCCATCCCCACGTGGCGCAAATCTTCTATGAGGCCGGCCCCCAGCGAACCATGCTGGCGCTGGAGGAACTGCTGAAGGCATGGCAGGCCCGCGGCATGCTATCCGTGCCCGACCCTATGAACGCCGTGCACCAGTTCTATTGCCTACTGAAGGGCGAAATGCACATGAAACTGATGCTGAATCTGGAGAAACACCCCTCCGAGGCCTGGATGCGTACGCATGTCGAGGCCTGTCTTGACATGTTCCTCTGCGTCTACGCCCCCCGGCCTGCCTGAGCGCGGCGGCCCGTCACAAAAATGTCTCATTTCTCTTGATGACTTTTTGATACGATAGGCGCACTTTCCCGGCAAAATTCATCCTTGTTGCCCTATGACTGAACCCTCGGCCCCCGCACCCGAAGCCAAACCCCAAGGCGTCGCCGACACGCTGCGCGATAAAAGCCTGAAAGTGGCAGGCTATAGTTTTCTTGTCGCGGATTCAGCCCTGATTGGCTCCGGCCTCTCGACAGCTCTTAAAGAGCGCAGTTTCAAAAAAGGGTTTGGCAGTCCATACATGATCACTGCCGGCCTGACGGGCCTTACGGCGGGCGCTGTCGGGGCAAATTTTGGCAATCCCAAAGCGGAAAAGCAGTTGCAACTGGTTTATGGAGACCTGCGCAATTATCTGAAGAAACACAATGTTGAGATCCCCCAGGATCACATGCCGGAATCGCTGGCAAAGGACCGGGGGCTGATTCAGCATGTTGAGGCGTTTCTTCAGACCTACCCGGCGCAGCTGATGAGCACGCTTTATTCCGCTATCGGGATTTCCTTCTTTATGGATGGCGTGCTCGACAAACGAAACAGTCTGGCAAAGCGGGCAGCTGGAGATATCAAAGCGGCCGAAGGATTGTTGAAAAAATCCGGGAATATGAAGAAGTCCAGTATGCTGCTTATCGCTGCTGGGTTGGTCGGACTACTGATTCCCGAAAAAAAATCGGTCTCGGATTCCCCGGCAAAAGACACACCAGCGAGCAATCCATTTGAAAAAGCCTACAAATGGGCACAAGAGCATCCATTGGCTATTACTGGCACCCTGATGACGGCTAACCAGTATTACCTCGCCGGAGCTGCCAACTATGAACGTAAGCTGGATTCGAGCAATCCCAGCTACCTGTTCAAGTTCCTCGCCGTGGCCTGTTTCGTGTTCGGCAACACGTTGCTGGCGTTTTCCTCCAAGCATGATGGGGGCGGCACGAAGATGGATGAAAAGACGTTGAACGAACTCGCCGACACCAGCGCCCGCGTGATCGCCGCGCAGCCCGAGGCCGTGCGCAATGCGCTGCTGGATGACGTGGCGGCGTTCCTGTGCAAGGAGCCCTATGTGAAAATAGAGACGGCCGAGCTCCGCCAGAAACTGCAGGAGCGGCTTGAGCAGGTGATGGGCAAGGGCCAGCCGAAGCCAGACGGTTGGCAGGGCAAAGTGACGCAGGCCCCGGCGAATCCGGCGCAGCCGTCGCTCTGACGGTTGTTTACAAAATTCCGCCCGGGCGGTATGGCTGACGGCTGATTTGCTCCAAGGTCGCGCATGCCTGCCCTCACTCACCGGCTGAACCAGTTCTTCCAGCTCGACGCCTATGGCACCAATGTACGCACGGAGGTGCTGGCGGGCTTATCGACCTATCTGAGCTTGTGCTACATCTTCGTGGTCAGCCCGGCGATTCTCTCGGCGGCAGGCATCGACCCCAAGGCGGCGCTCTTTGCCACCGCTGTGGCCTCCTCACTCGCCACCATCGCGATGGGGCTGTGGGCCAACCTGCCGTTCGCGGTGGCCCCCGGCCTCACCATGAGCAGCTATTTCTCCTTTGTGGTGGTGCAGAAGCTGCACTTAAGCTGGCCGCAGGCGCTGGCGACGGTGTTTCTCTCCGGCATTCTCTGCGTCATCCTCACCTCGCTGCCGGTGCGCCAGACCATCATCCGCTCCATACCCGCAGGTCTGAAGCAGGCCATCGCGGTGACCATCGGCATCTTTGTCGCCACCATCGGGCTGTTCCTCGCCAAGCTGATCACGCCCTCGGAAGGCGGCATCATCGATTTTGCGTTTCTGAAGCCGGACGTGCTGCTGAGCCCGCTCACGGCGGTGCTACTGTGCGGGCTGGTGCTTTCCATCGTGCTCGGCATGAAGCGGTTGCGCTTTCCGGCGGGTATGCTGGTAGCGATCATTCTGGCGGCGCTGCTGCATCATCACCTATTCCCCAACGCCCCCGCGCCTAATACCAGCGGCGATGCACTGGCCTCTGTAGCGAAGCTCGATTTCTCGGTGCTGCTGCATAGCGAGTTCTGGCTGCCGGTGATCGTGTTCTTCGTCCTCGATTTCTTCGAGGGCATCGGCGGCTTCATCGGCATGACGAGCAACACTTCCATCCAGGACCGTGACGGCAACGTGCCCAACATGAAGAAAGGCCTATGGGTGGACGGCTTCGGCACCATTGGCGGCGCGCTGGTGGGCACCTCCAGCCTCATCATCTTCGTGGAGAGCGCGGTGGGCATCAATGCGGGCGGGCGCACCGGGCTCACCGCTATAGTGTGCGGCTCGCTGATGGCCATCGGCGTGGCGGCCAGCTTCGAGTTCGCCGAGGTGCTGACCTGGGTGCCCGCGCAGGCGGTGGCGGGCGTGTTGGTCTATGTGGGCTATCTCATTTTCTCCGGCGCGGTAAAGCCGGAAGAAGCCGGGCGCATCGCGCGCTTCGATTTGCTGGTGATGATCGGCATGGCTGCCATCGCGTTTCTCACATTCAGCCTCGATAAATCGCTGGCGTTCGGCTTCCTCGCCTATTTCCTGCACAGCCTGAAACCCGGCACGGGCCGCCAGCCCGCGCTGTGGCTGGGCGGCATCGCCATCGCCATGAGTCTCGCCATCGCGTTCAGCGCGTAACTCAGCGCTGTGGGCCGCCAGAATCTTTGGGCGTTTCCTCCACCCGCGCACGGTGTGACTCCGCCGGCTGCTCTTTCCGGCGGCGGCGCAGGACGGCCCCGGCCAGTGCGGCAGCACCCGCGCCCAGCAAGGCGAGCGACGAGGGCTCCGGCACCGGGGTGCTTTCCGTAGGCTTGCCGACCGGTATGGTCGGCGTCAGGGGCAGGTCGGGCGGAATGAGCGGCCCGGTGGGCGTCAGATCAGGCGTGTAGGGCCTGCCTCCCGGGATGGGAATGGGTACAGGGCCAATTCCCGGGATGTTGGCATGAATCACCGGCCCTGAGTAAGGTGCCGCCTCGCGGATGAAGGCCGGCGGAGCAGGCGGCGGTGCCAGCGGACGCTCCGGCGCGAGCCCGCCGCCCACCAGCGCTCCCGGAATGGCGGGGGCCATGGGCAGAAGCCGGTCAATCGGTCCCGCCGGGCAGGCGACCTCCATCAATTTTTCCGCCGGAGTGCGGGGCGCGGGATTGCCTTGGGCGGCTTCCGCAGCCCGGCGACGGAACACGCGGGGACGGGGCGCGGTGACCTGCTCCGCCGCCTGTCCAATCGGCCGCCAGACACCGTCCAGCCCCTGCTCGGTCGGGGCGGGCGCGGCCTGCTCCCCACCCGTGGCGCGGCGCGGACGGACGCGCGGGCGCACGGGTTCCGGCAAGGCTTGTACCGCTTCAAAGCATTTGTCTCCAATACGGCGGATAATGGACATGATAGACTCCTTTTTCTTGGAGCTGTAACACAGGCCATCCGCAGGAAATGTGAACATTTGGTGACTTGATGCGCGCCTGATATGTCACTGATTCAAACAGATGGAGCGCTTATGTTTCGGGACCATACGGAGGCGTTACGTTTTGAATGGCAGGAGGCAGGCCACGTGGCCTTTGCCGATTATTTCCAGCGCGATGGCGTGTGGGTGCTGCCTCATGTCGAGGCGCCACCGACTTTGCGCGGCACCGGCGCGGCCGGGCGGCTGATGGAAGCCGTGGTGGCGCATGCGCGGGCGCAGGGGCTGAAGCTGCGGCCGGTGTGCAGCTACGCCGTGGCGTGGTTCGCGCGGCATCCAGATGCGCAGGACGTGGTGGGGTGATTCTCCACCGTCCTTCCGACGACCAGCTGCAGGAGGAATGACGAAAGAGGCATTGAAAATGACGGACTAAAACAGTTTGTCGGTCGGCAATACGTTGTGCGGGTCGAGCGTGGGGCGGGGGCGGAGTTGCTCGTAATAAGGCAGGAAGTCAGGCTTTGAGGCCTCAAAGAGCTGGTCGTAGCTGTCGATGACGAAGTAGGTGGCCTGGTAATCGTCGATCTTGTACGCGGTCTGCATGATGCGCAGCTCATCGAAGCCGATGCGGTGGGGCGCTTGGCTGTCGAGGCAATAGATCGACTCGCCCTTCGAGGAAACAATCCCCGCGCCGTAAATGCGCAGGCCGTTTGGCGTATTGATGAGCCCGAATTCCACCGTGTACCAGTACAGCCGCGAGAGAAAGGGCAAGGCGTCCGCTTTCAGCGCCTTCACGCCGCCATGGCCGAAGGCTTCCATGTAATCGGCAAAGACGGGGTGGATGAGCAGCGGCACATGGCCGAACAGATCGTGGAAGACGTCCGGCTCCTGCAAATAGTCCATCTCGTGCGGCTCGCGGATCCAGTTAGTGACAGGGAATTGCCGCTTGGAGAGATGAGTGAAGAACACATCATCCGGAATCAGTCCCGGCACGGCGACAAGCTGCCAGCCGGTGGCGGGGCCGAGAATGTCGTTCACGCGCCGGAAATCCGGGATGCCCTCCTCCACGATGCCGAGCCGGTGCATGCCCTCCAAAAACTCCTCGCAGGCGCGGCCTGCGAGCAGCTTTGACTGGCGTGCGAAAAGCTCCCGCCAGCGTGCGTGCTCCTCCGGGGTGTAGAGCTCCCAGTGCTGGTCGATGGTGTAGTCCGCCCGCATGTCGGGCGGGTGTGTATCGGCGCGGCGCATGGCGTCCATTCCGGTTTCCCTCATTTTATGCTTGTGTGCGGTGCGTCACAAGCAAATCCCATGCTGCGCCGCAGGATTGCTAAGGGCCAAGAGGAGGATTACATTATCCCTATGAATGTCATTCCCGCGAAAGCGGGAATCTATCACTTGTCACCCTGAACTCGTTTCAGGGTCTATTTAAAAGATGCTGAAACACGTTCAGCATGACGAGGACGGGATGACGGCAAGAGGAGGGAATGTGCAGACTGATTCCACCAATCCCATGGGCACCGATGGCTTCGAGTTCGTCGAATATGCGGTGGCCGATCCCGCCGAGCTGGACACGCTCTTCCGCCTGCTGGGTTTCACCCCCATCGCAAAGCACCGTTCCAAGCGGGTGACGCTCTACCGGCAGGGCGACATCAACTTCATCCTCAATGCCGAGCCGGGCTCCTATGCTGAAGGTTTCTACAGCGCCCACGGCCCCTCCGCCAACGCGATGGCTTTTCGCGTGAAGGACGCAGCCTTTGCGCTTAAGCGCGCGCAGGAACTCGGCGCCGAAGTCTACGCGGGCAAGGTCGGGCCGATGGAGGTGCATATCCCGGCGATCAAGGGCATCGGCGGCAGCCTGCTTTACCTAGTAGATCGCTATGGGCCGACCTCCATCTATGACATCGACTTCGTGCCCATCCAGGGGGCTGACCTGCATCCGAAAGGCGTCGGGCTCACCTTCATCGACCACCTGACGCATAATGTGTATCGCGGTCATATGGATGAATGGGCGGGCTATTACTCGCGCCTCTTCAATTTCCGCGAAATCCGTTATTTCGACATCGAGGGCAAGCTGACCGGCCTGAAGAGCCGCGCCATGACCAGCCCATGCGGGAAGATTCGGATTCCCATCAACGAGTCGGCAGATGATAAATCGCAGATCGAGGAATATCTGAATCAGTATCGTGGCGAGGGTATTCAGCACATCGCACTTTCTACCACCAACATCTACGAAACGGTGGAAGGGCTGCGTCGCAACGGCGTCAGCTTCATGGATGTACCTGATACTTATTACGAGATGCTGGAAGCCCGCCTGCCGGGCCATGGCGAGGAGACGGAGCGCCTGCGCCGCAACCGCATCCTGCTCGATGGTGCCCCTGATTCCGCGCCCGGCGCGCGCGATGGCGGGCTCCTGCTGCAGATTTTCACCAACACGGTGATCGGCCCCATCTTCTTCGAGATCATCCAGCGCAAGGGCGACGAGGGCTTTGGCGAAGGCAATTTCCGCGCCCTGTTTGAATCCATCGAGCGCGATCAGGTGAAGCGTGGGGTGCTGAAGGACGAGGGCGCGGCATGAAAAAATGGATCACCTTCCCCTTGCGCGAAGGCACGCATTCCCGGCAGGCGCATGCCGATCTGCCGGAGGGTACCTATGAGCGCGAATTCGGCAGCGAGGGATTCTTCGGTCCCTCGACGCATCTTTGTCACGCGCACCCGCCGACCTCGTGGACGGCATGGGACGGGCCGCTGCGCCCGCGCGCGTTCGACCTGACGAAGCTCACCGGCACGCAGTCCAACCCGTGGCAGGCGGAGGTAATTCTCTCCAACACGCATCTGGGCTTCCGCCAGTGGCGCACCTCCGGCGCGATGGATCACCTTGTCGCCAATGGCGATGGGGATGAGCTGCTGTTCGTCCATGCGGGCGAGGGGAGCCTGTTCTGCGATTTCGGGCATCTGCGCTTCTCGGAGGGCGACTACATCCTGTTCCCGCGCAGCACGATGTGGCGCGTGGCCTGCGAGGGCGAGGCGGTGTTCCTGCTCATCGAGGCGACGAACGATCATTTCAAGCTGCCGGAAAAAGGCGTCGTCGGGCCGCATGCCATTTTCGACCCCGCCATTCTGGAAGTGCCTGCCATCGACGAAGCCTTCCTCGCCCAGCAGGGACAGGGCGAGTGGAAGGTGCTCGCCAAACGCCGGGGCGCGCTTTCCACTATCACCTATCCGCACAACCCGCTCGATGCGGTGGGCTGGCATGGTGATTTGCTGCCGGTGAAGCTCAACTGGCGCGACATTCGCCCGCTGATGAGCCACCGCTATCACCTGCCGCCCTCGGCGCACACCACCTTTCTCACCAATCGCTTCGTGGTGTGCACCTTCGTGCCGCGCCTGATCGAGACCGACCCCGGCGCGCTGAAAGTGCCGTTCTTCCACTCCAACAATGATTATGACGAAATCATTTTCTACCATCGCGGCGAGTTCTTCAGCCGTGACAATATCCATCCCGGGATGATGACGCTGCATCCCTGCGGCTTCCCGCACGGCCCGCATCCCAAAGCCTTCGCCGCCGGGGCCAAGGCGGTGAAGAAGGAAACCGACGAAGTCGCCGTGATGATCGACACGCGCGACGCGGTGGACATCGGCGACGCGGCCAGTGCGGTGGAGTGGACAGGCTATGTGGATTCGTGGAAAGTGAAGCCATGAAACTGGCAACCCTGAAAGAAGGCGGCCGTGACGGCACGCTGGTGGTGGTGAGCGAAGACCTCGCGCGCGCGGTGCGTGTACCACAGATCGCCTCGACGCTGCAGCAGGCGCTCGACCACTGGGAGCGCATGCAGCCCGCGCTGCGTCGTACCTACGGGCTGCTCAATGATCTGCAGATGCCGGGCGCGTTCGACCTCGACCCGCACCAGCTCGCCGCGCCGCTGCCGCGTGCCTATCAGTGGGTGGACGGTTCGGCCTATGTGAATCACGTGGAGTTGGTGCGCAAGGCGCGCGGCGCCGAGATGCCGCCCAGCTTCTGGACTGACCCGTTGATGTATCAGGGCGGCTCGGACGCCATGCTCGGCCCGCGCGATCCGATTCTGCTCGCCGATGAGGCGTGGGGCATTGACTTCGAAGCGGAAGTGGCGGTCATCACCGACGATGTGCCGATGGGCGTCACGCCTACGGAAGCGCTGAAACATGTGAAGCTAGTGACGCTGGTGAACGATGTGTCCCTGCGCAATCTCATCCCGGCGGAACTGGCCAAGGGCTTCGGCTTCTTCCACAGCAAGCCCGCCAGCGCCTTCGCGCCGGTGGTGGCAACGCCGGATATCCTTGGCGAGGCATGGAAAGACGGCAAGCTGCATCTGCGGCTGGAAAGCTATCGGGGCGACGAACTGTTTGGCCAGCCCGATGCCGGCGTGGACATGACCTTCGATTTCGGTACGCTGATTGCCCATGCGGCGAAAACCCGCTTCCTCACGGCGGGCTGCATCGTCGGCTCCGGCACAGTGTCCAATGTTGATCGCTCCACCGGCTCCTCCTGCATCGCCGAGCGGCGGATGATCGAGATTCTGGAGCAGGGTGAGGCCAAGACGCCCTTCCTGCGCTTCGGCGAGCGCGTGCGTTTTGATATGAAGGATGCGCAAGGCCGTAGCCTCTTCGGCCGCATCGAACAGATGGTGAAGCGGTATGAAGCCTGATGTTCGTCATTCCCCGAATTTGCAAAGCAAATTATAGGGGAATCCAGACCCCACTCGCGTATGGCACTGGATTGCCCTATAGTTTGCTGGCGCAAACTCGGGCAATGACGGCAATCTATGGCTGATCTCTCGCTTTATACCTACTGGCGCTCCACGGCGGCCTACCGCGTGCGCATCGCGCTGGAGCTGAAGGGGCTGGCGGCCACGGTAATTCCCGTGAACCTGCTTCACGGCGAGCAGCTAGCGGCTGAATTCGGGGCCATCAATCCGCAGCACATGGTGCCGGTGCTGGAGGATGAGCAGGTGCGCCTCACCCAGTCGCTGGCCATTCTTGAGTATCTGGAAGAGGTTTATCCCACCCCGCCGCTTATTCCCTCCGACCCCGTGCAGGCGGCGCAGGTCCGTGCCATCGCGCAGCTGATTGCTTGCGACATCCACCCGCTTAACGTGCCGCGCGTGACCGGCTACCTGACCCGCGAGTTTGGTATCACCGAGGCACAGAAAACCGCGTGGATGCACCACTGGATGCAGCAGGGGCTGGCAGCGCTGGAATCCCTGCTCACTCAGACGGCCACTCATGACTATTGCGTGGGCCCCACCCCGACCATTGCGGATTGTTGCCTGATTCCGCAAGTCTATAGCGCGCGCCGGTTTAGCGTAATTTTGGATCACTATCCGCGTATCCGCCATCTATACGATGCATGCCATTTGTTGAGCGCCTTCGTGCGCGCCGCCCCGGAGCAGCAGCCCGACTGTGCTTAGCCTATATATGGAACATTTTTTTAGGGGACCCCTATATCTGGGCCTTAACAGGAATTAAAATTTTAAACTTTCAGGCATTGTTCCATTAAGA
>DBAY01000053.1 GCA_002291925.1 Alphaproteobacteria bacterium UBA998 | reverse complement strand
AGGAGATTCCGGGCACGCTGCGCGTCCCGGAATGACGAGAATAAATAACTACTCCGCTGCTTCCTTGCCCCAGAGCTTTTCCAGCTTATCAACGCGGCCAGAACCGTATTTGTAGGCGTTATAGCGCAGCGGGTTTTTGCGGTGATAATCCTGATGATAGTCCTCCGCCGGATAAAACTCGCCCGCCTTCTCGATCTTCGTGGCGATGGTATGTCCAAGCTTTTGCCCTACCGCTTCGCGTGAGGCTTCGGCTTGGGATTTCTGCTCATCGGTCGTGTAGAAAATGACAGTGCGGTAGGAATCCCCCCGGTCGGCAAACTGGCCCCCGGCGTCGGTGGGGTCGATGTTGCTCCAATAGATATCGAGCAATTTCTCATAGCTGACCTTGGCGGGATCATAGACCACTTCCACCGCTTCGGCGTGGCCGGTTTTCTTGCTCACCACCTGCTCATAAGTCGGGTTCGGCACATGCCCGCCCGTATAGCCGGAGGTAACGGAGATGACCCCGTCTGTACTAGAAAACTCAGCTTGTGTGCACCAAAAGCACCCCCCAGCGAAGATGGCACGTTGGGTGGAGGTAAATTCCATAGCAAGAGATCCTTTTGCAAAAAACAAGGCGACAATGATCAGTAAATGCATGAAATGGAAATAGTGAGCAATTACAGCTTTTCCAATCATGCCTTGTTAGCGAGCCTCTTCAGGGTAAATCCGCATATCTGTCCATTCCACACAAGCATCCTTGGGTAAGCCTCCCTCTAATAGGCCACGAGAGTGAGCAGTAATCAGAATGCCTCCACCATTTCGCAAATGAGCTTCCATAAGCCATTTAAGTTGCTCGCGCCCGTGTTCATCTAATAAGGCAAAAGGGTCATCCAGCAACCATATAGGTGCAGGAGCCACGAGAAGTTCTACCAAAGCTAGGCGTTTCTTCAGCCCTGTTGATAACCTGTAGATGCGTGAAGAGAGATACCTACTCATTCCAAAAAAATTAACCATCGCCGTTAAGGGCAAATTGGTCATGGCTGGATTCAAAAATGCAGATATAGGCGGAGCGGACTTCAATTCTGCACACATTTCCGGCAGGTGCCTCACACAGAAGCGCCAAAGCTGCTGATGAACTTTGCGCCAAAAGAAAAACCGTGGACACTGGGAAATATAGCGAAGATCTCCTCTAGGCCTTAGACCTTCTGCCCACAGCAGCCTTCCGCCGCTTGCCTTTCGCTTGCCAGCGATCACTTCGAGAAGAAGTGTCTTCCCACTACCGTTGTTATCTACGATAGCAACAATCTTGCCTGCATTTATAGTTAGCGTAATGCCAGCAAAAATCTGTTCACCATTTAACTCCAGCCAAAGATTGTGGCAGGCAAACAGCATTTCTTTTGGGTTACTGGATGTCATGATAGCCTTTTAGCATTTTTTAATGCGTTACCTATATAAATGTGCAAAGCCACTATCAAACCTAATGAAATAAGGGATCTTTACACCATGCAGGACAAGAGCCTCGACAGCTTCCAGAGCAAATCCACGCTGCAAGCCGGAGGAAAGACTTATACCTACTATTCGTTGCCGAAGGCGGCGGCGAAGCTGGGTTTTGACCTTGCGAAGATGCCCTTCTCCATGAAAATCCTGCTGGAGAACCTGCTGCGTTATGAAAACGGCGTCTCCGTGACCAAGGCCGATATCGAAGCCTTTGCTGCATGGATGAAGTCCGGCACCTCGACGCATGAGATCGCCTACCGCCCGGCCCGCGTGCTGATGCAGGACTTCACCGGCGTGCCTGCCGTGGTGGACCTCGCCGCCATGCGCGACGCCGTGGCCCGCAAGAACAAGAACCCGGACGTCATCAACCCCTTATCGCCCGTCGATCTCGTCATCGACCACTCGGTGCAGGTGGACAAATACGGCACCTCGAAATCCTTTGAAGAAAATGTCTCCCTCGAGATGGAGCGTAACGGCGAGCGTTATGCGTTCCTGCGCTGGGGCCAGAAGGCGTTCAACAATTTCCGCGTCGTGCCGCCCGGCACCGGCATCTGCCATCAAGTGAACCTCGAATACCTTGCCAAGGTGGTGTGGACGAAAGAAGAGAACGGCGAAACCGTGGCCTACCCGGATACGCTGGTCGGCACCGATTCGCACACCACCATGGTCAACGGCCTTGCCGTGCTAGGCTGGGGCGTGGGGGGCATTGAGGCCGAAGCGGCCATGCTCGGCCAGCCGGTTTCGATGGTGATTCCGGACGTCGTCGGCTTCAAGCTGACGGGCAAGATGAAGGAAGGCACCACCGCCACCGACCTCGTGCTCACTGTCACCAACATGCTCCGCAAGAAAGGCGTGGTGGGCAAGTTCGTGGAATTCTACGGCGAAGGCCTCGGCAATCTGACGCTCGCCGATCGCGCCACCATCGCCAACATGGCCCCGGAATATGGCGCGACCTGCGGCATCTTCCCGATCGACGGCGAAACGCTGAATTACCTCAACCTCACCGGCCGCGAGGACATGACCCCGCTGGTGGAAGCCTACGCCAAGGCGCAAGGCATGTGGCGTGAGGGCGACGGCACCGGCACCGTCTATTCCGACACATTGTCGCTCGATCTGGCCGATGTGCAACCGTGCATCGCCGGCCCGAAGCGCCCGCAGGACAAGATTGTGCTCTCCGACGCCGTCAAATCCTTCGAGGACGGCTTCGCCTCCCTCAATACCGGCGGCACGCCTCGCAACACGCGCACCCCGGTCGCGGGCACGAAGTTCGACGTCGGCCATGGCGACGTGGTGATTGCGGCCATCACGAGCTGCACCAACACCTCCAACCCCTCCGTGCTGATTGGTGCCGGTCTGGTGGCCCGCAAGGCGCGCGAGAAAGGCCTCACCGTGAAGCCGTGGGTGAAAACCTCGCTGGCCCCCGGCTCGCAGGTGGTGACGGAATATCTGGCGACATCCAAACTTCAGGAAGATCTCGACGCGCTGGGCTTTAACCTCGTCGGCTATGGTTGCACGACCTGCATCGGCAACTCCGGCCCGCTGCTCGATCCGATCGAAGAGGCCATCAAGAAGGATAACCTCGTCGTGTCCTCCGTCATCTCCGGCAACCGGAACTTCGAAGGCCGCGTGCATCCGCTGGTGAAGGCGAACTACCTCGCCTCCCCGCCGCTTGTGGTCGCCTACGCCATCGCCGGGTCACTCTCCATCGACCTGACGAAAGACCCTCTCGGCACGGATAAGGATGGTCAGCCCGTCTACCTGAAGGACATCTGGCCCACCGCGCAGGAAATCCAGGCGGTCATTACCCAATCCGTCACCGCGCAAGCGTTCAAGAAGCGCTATGCCGACGTGTTCACCGGCGACAAGCTCTGGCAGGGCATCGCCACCGCGCAGGGCAAGACCTACACGTGGGACAATGACTCCACCTACGTGCAAAACCCGCCCTTCTTCAGCGGCGAGGCAGCCAAAACCGGCGGCAACATCACCGGCGCGCGCATCCTTGCGCTGCTGGGCGATTCCATCACCACCGACCACATCTCCCCGGCAGGCAACATCGCCGAGAAGAGCCCGGCGGGCGTCTACCTCAAGGCGCATGGCGTCGAGAAGAAGGACTTCAACTCCTACGGCGCGCGCCGCGGCAACCATGAAATCATGATGCGCGGCACCTTCGCCAATATCCGCATTAAGAACGAGATGCTGGGCGGCGAGGAAGGCGGCAACACGCTCTACAATGGCGAGAAAATGGCCATTTACGATGCCGCCATGCGCTATCAGGCCGAAGGCACCCCGCTGGTAGTCATCGCAGGCAAGGAATACGGCACCGGCTCCTCGCGCGACTGGGCGGCCAAGGGCACGCGACTGCTCGGCGTGAAAGCCGTGGTGGCCGAGAGTTTCGAGCGTATCCACCGCTCCAACCTGGTTGGCATGGGCATCCTGCCGCTGGTATTCCAGAACGGTGAAGACCGCAAGTCCCTGAAACTGGACGGCTCCGAAGAAATCAGCCTGTTCGGGCTGGAGGACATCAAGCCGCGCATGCAGGTGACGATGGAAATCAAACGCAAGGATGGTGCGGTGCAAAAGACGCAACTCCTTTGCAGAATAGACACACTCGATGAGCTTGCCTATTACAACCATGGCGGCATCCTGCAGTATGTCATGAGCAATTTGACAAAGGCGGCCTAGCTGGTTAAGGCTGAAAATTAACGAGGAGCTTTGCATGGCCGACGAACAGGCCCCGGACCGCTACGATCCCGACCTCATTTCCCGCATCATCATGCTGGTCTACGGCACGATGGAGCATGGCGGCCCTTTCTGGTGCTATGTCGCCGTGATGCCCAGCATGTATGACAGCTTCAAGCGCGCCGAACGTGACGGCACGCTGGATTTGTACAATTTCGAGCCGTTTGGGGAGATCATCGTCTCCGCCGAGGGGGAAACCCCGCCAGAGGAAGTTACCCTCAAGGTAGCGGAGATGTACAACACCGACCCCAGCAAGTTCTTCCAACCCATCGATCCCAAGCAGGTCATTGCCGACAAGATCGAGGAAATGAAGAAGCGTGATTCGGAGAATGGCGGACAGGCCTAGCCGTCTGATTTTTTCCGACTTTTGTCATAAAACCGTCACAGATCTTCGTTAGGCTGTAGAAGAGGAAAAATCTTTTATGGCCGAACAGTCTCAAGCGACATGGGGTGGAACCCTTCTCAGAATGGCAGGCGTTGCAGGTGCGGCAACGGTTGCTATCATTGTCGCACCTTCGGTTCTGGATTCGGTCGGCAGCATGCTGGCCCCCGCCGCCGGTGCTCCGGCAGCCAGCACGGTCACGGGCAATATTGGAGAAGCGCTGAAAGCCGCCAGTAGCAGCCTTTCAGCCGCTCCCACTCCGCAAAGCATGGGTGGTTTGAGTTATCACGTGGCGAATGTGTTCTTCGGTGATCCCGTAACCACCGCCCAGCTTCATAATGCGTTCTCGAGCGGCCTTGGAGGTCGCGCTATTGAAGGCATTTCCACGGGTGCCAGTACGTTGTGGAAACATGCCAGCAGCAATCTGGGCGCCACGGCGGCCATCGCCGGCGCGGGTGTCGCCGCTGGCTACCTGACACGGGACACGGAAGCGCGCCAGCGTCCGGTCGTCGGACCGCACACCGCCGCGCTGAACGGTGCCGTCAGCAGACCAGGCCTCGGCTCTGTCACCAACCGCATGAATTTCAGCGTTCCCGAGTATATATACCGCCGCTAGGACGCACTTTCCCTAAGCGACGGCATTTCGCCCCAATTTCCCCATTTTGACATGCAATCGTCATGAAAACGTCATAGTGACGCGCTACTCTCTACAGTAAGCAATACCTGTAAGGGGAACACGCCATGGCCAACGAACAACCTACCTGGGGCAGCATGATCTGGGGCGCCACCAAAATAGTGGGCTTGGTTGTCGGAACCGCATTAGTTCTTCCTGTTGCTATGAACGCCCTTGGTAGCGCTATTGGTCCTGTAACTGGCGAAGCTGCTAATGGTTTTCTTCAAAATACCGGGAAGGCTTTAACAGATGGCGCATCTCGTCTTTCAAATCTCAATTCTAGTGTAGTAACCACCGTGTTTGGCGAAGCTGCAACTAAAGGCATCAATTTTTCTGAGGTTAGTGGCTTAACGACTTTGGCTAGCCGAGCCGGAACCGGAATTGTAGAAGGCGTAAGTACAGTAGGCACGATGATCCAAAAAGATCCTTTACCGGCTGCCGCCGTCGGCGCTGCCGGTCTAGGCATTGGCTATATGATTCGCGGCGCCGAATCGGGCCGTGGGCGCCCGGTCGTCGGCGCGCATACCGCCGAGCTGGCCCGCCAGCGCCAGATGGCCGCCCTCGCCGCTGCGCAGGCCCGCGCCTGATTCGAATTGTTGTTGAGAGGGGAAAGAGCGCCTTTAAGGCGCTTTTTTATTGTCTTTCGCCCTCTTTACTGATGATTCACTGATTTTTTTTACAGAATTGCCCCATTCCTTCATAGAATTGTCATGAAACTGCGTTATCCTGCAGGAAAGGTAGGATACCGTTATGGTCGTAACACCTGGCAATTTGGCGGATTATCCATCACCGGGTGCGCGTGAAGCACCGGAAATCAGCAGCCGTCCTTTCTGGCAGGGCGCAGAAATCAATAACCTGATTGAGCAGGCAGAAGATTTATCACCCGCAGAAGCGGCAGAACTCAGAAAATATATTGGTATTCTACAGTCAGCCGGGGTACCGCTTTCTAGCTTTGACCGGCAGCAGATTATTGCTTACGCGCGGGCAGAAGCACGCATTCGTGAACTACAACACGAACAAGAAGAAGACAGGGACTTTGCACAAACCCATTATGAGGGTCAAAAAGCTGCTTTGACCTCAGAACAGCGACGCACCTACGATTTCTTCAGCGATCGCTCGACGCCGTGGGGGCAGGCGTTCAACGAAATGAATGCGTTGGAGCGCGAGGAGTTCGCGCGTACCGCGACGGCGCTGATGGCGGACCCTAACAGCGTTCCGGGTCGGCAGATGGCGGCCGTCATGAATAATCCCGCGGCACGAACCGTGGCGACTGCCCAGAATATTGAGGCCATCAACGAAGCCGAGGAAATCAAGCGGTCTCACCCCGACGCGGCCTCTACCATAGACAATATCATTCAGCGGGGCGGCGGGGTCATTAGTCCGGATGTCAGGGATGCCCTGCGCCAATATCGGGAGACTGGTGAACGCAGCCATCTTGAGAGAGCTGAGAGAGAGGAGCGTTTAAACCGGGGCCGTGTCGCTGAAGGGCTGATAGGCGCCACCGAAAATCCGCAGGCCCGCCGTATTCTTGAAAATCGTTTTGCGGGGAAAAGCCCTGAGGAAATTGCCCGCGATCTTGAGAATTTTAATCATAATGATCCTGAAGTTCAGCGCGCAAGGGAGGCTTATCAGCGGGTAGGTGGACGACTGGACGATCCCAGACTGACAGATCGTCAGCGTGAGCTTATTGCCATGAATAATCTGCGCAATCAGACTGCGGTAGCAGCGCCGCTGGCAGCGCTTGGGGAATACCACCAGAGAATGGTCAGGGAGGTCGGTCGCGAACGGGCAGACCAAATGGTCAGGGAAATGACCGAAGGAAAATCCACGACTCAAATAGTCGATGCTATGGCTAATAATGGCATCATCCGTAACGATGATGCTACCAAGCGAAGTGTTGCGCTAGGCCTGTCCGGCTTGAATAGCAGTGAAAAATTTCTGCAGGCTGCCCGAATCTATGAGGATGGCGAGCTTAACGCGCAGGAGATCGCGGAGCTTCGTCGGATTCAAGGTGCCGATAAATTTTCGGAATATGAAAGAAATACCGGCCTAGATACGGCTTTGAAAACAGATTACACAACCCTTAAGACACGTATTGACGAGTTTGGCGGATTTAAGATTAAAACGGCGGTCGCTTCATCGACTACTGTCATTACCGATCAGTCTGCGGACATTCGGACGGCTGCTTCTGGTAATTCTGAAGTTTCCGCTACAACAACAAATCCAGCCCCTAAAAATCCGATGGAGATTGCCCTCGCGCAAGCGCAGAAGGAGGGCGTGCAGAACTCCAGCATTACTGCAGCGCAAGAAGCTTCCCCAGAAGCGGTAAGTGTTCAAGACACACCGGCGAAAGCACGGATGGCCAGCAAAACCAGCAGCATGTCACATGCGGGCTAAACTTAGTGTAAACTTACTTCCACCTATAGGTTCTCCTCTAGCCTTCTAAGGCCACACGCCTCACCCTGTCCTCCCCCCATTACCTGCAGGAGAGACCCTATGAAAATCCGTGACCTGATGAAACCCTCGCCCGAATTCATCACGGCGGATGCGACCGTGGTGGAGGCCGCCCGCAAGATGCGCGACATCAACACCGGCGTGCTGCCCGTGGTGGAAGGCGCGCAAGGCAGCGACAGCCAGCGCCCCATCGGCGTGCTGACCGACCGCGACATCACCATCCGCGCCACCGCCGAGGGCAAGAACCCCGAACAATGCCGCGTCGAGAACATCTTCACCCGCGACACCGTGTTCTGCTACGAAGAAGACACCATCGCCAACGCGTTCGAGAAAATGGTTGCCAATGACGTCGGCCGTCTGCTAGTGAAAAGCCGCGGCGAGGCGTTGGCCGGCATCATCTCCATGGCCGATATCCTCGGCAACGCGCCCGAGCAGGTGATCGAGCAGCTGCAAAGCGCCGGCGAGCTGCACAAGAACTCCGGTGAGCGCAGCCAATCCTCCGGCGGCAAGTCGCAAGGCAGCCAGGGCCGCCTGGGCGACGACAACGCCTCGCGCAGCACCCAACGCGAAAGCGAGCGCATTCAGGACCGCGTTGGCGAACTGGCCTGATCCTCACACTTTGACGGCATGGCGGGATGGCGTATGCTCCCGCCATGCCCCCTGCCACGCCTGATGCCCGCCCCCGCCCCGTGCTGCGCTTTGCGCCGAGCCCGAACGGGCGGCTGCATCTCGGCCATGCCTATTCCGCCCTGCTGAACGCCCGGCTGGCGGAGCGCATGGGTGGCCGCTTCCTGCTGCGTATCGAGGACATCGACACCACGCGCTGCACGGACGCCCTGACGGAGGCGATGCTGGAGGATCTGCGCTGGCTGGGGCTGCGCTGGGAGGAGCCGGTGCGCCGCCAGTCGCAGCATTGGGAGGATTACCGCGCCGCCGCGCAGACGCTGCGCCAGCATGGGCTGCTTTACCCCTGTTTCTGCAGCCGCTCGTACATCGCCGCGCGCAGCGAGGGCACGGACCCCGACGGCGCGCCGCTTTATCCCGGCACCTGCCGCGCCCTGCCCGAGGCCGAGGCGCAGGCTCGCATCGCACAGGGCGAGCCGCACGCCTGGCGGCTGCACATGGCGCGCGCGATGGCCGTGGCGACCGGCCCGCTGGTCTATACGCGCCTGCACCTGCCGGAGATGACGGAAGAGCCTGTCCCCTGCCATCCCGCGCGCTGGGGCGATGCCGTCCTCGTACGCAAGGAGACGCCCACCAGCTATCACCTCTCCGTCGTGGTGGACGACGCGCTCCAAGGCATCACCCACATCGTCCGCGGCGCCGACCTCGAAGCCGCCACCGACGTGCACGTCCTCCTGCAAACCCTGCTAGGCCTGCCAACGCCCTATTATCACCACCATCCGCTACTGACGGATGAAGCGGGGGAGAAACTTTCGAAAAGTCGGGGGAGTAAGGCTCTCAGCGACGTTCGCCGTTGCGGCACTGCCTTGCAAGATGTTCAAAGTGTGTTGCGAGCGCTTCTGCCTTGGTAAAGACTGATTTGTCTGATGGGGATGAGATTTTGTGTCTATACGCCAAAGGCTAAAAGTTTCTCTCGCAGAAGTACTATTTATGCCAGAAGAACTTGGATAAATAATGTCTATTGACTCCTTCGTTCGAATGAATACTATCAGTAACATATTAAAGAGAGCTTTGAATGCAAACTAAAAAGGCATTGTT
>DBAY01000034.1 GCA_002291925.1 Alphaproteobacteria bacterium UBA998 | reverse complement strand
TATCTTAATGGGACAATGCCCTATTAATATTTATATTTAGATTTAGCTTAGGATGCGGTTCGCTCATTTTCGGCAGCAGATTGGCAAGCGCCTTCGCACCCGGCGCGCTTCGCGTTCGCTTATGCGAGCCGGATGCGCCCGCATAACCGGAATTGTTATTTTTCGGGCTGTTGCCATCCCATCTGGCCAGGGCGTTTTGCCGGGCGGCTTCGCTTTTCCCCTCGACCTTATGGTACTCCCGCTGCAAACGTTTCTGACTGAGCAAACCGGGGGTGGGTTTTTCCAAAAACCCCTCCAGGGTTTCGCGGATATTCACCCACTTATTCACATGCACGCCGAGCATGCGGGCGATGCGCTTATCATCATCGGGAACACTGCCGCCGCCGATCCACATATGCGCAAGCAGCCGCATATAGGCACCTTGCGCCTCCAGCGACAGCACCGAGGTATCGACTAGGTACACATCGCAATAAAACGGCATGTAAGGCAGCTTGGTCATATGCCGCCTCCCAGCTCGATGAGCCGCAGCACGATAGCGCCCAGCACCGAAGCAGGCTGGCCATCGGCGGCGCGCGGCAGGGAATCGAGAATCGCTTCCGGCGAGGTGAAGCGCTGCAGCAGATGGGAGAGCAGCACGCAGCCATCCTGCGTGATATGGTAAAGCGCGCTATCGGGCCGCGGCCCGTTCAGCCATACCTCGCCGATGCGCCCGTTTTCATAGAAGCCGACGGTGAGCTGGTAGCGCACGCCATCGAATACCAGCTCGATGCTTTTATTCTGCCTGCGGGAAGGTAATGGCTGGCGTTCGTCGTTCATGCGGCATCCGATATGTCCTGCGATGAGAGGCCACGCCACAGCCTGCCGGTGTTGAACAGCGCCTGGATATCGGGCGGCACGGATTCCAGATCGTAGAAATCATCCGGGCGCACCGCGCCGAAGGTGATGAAGTAAATCCGCACGATGACATCGGGATCGAGGATGCGCCCATGCACGATCACCCGGTTGATGGTGGATTTGGAAACGCCCACGAGCTGCGCCAGCTCGTTTTGTTTCATCCCTGTCATATGGAGCCATTGTTTTAATTTCATGGGCAAGAGCATCGCCGATAATGAAATTTCTTGTCAATGAAATAATTTCACAAGCGGCTGGACAAACGGTTGCCGTTCCGGTAACTGTTAAGGCCATGAGCAACAACATCACATATCTGCGCAGGCGCAAAGGTTGGACGCAGAAACGCCTGGCCGGAATGATCGGCGAACACGGCATCCCTGTGCCCACGCTGAACCGCATCGAAACCGGCTATACGCAAGGCTTTGAGAAATACCGCCAGGCCATCGCCAAGGCGCTCGGTTGCGCGCCGGAAGATCTCGATTCGCCCGATCTCGATATGCCCACCGTGCCGGTGACCGGCATCATCCGCCACAAATCCTTCATCCAGGATGTCCCCGCCGACAAGCAGGAGCGCGTGGAGCCGCCGATGGGATTGCCCGATTCGACCGAAGCGTTACGCATCAAGCAGCAGGGCTTGAAGCCCTATCACGGCAACAACGATGTGCTGTTTTATGATGGCATTCCGACCACGCAGGAGCGCTATTTCGTTGAGCGCGAATGCGTGGTGAAGCTCGCCGGTAAAACGCGCGGCGAGAAACTTCTGGCCTGGGTTTCCAAAGGCTCCAAGCCCGGCCATTTCATCCTGCAGCCGCACGGCGCGCCGCTGATGATCGACGTGGCGATCACCGCCGCCCATCCCATCCTGCATGTGAAACGAGCTTAGGGCGAATCTTTGGTTGCCGAGGCGGCAACAAACCACTGAAAACACGTAAAATATATTTTCTTCCGCTGCAATTTTTAGTGGACAGAAAATTTCATTTCATGTTACCGCCTCATACCCATGGGCGCATTCAAGCGCCGGGAGGCAACCATGGGTATCATCAAATTAGTAGCAAATAAATTTCAATATTGGCGCAAGTCGCTTACCTGGCGGCAGGCGTTCTCCTACATCATCACCGCGTTCTTCCTGCTGCTCTTCGCATTATTCTTCGACTGGCTGATCATCAACTGGATCAGCGGCTGCTGCGAAGGCGGCGTGTGCATCCCCGAATGGCTTTATCCGCAATGCCGGAATCAGGGAGGCCAGCCATGATCGATGAGCAGGAAGTGGATTGCTATATCGCTCAGCAGCTGCATACGCTGCGACAGACCATGGGCATCACGCAAGCGCAGCTGGCCGATGAGATCGGCGTTTCCACCCAGCAAGTGCAAAAATACGAGCGCGCGATCAATCGGCTTTCGGCCAGCAAACTGATGCAATGCGCCGAGGCGTTCGAAGTATCGGTGCTGGTGTTTTATCCGGAGCGGGAAAATCATCCGCTGTTCTCGCCGGTGCCGCCGCCGATGGTGCGCTTCATTCGCCTGTTGGGGCGGGTATCGCCTGCGCATCACGGCGAGCTTTATACGGTATTGCGCGCATTGGTAAAGCTCTCCACCGGCGAGAGCATCGAGGGTGAATGATGCGGGCGCCGGATGATATGACACCCGTCCAGCGCCGTGAGGAAATCGCCGATATCCTAGCGCGCGGGCTGCGCCGCGCTATTGCGTTAAAAGCGAGGAAAAACAACAGTTTTGATGACATTCTACTGGACTGTGAAGTGAAAGAGAGCGTGTATGCGACCAAACGCTAACACTGGTAACCGCATGACGCATATTCCGATTATCGCTCAGCTGGCCGTGCTGAAGGATATGAACACCGAGCAGCTTAGAAATAAATGGCGCGAGGTATGCGAGGGTGAGCCGCCACCGTTCAATCGCGCTTATCTGGAATCGCGCGTGGCTTACCGCCTGCAGGAATTGGCGCATGGAGGCTTGGGGAAACAGGCACAAAAACGCATCACTCAACTGCGCGAGGAGATGCTGGAGAATAAGCAGCGTGCGCGTATCGATGCCAACAAGCCGCCGGTGGGCGCGATCCTGGTCAGGGAATTTAAAGGTACCGAATATCGCGTGCGCGTGCTGCGTGACGGTTTTGAATATGAAGGGCGGCAATTCACCTCGCTCAGCGCCATCGCCACGCTAATCACTGGCGCGCGCTGGAACGGGCCGCTCTTCTTTGGCCTGCGCAACCATCGGGGCAAGAGATGACGGAAGCCAAGCCGAAACTCCGCTGCGCGATTTACACCCGCAAATCCCACGAGGAAGGGCTGGAACAGGATTACAATTCGCTCGATGCACAGTATGACGATGCCGCCGCCTTCATCCAAAGCCAGCGCCAGCAAGGATGGGTGCTTTCCAGCGAGCGCTATGACGATGGCGGGTTTTCCGGTGGCAATCTGGAGCGCCCGGCTTTAAAGCGCCTGATGCACGATATCGAAATGGGCCGCGTCGACACCGTGGTGGTGTACAAGATCGACCGGCTTTCCCGCTCGCTGGCGGATTTCGCCAAGTTGGTGGAGATCTTCGATCGGCACAAGGTCACCTTCGTTTCGGTCACCCAGCAATTCAACACCACCACTTCGATGGGAAGGCTTACGCTCAATATCCTACTTTCTTTCGCGCAGTTCGAACGCGAGGTGACCGGCGAGCGCATCCGCGACAAATTCGCCGCCTCGAAAAAGAAAGGCTTGTGGATGGGCGGCGTGCCGCCGCTGGGTTACGATGTGAAAGACCGCAAACTAATCATCAATAAACAGGAAGCCGCCATCGTGCGCTTCATTTTCGAGCGCTATCTGATGCACGGCTCGCGCGTGCGGATGGTAAAGGAGCTGGAGGATCGCTGCTACCGCGCCAAGAGCTGGACAACGCAGGAAGACAAGAAGCGCGTCGGCAAGAAAATCGACGCGCTGCTGCTGCATAAAATCCTACGCAACCCGGTTTATACCGGCAAAATCCATCACCACGGCGCGCTCTACCCCGGCGAGCATGAGGCGATCATTCCGCAGGATATCTGGGATGCCGCCCAGGCGCAGCTCAAGGCGAAAGCGCCGCGGTCAAAACAGCTTTCCCACAAAACCGATGTGCCGTTCCTGCTGCGCGGCGTAATGTTCGATGCCGAAGGTATAGCGATGACGCCGAGCTATTCCATGAAGCGGGGCAAGCATTACCGCTATTATGTCAGCACGAAAGCAATCCGCCAGGGCTATTCCAGCACGGATCTGCGCTCCATTCCCGCCGAGCAGATCGAGCCGCTTGTGATCGGTCACCTGCGGCAATTTTTCACCGCGCCGGAGATCGTGCATTTAACTCATGCCAGGGCGCAGGCGCAGGAGCCGAATATCACGCTCGATCAAGTGCGCGCCAGCCTGCAGCGCTTCAACGAGATTTGGGATCAGCTCTTCCCGCTGGAGCAGAACCGCATCGTGCGGCTGATCGTGCAGCGCATTCAGGTCAGCTTGCAGGGCATCGATGTAACTTATCAACCCAACGGCATCATGGAAGTATATGGCCAGCTTGCAACAAGGCGTCTATCTGCATAGCGTGCAGGTAGTGCGTGAGCGCGAGGAGCGCCGTACCAATTACGATGGCACGATTACCGTGCATATCCCGATCAGCTTCAAGCGTCATGGCGGCAGGCGCTACATCCTGGCCCCGGATGCCGTGGCCGACCAGTTCCTGCCGCCCAAGGAATACGCGCCGATTCTGAAAGCCATCGCGCAAGCCTTCCAGTGGAAGGAGATGATTGATCGCGGAAAAGTCAGCTCGGCCAGCGATCTCGCGCAGAGCATCAAGGTAAATGAATCCTACATGGCGCGCGTGCTGCGCCTGAGCCTGTTAGCGCCGGATATCATCGAGGCCATCTTGGATGGCAGGCAGCCCAAGCAACTGACGCTCACCGATCTGTTTAAGCCGATCCCGCTCGATTGGGAGGAGCAGCGCATCAAATATGGCTTTGCCAACGCCGCCGAATAGCATCCATCGTACCGCGCGAAACTTCCTAGAAGCTATTGGTAGCCAATATCATTTACGAAACGGTACGGTGGAATTATCTTGATTTATAACGCTAAAGCCGCGCCGTACTGATTGTCGCAAGTGCAGAGGTTCTGAGAAAAACCCTTCTCTTGCGGCTTCCAGGCGTTCTGCACAAAGGACGGCAGTACGGTGCCAAACGCGCGGAACCGCGCGCTGACTGGGAGGTTTTATTAACCAGCTACCGCAAGAGTGCGATTTGCAGAATTAAACTGGCGGAGAGGGCGGGATTCGAACCCGCGAGACGGGTTCGCCGTCTACACACTTTCCAGGCGTGCGCCTTCGACCACTCGGCCACCTCTCCGCAGTCTCCAGCCCTTGGCTGGGAGGATTCTCTCTATAGCGAGGGCCAAGTGAAAGCGCACGTATTTTTTTCATCGGGCGCGCCTGTGGCCTAACTGGCTGAAAATCATGCGGGACTTCCATCATTTTCACGAAACTTTCACACATCAGGGCGCGGCAGGCTGCTAATATTAATGCAATCAGGAGAAACGCCCATGGCCACGCTGTACGACGATCCGGAATATAATCAGCTCAAGCAGCAGATGCGTTCCAAGGAAGTGTCTTCCTATATCTGGAACGGCATCGCCGGGCTGACGGGGCTGGGAGCCGCGGGTCTGGCCGGCCTCGCCATTGCTTCCGGTGGTGCGGCCCTGCCTGTGATTGGCATCTCCGCCACCGCGGCACTGGCGGGTGCGGCCGCGCTGGGAGCGGTCACGCTGGTGACCGGCTTTATCGGCTGGCGCAAGGAAACGGATATTTCCTACGATCGTCAGGAGCTGGAGGCGCGCCGCAACGCCATCAACCTCTCACGCGCCATGGGCGCCAGCCCGTCGCTGACGCCGGAACAGCGCCTGGCCATCGCTAACGAGGTGCAGCGCGAGCAGGGCCAGCCCTCGTGGCGCGAGCGTGAAGACGCGCGCCGTCAGCAGGCGCAACAGGCCGCTGCCTCAGCGGCCAACGCGATCAGCTAATCGCTCCTAATTTTTGCATTTGGATAACGGGTGCCTTAGCCCTTGGGATGAACCCCGTAAAGCTGCTCGGCCCGTGATTTGAAGGCGCCGACCATTTTCTCCGTGGCGCGGGCGAAGAGGGCGCCGATAAGCGTTTCCAGCAGGCGCGAGCTGAAGCGGAAATCGAGATCGAAATCGATGCGGGTGCCCCCCGCTTCGGGTGTGAAGCGCCAGTAATTGACGAGGTAATGGAAGGGGCCCTTCACCATGGTGACATCGATGGCGTCGGGGCGGCGCAATTCCACCCGCGAGGTGTAGCTCTCGCGGATGCCTTTGAAGGCGATGAGCAGCTCGGCCAGCATGTATCCCTCGCCGCGTTCATGGATGCGGGCGGCGCGGCACCACGGGAGAAACTGCGGGTATTTCTCGACATCGGCCACGAGATCGAAAAGCTGCGCCTGTGTGTAGGGGAGATGGATGGACTCGCGGTGGGCGGGCATAGAGGCTGGGGCGTTGCGTACGGTCAGGAAATGCGCCGCACCTGATTAAGTTCGATGGCAAAAAAGCAGAGAATCCATAAAAACGCATCATAAAAGTTCAGCGCTTCCCCGCGGAGGCCCCAGATGCCCGCGAGCAATAAAAGAATGCCGTAAAGCACATACTTCGCGGTAAAGCGCGTATGATGCGCCTGCGAGCCGCGCGGCACGGGGCGATGGATGTCCAGCTCGATGAAGACGGCCACCAGTATCCATGCCAGCGCGTTGAGGAAGTCGAGCGGTTTCTCCAGCGCATGCATGGCAAAATGCGCCAGCGCATAAAGAATGGCGGCATAGGCCAGGGCTTGCAGGGCAATCATGAGACGCGGCAAAGGCAGGCCGGGCGGGCGGCGGGTTTCCCATTCAAACAGCAGGAGCAAGACCACCCAGCCAAGGCTGTCGATCGCCTCGCGCAGCGTGGCGTGGCGCAGGAAGAGGAAGATATTGAAACTCAGCAGCGCAAAGACGCTGTATTTGAACAGCGGAAAGCTCCACCGCTTCGGCCATCCGGTTTGCGCGAACATGCTACGTGCGGGAAGATTCCGCGAGCAAACGGTCGCGGTTGGCCTTCATCACCGCGAAATCCTCGCCCGCATGGTAAGAGGAGCGGGTCAGCGGACTGGCGGAGACCATCAGGAAGCCCTTGGTGCGCGCGGTGCGGGCGTAGATCTCGAACTCATCCGGGGTCACGTAGCGGTCCACCGTCGCGTGGGCGGGGGTGGGTTGCAGATACTGGCCGATAGTCATGAAATCCACGTCGGCGGAGCGCAAATCGTCCATCACCTGGATCACCTCGTCCTTCTCCTCGCCGAGGCCGACCATGAGGCCGGACTTGGTGAAGATGGACGGGTTCAGCTCCTTCACGCGGTGCAGGAGGTTGAGCGAGTGGAAGTAACGCGCGCCGGGGCGGATGGTGCGGTACAGCCTCGGCACGGTTTCGATATTGTGGTTGAACACATCCGGCTTGGCTTCGACGACAATCTCAATGGCGCCTTCCTTGCGCATGAAATCCGGGGTAAGGATTTCGATGGTGGTGGAAGGCGAGGACTGGCGGATGCGGCGGATGCATTCGGCAAAGTGCGAGGCGCCGCCATCGTCCAGATCGTCACGGTCGACGGAGGTGATGACGACATGCTCCAGCCCCAGCTCGCCGACGGCCTTGGCGAGGTTTTCGGGCTCATGCGGGTCGAGCAGGTCGGGGCGGCCGGTTTTCACGTTGCAGAAAGCGCAGGCGCGGGTGCAGACGCTGCCGAGGATCATCACGGTGGCGTGCTTCTTGGACCAGCACTCGCCGATGTTGGGGCAGGCGGCCTCTTCGCAGACCGTGTTGAGGCGGCTGCGGCGCATGAGGTCGCGCGTGTTCTGGTATTCCTTGCTGACGGGCGCTTTGACGCGGATCCAGTCCGGCTTGGGCAATTTCTTGTCTTTGGCTTCGTTCAGGGGGACGACGTTTGACATGCGCGCCTGTGGAAATGTTGCCGAAAATTTACATCCAGGCCAGCAAAACGGCCTTTTTCGACAGTAAACTATTGCATTCCGGGAAAAAATCAATTAGTAAACACGCCTCATTCACTGAAACAATAAAAAGCAACAGGATAATCCATGGCGCGCGTCACCGTCGAAGATTGCATCGAAGTCATCCCCAACCGTTTTGAGCTGGTGGTTTCCGCCGCCCAGCGCGCCAAGCAGATTTCCTCCGGCGCGCCGCTGACGGTAGACCGTGACAACGACAAGGACAGCGTGGTCGCCCTGCGCGAGATTGCCGAAGGTTCCGTGCAGTCCGGCAAGCTGATGGAAGAAATCGTAACCCATTTCTGCCGCCGCCAGGCGCCGGAGCAGTTCGAAGCCACGCCGTTCGGTGACGAAATGAACGACGAGATGGCCCGCCTGAGCGAAATCCGCGCCGAGTTCACTGAAAGCCAGCGCATGGTGGACCAGTCCGACGAAGTCGAAAATGCCGACGGCATGAGCTTCGCGGAAGAGAATATCGACCCGGAAGACTAAAACTTCCACAGAGTTACGAAAAAGGCGGCCAAGAGCCGCCTTTTTTCATGCGCGAATTTTGCAACGGCAGCAAAAAGGCATTATATTTGTCTCATGCAGCCAGCCTTTGCCATGAAGCCGAGCGGGATGCGGCGTCAGGTTGACCTTGTCGAAAAGATCAAATCCTACGACCCCGACGCCGACGAAGACGCCATCAACCTTGCCTACGTGTTTGCGATGCAGGCGCATGGCAGCCAGAAGCGCGCTTCGGGTGACCCGTATTTCTCCCACCCTGTTGAGGTGGCATATTTCCTGACCTCGCTGCGGCTGGATACGGCCTCCATCATCACCGCCTTGTTGCATGACACGGTGGAGGATACGGAAGCCACGCTGGAGCAAATTGGCGACCTGTTTGGCGAGGAAATCGCCGCGCTGGTGGACGGCGTGACCAAGCTGAACCAGCTGGAGCTGAAATCCGAATCCTCCAAGCAGGCGGAGAATTTCCGCAAGCTGCTGCTGGCCATGTCGGAAGATTTGCGGGTGCTGCTGGTCAAGCTGGCGGACCGCCTGCATAATATGACGACCATCCATTTCATCAAGTCCGAAGAGAAGCGCCACCGTATCGCCAAGGAAACGCTCGACATCTATGCCCCGCTCGCCGAGCGCATCGGCATGCGGCAGATGAAGGAGGACCTGCAGGACCTTTCCTTCGGCGCGCTTTATCCGGAAGCGAGGCAGTCCATCCTCACCCGCATGGAGTTCCTGCGCAAGCAGGGCGGCGGCGAGGTGGAGCGCATCGAGAAGAAAATTACCGATCTGTTGACGGCGGGTGGACTTGAGCCGCAGCAGGTGTATGGGCGTGAGAAGAAGCCGTTCTCCATTTGGCAGAAGATGGAGATGAAGAACATCCCCTTTGAGCAGCTCAGCGACATCGTGGCGTTCCGCGTCATCGTGAAGTCCATTCCGGAGTGCTACCAGGCGCTCGGCATCCTGCACGCGGAATTCCACACCGTGCCGGGCAAGTTTAAGGACTATATCTCCACGCCGAAGGCGAACGGGTACCAGTCCATCCACACCTCCATCATCGGGCCGGACCAGCAGAAGATCGAAATCCAGATTCGCACGCAGGACATGCATGACGTAGCAGAGTACGGGGTGGCGGCGCACTGGAGCTACAAGCAGCGAGAGAAGGCGGCGCACGAGGGCAAGCAGTTCCGCTGGATACGCGAGCTGCTGGAGATTCTGGAGCAGAGCGAGGACGCCGAGGAGTTCCTCGAAAACACCAAGATGGAGATGTACCACGACCAGGTGTTCTGCTTCACGCCGAAGGGGGACATCCTCGCCCTTCCGCGTGGCGCGACGCCGGTAGATTTCGCCTTCGCGGTGCATAGCGGCGTCGGGCGCAGCTGTGTCGGCTCCAAGGTGAACGGGCGCATCGTGCCGCTGAAAACGCCGCTGAAGAATGGCGACCAGGTGGAGATCATCACCTCCAAGAACGCCACGCCTTCGCCAAGCTGGGAGCGCTTCGTCATCACCGGCAAGGCACGCTCGGAGATCCGCCGCTATGTGCGCATCCAGCAGCGGCAGGAATATATCAATCTGGGCCGCGCCATCTTGGTGAAGACCTTCAAGCAAGAGGGCAAGGATTTTCAGGACAAGATTCTGGAGCCGTTCCTGAACCGGCTGGGCAAGAAATCCGTGGAGGATGTGCTGGCCGAGGTGGGTGAGGGGCTACTTGGGCGCAACAAGGTCTATGAGACGGTGGTGGGCGATGTGCTGGCCCCGCCGAAGAAGAAAACGCCGTTCCTGATCTCGAAGCTGAAGAAGCTGAACGTCCCCTCCAAGGCGAAAATGCCCATCAAGGGCCTGATCCCCGGCATGGCGATTCATTATGCCGGCTGCTGCCACCCGATTCCCGGCGACAATATCGTGGGCATTGTGACGACGGGCAAGGGCATCACCATCCACGTAATGGATTGCGATACGCTGGAGAATTATTCGGACAACCCGGAACGCTGGATTGATGTCTCGTGGGATGCGTCCAGCATGAATCAGAATTACGTGGGCCGCATCCGCGCCAACCTGTTGCACGAACCTGCCGCGCTGGCAACGCTGGCCAATGTGATCTCGCAGGAGATGGGCAATATCAGCAATCTGAAGATCACCAACCGCACACCGGATTTCTTCGAACTGCTGGTGGATGTGGAGGTGAAGGATTCACGCCACCTCAATAATATCCTCGCCAATCTGCGCTCCAAGCCGGTGGTCCAGAGTGTCGAGCGCTACAGCAGCTGAGCGCTTATCCGCGAGGAAGCCGAGCAGATCACGCGCCACGATGCCCTCGCGGCCCAGCTTGCGTGAGGCGCGGGCCAGAATATCCAGATGCCCCATCCGGTCATATAGTTTGATTTCCACGGACGAGCCCGCGCGCCGCATTTCACGGTAGAGCTTGCGGCTATTGGCGACCGGCACCAGATGGTCACGGCGACCGTGCAGCAGTAGCGTCGGTGGCTCGCTGCCATCCAGATGACGGTGCGCGTGCATGGGCTCGCAATGCGGCGGCAGGCCGAAGATGTCGCCATAGACATCTTCGCACGGTGTGAACGCATAAGGCCCGGCGATACCGCTGACGCTGGCCAGCTGGCACTTGTGTATGCCCTCGGCGGCGAGGTAGCGGTTATCACAGGCCAGCAGTAGAGCCATCTGCGCTCCGGCGGAATGGCCCATCAGACTTAGCTGCGCCGGGTTGCCGCCATACTGAGGCACATGCTGCTTCAGCCACGCGGTCGCTGCGGCGATGTCATGCATGAACTCCGGGAAGCGGACCTCCGGATATTTCCGGTAGTCCGGAATGGCGACGAGGTAGCCTGCGGCGGTGAAGGTGTGCGCAAGAAAGGGGTAGAGTTTCTTGCTGCCCATCTGCCAGTTGCCGCCATAGATGAAGAGCACGATTGGCGCGGGATGCACAAAACGGCGGGGGATGTAGAGATCCAGCCGGTGTGATTCTCTCGGGCCGTAGGCAAGGTCGCGCAGGCGGCGGTGGCCGCTGAGGTGCGCCTGCGCATTACCCGCCAGCGCAAGGGCGGCGGCGAAGCCATCGTGAAAAAGAAGGGCGTCGAGGGTCGGTAAGGCGAGACTGGATGACATACCTTAATTATGGATTTTGCTACCTAAACAGGCTATGCAGTTATGGGGTGCGGTCATTACCGCGAGGAGAGAAACGGCGTGCAGCCCATTCGTTTAGGCGTTAATATTGACCACGTTGCCACGCTGCGTAATGCTCGAGGCGGCGCCCATCCTGATCCTATCGCGGCGGCGCTTGCGGCGATGGACGGTGGCGCGGACGGCATCACGGCGCATCTGCGCGAGGACCGCCGCCACATCCGCGAAGCGGATATGTTCGCACTGAAAGCAGAGGTCCCCCTGCCGCTGAATTTCGAGATGGCCGCGACGGAGGAGATGCTGGCGCTGGCGCTGAGAGTAAAGCCCAATGCCTGCTGTCTGGTGCCCGAGAAACGGCAGGAGCTGACGACCGAGGGTGGACTAAACGTAGCGGGGCAGGAAGCGGCACTGACATCCTATGTAGCGCAGTTGAAAGAGGCAGGACTCCGGGTATCGCTTTTTATTAATGCAGATGTGTCGCAAGCGGAGGCCTCTGCGCGCGTGGGCGCTGACATTGTGGAATTTCATACCGGCCGCTACTGCGAGGAAATGGGTGAGGCGCGTACACGCGAACTGGAGCGCCTTCGCCGCGCGGTGGCTTTCGCTCACGCGCTAGGGCTGGAGTGCCATGCGGGCCATGGTCTTTCCTATGATACGGTGGAAGCGGTGGCGGCCTTGCCCGAAGTGGTGGAGCTGAATATTGGGCACTTCCTCATCGCACAAGCCGTGTTTGAAGGGCTAGCTCCGGCGGTGCGACGCATGAAAACCATGATCATGGGCGCCCGTGTATGATTCTGGGGTTAGGGCAGGACATTACCGACATCCGCCGCATCGAGAAAACGTTGCAACGGTTCGGTGAACGGTTCGAGGCCCGCCTCTTCACCGACCGTGAACGTGCCAAGGCAGCCAGCCTTGCTGGGGCGGGACTGAGGGTCGTGGCCGGAAGGTATGCTAAGCGCTTCGCCGCCAAGGAGGCCTGCTCCAAGGCGCTCGGCACTGGCCTCAGCATGGGCACCCGCTGGCGGGATATGGAAGTGGTGAACCTTCCTTCCGGGCAGCCTACTCTCACTCTAACCGGACGCGCGCTAGAGCGTCTGCGGCGGATGACGCCAGAGGGCAAAACGCCCGTCCTTCACCTTTCTCTGACAGATGAATACCCTCTCGCCATGGCAACCGTCATCATCAGTGCCTTATGAAAACGCTGTATTTCGCTGTCTGGCTGTTTACTCCTTCGAGCTTACTGGCGCAAGGCTTACCTGGCCTTATGGAGCAGAGCATTATCCAGCGCCAAACCGAAGCGAATACAGAACGCGTGATCGAGCGCATCCATACGCCCCCGGAGCCTTCTCCGCCCGCGATACCGTCACTGGTACCGGATAATAGTAAAGTAATAGAACCGCTACCGCCTCTCACAGCGCCCTCCCAGTTGGGCGATGCTATCGCCGCTCCAGGCATGACGCCAGAGCGTGCCGACCCGGCAGAACTTGAGCGTTTGACACGGCCTGATTTTGCTAAAGCAGGCGAGGGGGCGCACAGCAGTGAATGCAACCGCAAGCTGGCCATTCAGGCGAAGGTAATTAAACTGCAACGGCAAAAGATTATGGAGTTGCAGGCTGCGCTTAAAAAGCAGGGCGGCTGATTTACTGCAGTACGGTAGGGTTGCGTGTAAATAGCGGATGAAAGACAAGATTTTTTGGCTTGATCTGAAGCGCGGCCGCTTCATCCCCTTTAATGAAAAGAAAAGCCTTCACCGGCATTTCCACATCGATCAGCTTGGACTGATTTGCTAGAACGATATTCGGTAGGATGGCCAAAATAGTACCGTCATCACCAATCACTAAAACATCCACCGGTTTGTAGAGCTTGACTAATGGAAGAGCCCGCGGCGCGGCATCTTTGAATAAAATCATCATCGCACGACCACTCTGCATATTGGCAAGAGAGTGGAACCATTCCAATTTCAGGGCTTCCTCCGGGCGGATGTCAGTATCAAAAAAATAGCGGCGTGTCTCTATGCGTGGCGCTGCTTCCTCCTTGGGTGCCTCTTCTTTCTTCTCATCCTCACTGGGCGCTGGGGCAGGAAGGGCAACTTGCGCCTCCACAAACACACGGTCACGGGAAAAAATGAGGCCACTTCCGGTGGCCATCTGCGCAAAAGCAGGCAAGGCAGGTAGAAGAAGCAGGAGCAACTGGGCGCGCATAATCTATTTTTCTACTTATTTTCTGGCACAGTGTAATCGACGTAATCACCCACCTTGATGCCGAGGCGACGTGCAGTGCCGCCAGGAAGCTCCAGCACGGCCTGCACATCGCTGGGGGTTCCGCGGGGAATTTCGGAGTGCGGCTCAGCATCATGCTCGATATAGCCAATGACACCCTTGGGGCGCACGAAAATCATATCAAGCGGAATCAAAGTGTTGCGCATCCACATATAGATCGGGCGTGGCGGGGCATAGGGGAATAGCATACCGCCATCAGCAGGCAGCTCAGTGCGGTACATAAGCCCGCGCTCCTGTTCTTCCGAGGTGTTTGCAACCTCGAGGTGAAACAGGTGCCGCTGCCCGCCGGACTCGATAGTCACCGGCACCGTGGACACCGCGTAAAGCGGGGAGCTGAGTAAAACCGCCATAAAAACAGTCAGATACAAGCGAAACATTGGATTAACTGGCCATTTCTTTCATAGTTTTGAAATAAATGCTGTGATAGAATACGTCTAGGAGGAAATGCCTATGTCACGCGGTTTTGGTGGTGCACGGGCAGGCGGCGGAAACCGGACGCACAAGCGCCGCAGCGCCAAAGAGATGTTTATCGCCCAGATGCGCGGCGAGGCGGATATGTATGGCGGGCTCTCTGAAGAAGACCGTTACAAAAAGATTTTCGAGGAAAAGCTAGAGGAACTTCGCACAAAAGCGAAGAATTCCCGCCGCAACAGCGTTATGCTTCCTGGCACTGACCCGGGACAGGTACGCGAGCTTTCCGCCACCGCGCAAAAGGTCATCGACGACATGATTAACAAGCGCGCCAAGAAATTCGCCAAGGAACGTTCCAAGATGGTGCGCGTGAAACCCAAGGTGTTCACCGGCGTGCAGGGCGGGCGCATCGACAAGAACGGCAATATCTTCGGGCCCGATAACCGCTGGCTGGCTACCGTGGACAAGAAAACTGGCAAAATCCGCTCCCGCCGTGGGGGGATTACGGTGTGCACCTATAACCCCAACTCTTCGATTTGTGAGTTTCGCATCACCCAGTTTATCGCCAACGAGTACCGCACCCGTCAGGGTAATCTTTATGGATCGCGCGGCCATAGCGGCATCAATTACGGGATTTATGGTCAGGTCGGTGCTGGCCTTGATGGCTCAGGCGGTCTTTACCATGAGCAGGGCCAAGGTTCATTCTGGACCCAGAATACCGACGGCTCCGAAGGCATTCACGGCGCGGCAGGCAATGATCAGAGTCTGTGGGGCTGGCAGAATACCACGCCTAGCAGCGGCGGCTGGTGGGGCGGTGGCGGCGACGACAACAAGGGCGGCGGCTTCTGGGGTTGATTCGCCAAGGTTTCCGCGCTATAGCGGGCCCATATTAGCGTAAGTATTTCCAAATGTTTGGCCAGAATCTAATCCGGCCTCCCGTGCAGGGCGATGGCTCCCGGCTGGAGGTGAAGCATGTGTTCCCTACGCTGCAGGGCGAGGGGCCGTTTGTGGGGCAACCGTCCGTGTTCGTGCGGCTGGCGGGCTGTAACCTTGCGTGCCATTTCTGCGATACAGAATTCGAGGATGGCCGTGAGATGGCGCTGGCGGAGATACTGGAGGACGTCACCCGGCTGGCTAGCGATGCAAACGGGATGCGCGTGCGCGATCTGGTCGTCATCACCGGGGGTGAGCCGTTTCGCCAGCCCATCGGGCCGCTTTGTTCGGCACTGCTGGACGCGGGCTTCCGCGTGCAGATCGAAACCAACGGCACGATCTTCCGCCCGGTGGATGACCGGGTGCATATCATCTGCTCGCCGAAGAATACGGGGCAGGGCTACATGCCGGTGCGACCGGATATGGATGCGCGTGTCTCGGCGTACAAATTCCTGCTTTCCACACGCGATGACCGTTACCAGCAGGTACCGCCCGTGCGCACGGATGTGCCGGTTTACGTGCAGCCGATGGATGAATATGATGCGGAAGCCAACGCCGCCAACCTCGCCTTTGCCGCGCGCATGGCGCAGGAGCGCGGCTTCCGCCTGAGCCTGCAGATGCACAAAATGCTGGGGATCGAATGATGCACCGTGCCGTGGTGCTGGTGAGCGGTGGGCTCGATTCCGCGACCGTGCTGGCGATGGCGCGGCAGCAAGGCTATGCCTGCCATGCGCTGAGCTTTGCCTATGGGCAGCGTCACGCCGTGGAGCTGGAAGCCGCCGCACGTGTCGCCAAGTCCCTCGGCGCGGTGGAGCATCGCGTGGCGCAGATTGACCTGCGCCTGTTCGGCGGCTCGGCCCTTACCGACGAGATCAGCGTGCCCAAGGGGCGCGACATGGAAGCCATCGGCGAGGGCATTCCCGTCACGTACGTGCCCGCACGCAACACGATTTTCCTCTCCTTCGCCCTGGCCTGGGCGGAGGTGCTGAAGGCCCATGACATCTTCATCGGCGTCAACGCGCTGGATTACAGCGGCTATCCCGACTGCCGCCCGGAATATATCCGCGCATTCGAAACCATGGCAAACCTCGCTACCGCCTACGCGACGGAGCAGGGGCAGCGCGTCACCATCCATGCGCCACTCATTGATCTGACCAAGGCGGAAATCATCCGGCAAGGCACGGTGCTCGGCGTGGATTACGCGCAGACGCTCAGCTGCTATGACCCCACCCCAGACGGCAAGGCCTGCGGACAATGCGATTCCTGCACGCTGCGCCGCAAAGGCTTCCACGACGCCCACATCCCCGACCCCACCCCGTATCAGGAGGCCGCATGAGCATCTATGACAACCTCACCCAGCTGGGCGCCAAGACCCCGCTGCCCGCATCACCCGCCGAGGCCGTGCTGGAGCGCGTGGCGAACCCGCATCCGGGCGTGCGCTACAATGTGCGCTTTGTGTGCCCGGAATTCACCTCCCTCTGCCCGCTCACAGGACAGCCAGATTTTGCGCATCTGGTCATCGATTACGTGCCGCAGGGCTGGCTGATTGAGAGCAAGTCGCTCAAGCTGTTCCTGCATTCCTTCCGCAATCACGGCGATTTCCATGAGGCCTGCACGGTCGGCATCGGGCGACGGCTGGCAGAGGAGCTTTCGCCCGTGTGGCTGCGTATCGGCGGCTACTGGTACCCGCGCGGCGGCCTGCCCATCGATGTGTTCTACCAGACCGGCACGCCGCCCTCCGATGTGTGGATTCCCGAACAGGGCGTGGCTCCCTACCGTGGGCGTGGGTAGGGATTCTCAGCGGAGTAGCGGGAACATTCCCTCGATATCGAGGAACGTAAAGCGCTCACGCGTGTAAAGTGCGTTATAACGTGCCACGGTATAGTGATCCTCACGCAGGCCAAGGCTGGCGGGTGTAATGCTGACCCCGACGGCTTCCAACACCTCTTGCAGCTGGGTGCGCGGGCGCATGATGTGGGGAAGCGCGGAGGCGGCATCCTTCCATTTTTCCGCCAGCACGTCCAGGCGGGATAAGATGCGCTCCGACTTGGCTTTGTACTGCTTCAAGAATCCCGAAACCTCTCCGCCGAAGAAACCGTAGATGTCTCTGTCATCGAACCACGAGGGATGGATAAAAGAAGGGGAAGGATGTTCCAGCATGGTTTCCTGCAGTGCTGCCATGTCCAGCGTGGTCACGGCAATCAGTTCACCATGGTAAGTTTCCGGCTCTTTTGCACCGATTACCCACGCCGATTGATGCGCCAACAACTCATACGCATGCGCGATCATATGCTCGCCCTGGCTGGCGGGGTAGGAGCCCCCGGCCAGCGTCATGCCTTCACCGGAGGCGATCAGCGTCCGCATCAGGGTCTCGATAGCTTCGACATCGCTGTTGCAGAGGCGCGCGCTTTGCTGAAACAGAGCTTCCTCGTACGGGGTCAGCAGGGCGAAGGGCCGCGTATCATAGGGCGTATCGAGCAGCAGGTGGGACAGCAGCCAGTCGGCCTGCGCCGTGGAGCGGCAGATGGAATCACCCAGTCCACTGCGGATGAGCCGCAGGGGCGCATTCGCCAGCACCTCCAGATCGCCAAACAGCCACGCGGGCGCGGCGGCGGGAAACGAGGTTTTGACGGCGGGTCCGGCAGCGGAGTCAGGACAAAGCGACGCATTCGCCGAAACATACCCGTTCATCGAGGGCGCGGTGGCGAAGACGGCATAGGGCTTGCCATCCAGAAACGCAGCGCGCTTGCAGAGGTCATTGATGGTGCCGCTGCCGATGGCGACATAGGCCACGCACTCCGCGGCCTTGGCGCGAATCTGGATCACCAGCGCTTCCGTGGGCTGCGGCTGCGTGTCCAGCAGGATCTCCTCGCCGCGCGCCACCGGAAGGGCGCTCACCACCCGCCGCCCAAGCGCTACGTATGTCTGCGGGTCGAACACGAAGGCCAGCCTGCCTTCGGGAAAAGCGGTATCAAGCAAGGATTTCTCCTTGCCTTTGAGATTTCTCTCCAGCACGATGCGGGTCATCAATTTCTCATAAAAGGGAGGCGGAATGCTTCGTTGCGTGCCTTTCTTCCGGATTGCCGGATGCCTTTTTCTTCTACTCGGCCAGCCCGCTCTGGCCAACCAGAAACCGCTCGGCCTGTGGATTCAGGAATTCCGCACGGAAGCCACCGCGAAAGGCATTTCGCCCGCCCTGCTGGACGATGTTTTCAAGGACTTCACCCCGGATGAGCGCATCATCGTGCTGGACCGCAAGCAGCCGGAGGGCACTGTTACCTTAACGCAATACCTCACCCGCGTCGTCACCCCGCAGCGCGTGAGCGAGGGCCAGCGCCTCTACCTCGAGAACAAGCCATTGCTGGAAGAAATCGGGCGCAAATACGGCGTGCAACCGCGTTTCATCGTCGCGCTCTGGGGCATCGAGACGCATTACGGCAAGATCACAGGCAACTTCAATGTCCCGCAAGCACTGGCGACGCTGGCCTATGACGGGCGGCGGGCTGATTTCTTCCGCAAGGAACTGCTGGAATCCCTGCAAATCATTCAGGCCGGGCATATCAGCTTTGCCAACATGAAAGGCTCATGGGCCGGTGCCATGGGGCAGTCCCAGTTCATGCCGTCGAGCTTTCTCAATTTCGCTGTGGATTATGATGGCGACGGCCGCAAGGATATCTGGGGCACCAGGGCGGACGTCTTCGCCTCCATCGCCAACTACCTCAAGAAGAACGGCTGGAATGACCAGCTGACATGGGGCCGGCAGGTGCATCTGCCGCAGGGCTTCAAGACGGAACTGGCGGACATCAAGATTTTCCGCCCGCTGGAAGAATGGAGCAATCAGGGCGTGCGCCAGATTGACGGCCAGCCGCTCGCCGTCAAGCCCATCAAGGCCGCGCTGATGTTCCCCGGCACGCCGGAGGAAGGCGCCTACCTTATTTATGAAAATTTCCCCGTCATTCTGCACTGGAACCGCTCACGCTATTTCGGCACGGCGGTTGGCACACTGGCGGACAGGATCTACGGCCAATGATGCGCGCGGCCGTCTTCCTGTTGGGCCTGCTGCTGCTTACTGCGTGTGGCAGCGGCGGCCCATCCCCGTATGGCGGCACCAAGGGCCCGGTAGGGGTAAAGCTCGGCAAGCCCTACACGGTGCTCGGCCAGTATTATGAACCCCGGTACGATCCGAATTACCGGGAAGAGGGCATCGCCTCCTGGTACGGTCCCGGCTTCCACGGGCGCATGACCGCCAGCGGCGAGGAGTTCGATACCGGCGAAATGACCGCTGCCCACCGTACCCTCCCCATGCCCTCGCTGGTGAAGGTGGAAAACCTTGATAATGGCCGTACCGCCATCGTGCGTGTTAATGATCGCGGGCCGTTTTCCAAGAACCGAATCATCGATCTTTCTTCCAAGGCAGCTGAAAAGCTGGGCGTGAAAGCGACCGGCACGGCGCGTGTCCGCCTGACCTACCTGCAGGAGGAAACCGAGCAGTATCTGGCCGACATGAATATCGACCTGCCGGAATGGATGCGGAATGCGCCGCGCACGCCGTCGCGTATGCTGGATGTGCAATATGCCGCGCTGGAGCTGAAGCAGAACCGCCCTGCCAGCGTCGTGCTGGATGAGACCGCCGGGGCCGCCCCGGTGATGCCGGTGGTCATCAGCCAGCCCGTGCCGCCGCCTGCGCCGCCCCCGGTGATTCCAAGCCGCCGCAAGCCGGAGAATGAGGCGCACCTGCCGCCCCCGCCCGTCTTCTCGGTGAATTACACCCCCGTTTCCGCCACCCAGACGCAGGCAGGCGGGGGGTATTCCGTGCAGACCGCCTCCTTCAGCACCCGTGACAATGCGGAAACACATGTCAGCAAACTGGCTGGCGTGGGCAAGGCATTCGTGAAGGAAATCACGGTGAATGGCCGCCAGTTTTTCCGCGTGCTGCTTGGTCCCGTACCGACCTCCGGCGAAGCGCAACAAATGCTTGAACAGGCCAGGGCGCTCGGCTTTACTGACGCGCGCATTCTGGTGAACTAATCACGATGAAAAAGGTAACTTCCATGCGTTTACTCGCGCTTATTCTCTCCGTCACTCTCGCGGCGCCCGCCATGGCGTTCGAGACCAAGGCCAAGCAGGCCGTCATTCTCGACTATGCCACCAAGGCGGTGCTGTTCGAGAAAAGCGCCTTCGACCCGATGTACCCGGCCTCGATGACCAAGATGATGACGACCTACATCCTCACCGATGAGGTCGCCAAGGGAAAGGTGAAGCTGGAAGACACGTTCTACATCAGCGAGAACGCGTGGCAGCAGGGCAATCCGCAGCTGCGCGAGGGCTCCAACATGTTCGTGGAGCTGCACTCCAACGTGAAGGTGGAAGATTTGCTGCGCGGCATCATCATTCAGTCCGGCAATGACGCCTGCATCGCCGTGGCCGAGGGCATGGCCGGTTCGGTGGATGCCTTTGCCGAGCGCATGAATACGGTGGCCAAGCAGATCGGCATGAAAGCGACCAACTTCGTCAACCCGGATGGCTGGCCCGATCCTGCGCACGTCACGACGGCGTATGACCTCTCCATCCTTGCGTGGCACATCATCCATGACCACCCGGAATTCTATCATTATTATTCGGAGCCCGAGTTCACCTATAACGGCATCCGCCAGTACAACCGTAACCTTCTGCTGGGCCGCAAGGGTGCCTTCATGGTGGATGGGCTGAAAACAGGCCACACGGAAGCGTCCGGCTATGGCATCACCGTGTCCGGCGTCGATAAGAACGGCCGCCGCCTGATTGCCGTGGTCAACGGCCTCGCCAGCATCAAGGAGCGCGCCGAGGAAGCCGCATCCGTGCTGGGCTACGGTTTTGCCAATTTCGAGCTGGTGAAAGTGCTCTCCGCCGGGCAGGACGTGCAGGCGCTGCCGGTGCATTTCGGCGCCGTACCGGACGTGAAAGCCGTGGCGGCGGAGGATGTTTCGCTCAACCTGCCGCGCGTGGGCAAGGAGAATACCACGTTCAGCCTGCGCTATAACGGCCCCCTCGCCGCACCAGTGAAGAAAGGCGACCAGATCGCCGAACTGGTCGTCACCCCGCAGAACATGCCACAGCAGATCATCCCGCTGGTCGCCTCTGAAGATGTGGCGAAAGCAGGCTTCTTCCGTCGCGCCATCCTCAACCTGAAAGCCATGTCCGGAGTGGGTGGCTGAGCCCATGCATCGCGGCCGCTTCATTACTTTTGAGGGCGGCGAAGGCAGCGGCAAATCCACGCAGGCGAAGCTGCTGATCGAACAGCTTCAGTCGCGCGGCATCCCTTGCCATCTGACGCGGGAGCCGGGAGGCGAGGAGGGGGCGGAAGCCATCCGCCGCCTGCTGGTGGAGGGTGACCCGGCCCGGTGGGAGCCTACCTCTGAGTTGCTGCTTTTCCTCGCCGCCCGCCACCAGCATTATGTGCGCGTGATGGCGCCGCGGGTTGCCGCCGGTGAATGGGTCATCAGCGACCGCTACCATGATTCCACGCGCATTTATCAAGGCGTAGGGCGTGGACTGTCGCTGGCGTACTGCGATACGCTCTATGCCGCCGTGCTGGGCAATGCGCGCCCGGATTTGACGCTCTATCTTGATATCGCCCCGGAGGAAGGCCTCGCCCGCTCCACAAAGCGCACCAACCATGAAACCCGCTTCGAGTCGCTAGAGCTTGCGTTCCATCAAAAGGTGCGCGAAGGCTTCCTGAAGGCCGCCGCGATGGAGCCGCAGCGCTTCAGCGTCGTCCCCGTGCAAGGCAAATCCATGGAGCAGGTTCAGGCGGATATCCGGCGCGCCTGCGGGCTCAACTAAGCGTCCAGCTCAATCAACATGCCGTCATAGGCAGGCTCGACGCCTTCCGGCAGTTCGCGGCAGAACGCCTCATAATCAAAATCATGGCTCATATGGGTGAGGATGGCCCGCTTCGGCTTCACGCGGCGGATCCATTCCAGCGTCAGCTCCAGATGCGCATGGGTGGGCGAGGGGTCATAGCGCAGGCAATCGACCATCCAGACCTCCACCCCCTCCAGCGCCTTGAAGGCTTCCTCAGGCAGGTGGTTCACATCCGTCGAATAGGCGAAATTGCCGACACGCAGCCCCAACGTGGTGATCCGGCCATGCGTCTGCGGGAAGAGGCGGACCTGCATCCTTCCCAGCTGAATCGGGTCGGACTGGCTTGGATCAACGATGTTCGCCTTCAGTGCAGGGCGAAACCAACCATATTCCGGAATCGGCTCTTTGAAGGCGTAATCGAAGCGCATGACAATCTCCTCCATCGCCCGTGCCTCCCCATAGGTCGGAATCACATCGCCGCGATGAAAGTTCAGCGGCCGCAAATCATCGATGCCATGGCAATGATCCGCGTGTGCGTGCGTGTAAAGAATCGCATCCACGGTACGAATACCATTGGCTAGGCACTGCCGCCGGATGTCGGGGGAAGTGTCCACCAGCAATTTCTGGCCCCGTTGCTCGATAAGGATGGAGACGCGCAAACGCTGGTTGCGCGGATCCTTGGACGTGCAAACGACGCACTCGCACCCAATGAGGGGAACCCCCGCCGAAGCACCGCATCCAAGCACTTTTACTTGCAAAGAGCTCATTGTCATAATTCCTTAACAAAATATTGGTAATATTAATGCATTAATTAATATAAGGAGGTGAGTATGTCTGGCAGAGGAGGTGGTGGAAATAGAAATCGACCCGCAACTGAAATTTACACCGTAGACATATCTTATGAGCTAGCAAAAAGATCATCGGTTACGGCTACATGTGTTTCGCCCGGTGGAGAAACAAAATCCCCAGATTTAACTATCTATAATAATGAGGTTGCCTTAGTTTGTCCTCAAAGACACGACAGTATGATAATGTCAGTGAAAGTGGAGGCGCCATCGCTGAATTTGCCGGCTGCATCACGTGAGGAAGTAAGTAACGTAACAGAAAACATGAGGGGAGCTATTATATCCTGCCCTATTGAAATGGACGCCGGAATCTCGGTCGGGCCCCTCGAGACCGGAATTAACGTAGCAAGGGTTACCTGTCATACTCGTTCTTGAATGCTTTAGCGTACCACGGCGGCTTTACTGAATAGGCTGAAGAAATTCCCCGTTGTCACACGCGCGCACTCCTCCAACGTAACGTCTTTCACCTGTGCCAGCATCTCGGCGGTGTGAAGGGTGAAGGCGGGTTCGCAGCGTTTGCCGCGGTGGGGCATGGGCGCAAGGTAGGGCGCGTCGGTCTCCACGAGCAGCATTTCCAGTGGTACGTCTTTCACGATATCGCGCAGTGCATCGGATTTCTTGAAGGTGATGATACCGGAGATGGAAAGCGGAATGCCCATCGCGATGCATTCCTTGGCCAGTGTGCGGGTGGAGGAAAAGCAGTGGATGAGGGCCGGGAAATTGCCCCTCGATTTCTCTTCCTTCAGGATGGCGACCGTATCCTCATCCGCGTCACGGCTATGGATGATGACGGGCAGGCCTGTGTGCCGTGCCGCTTCGATGTGACGGCGGAAGCTCTCCTGCTGCATTGCGCGGGGACTGTGCTCGTAATAGTAATCCAGCCCCGTTTCCCCGAGGCCGATGACTTTGGGCGACTGCGCCTTTTCTACAAGTTCTTCCACCGTTACCATTGGATGCTTTTCCACCTCATGCGGGTGCACGCCGACGGAGCAATAGATGTTCTCGTAGGGCTGCACCAGCGCGTGGATGCGCTCAAAGGAAGGCATGCGCGTGCAGATAGATTGCATCACCCGGATGCCGTTCTCATGCGCACGGGCGATGACCGCATCGAGGTCTTCCGCAAAATCAGGGAAATCGAGATGGCAGTGGGAATCGACCAACAACATTTCAGTCATTCCCGCGAAAGCGGGAATCTCGCTCCCTCAGCTCTGGATTCCCGCCTTCGCGGGAATGACAAAAGAAAAAGTTTTGCGTCATTGCGAGCGCAGCGAAGCAATCCAGTCTGGATTGCCGCGTCGGCTTCGCCTCCTCGCAATGACAAGTTACGCCGCATCGTCAATTTGCTCGAAGCGCGGGAAGACGCCTTGCGGCTTGTCGATGGTGGTGCCGGGCACCAGCGGGGTGTTGATGTGCGCGAAGGTGCGGTGCGCCTCCGGCACGCCCAGCTGATCGAGCAGCTTGGCGGCGGAATCGGGGATGATCGGCTGTAGCAGCAGGGCGATGACGCGAATTTCATCCGCCAGCTCGAACAGCACCTGCTGCATCTTCGCGAGCGATTCCGGCGTGCCGGTTTTCTTCAGCGTCCACGGCGCTTCGTGGTCGATGCGCTGGTTGGCCTCGTCGGAGCGCTCGATGATGGTGGCGAGTGCATGGTGGAATGCCTGACGGTCCATGAAGCCACGCACCTGGTTCATCAGCGGGGTGTAGTCCACCTTCGCACCTTCGGGCGGCTCGGGAAGCAGGCCGTCGCAGTTCTTGTTGATAAAGCTCAGCGTGCGCTGGGCGAGGTTGCCGACATTGTTGGCAAGGTCGCTGTTGATGCGGGTGATCATCTGCGCGCGGGCGAAATTGCCGTCATTACCGAAAGGCACTTCGCGCATCAGGAAATAGCGCGTCTGGTCAAGGCCATAGACGCCGATCAGGTTATCGGCAGAAATCACGTTGCCAAGCGACTTGGAGATTTTCTCCCCCTCGTTCGTCCACCAGCCATGCGCGAAGACGCGCTTCGGCACGGGCAGTTTCGCGGACATCAGGAAGGCTGGCCAGTAGACCGTGTGGAAGCGCAGGATGTCCTTGCCCACCATGTGCAGCGAGGCGGGCCAGAAGGCCTGATACTCTTCAGCGCCCTCGTCCGGATATCCCACGGCGGTGAGGTAGTTCACCAGCGCATCGAGCCAGACATACATGATATGCGCCTCATCACCCGGCACGGGGATGCCCCATTTGAAGGTGGTGCGCGAGATGGAGAGGTCCTGTAGCCCGCCCTTCACGAAGCTGATGACTTCGTTGCGGCGCGATTCGGGCAGGATGAAATCCGGGTTTTCCTCATAGAATTTCAGCAGCGGCTTGCCCCATTTGGAGAGCTTGAAGAAATAGCTCGGCTCCTCCACCCACTCGACCGGCGCGCCGGTGGGGGCTTTGCCATCGACCAGTTCGGACTCGGCATAGAAGGCCTCATCGCGCACCGAGTACCAGCCTGCATAGGAGCCGAGATAAATATCGCCGTTCTCCATCAGCGTGTTCCAAATGGCCTGCGCCGCCTTGATGTGGCGCGGCTCGGTGGTGCGGATGAAATCATCGTTGCTGAGGTTCAGCCGTTCGGTAAGGTCGCGGAAATGCTGCGACACCATATCGGTGAATTCCTGTGGCGAAAGATTGGCGGCCACGGCGGACTTCTCCACCTTCTGCCCATGCTCGTCCGTGCCGGTGAGAAACTTCACGTTATAGCCATCCAGCCGCTTGAAGCGGGCCAGCACATCGCAGGCGATGGACGTGTAGGCATGGCCGATATGCGGCTTGTCATTCACGTAATAGATGGGCGTGGTGATGTAGAAATTCTTATTCCCGGTCATGCCAGTCCTTATTCGTTGTCATCCTGAACTTGTTTCAGCATCTTAGATAGATCCTGAAACAAGTTCAGGATGACGAATACCTCACCGTATCGCCTCCGCCGCGTGCTCTTTCCCGCAGAGGGAAAACAGGACGGCCAGAAGCGCATGTTTTTTATTAAGATACAGCCGCTCGGCATCGCTGAGCAGTCGAGAGCCGTTTTCCCACAAATCCAGCCAATAATCCAGCGGTTTCCGGGCGCTTAAGGCTCTGAGAATGTCGATTTCGCGCGCATCTTCGCCCTGCGGGGCAATGCCGGAAGCCAGCTTGATGATCTGGCCCAGGATGGCGCTGAAAATGCGCTCCAGCGTATTCCACGACGGCGCTTCCTTGCCAGAGGTGATTTTCTCGGCGAAGGTGAGGAGGGCCGGGTCATTGCCCTTGGCCAGCATGGCGAGAATCTCATGATAATGCGACTCCGCATGCTCGAAATGCAGCGTGGTTGCCAGCCCCGCCGAGCCGCCGGAGAGGCGCTGGAGGAGCGCCACCTCCGAATCCGACGCATGCACGCCGCGTTCGGCCAGCAAAGCGGCGAACTCAGCCGGCTCCTGCAGGCTGAAGCCCACCACCTGGCAGCGCGATATGATGGTCGGCAGCAGTCCGCCCGGTTGGTGGGAGATGAGGAGGAATAGGCAGTACGGCGGCGGCTCCTCCAGCCATTTCAGGATAGCGTTGGCGGCGTTGGTGTTCAGTGCGTCGACGGGATCAATAATGATGACTTTCCAGCCGCCTTCCGAAGAGGTCTGCGAGAGGAAATGGCCTACCTTGCGCGCCGCTTCCACGGGAATATCGGATTTGTAGGTACCTTTTTTCTCATCAAACTCCGGCTCCAGCACCAGCAGGTCGGGATGCGTGCCGGCGGCAATTCTGTGCGCGGCGGGGTGATCGGCGGAGACATCGAGCGAAGTTTTATGCACCGGCGGCAGCGCATCGCCAAACAGGCTGGGGCCGCCTGCATCCGCGTTGCCCTCGCCGCTCAGGATGAAACGGGCGAGGCGGTAGGCCAGCGTCGCCTTGCCCACGCCTTGCGGCCCGGAGAACAGGCAGGCATGGGGCAGGCGGTTCTCGTACCATTGTTCCAGCAGACGCGATTCCTGCCGCTTCAGGCCTATGAGCGAATGGGTGGTGCGAGGGTGTGTAGCGTGTTTCATGAAGCAGCGTTATAGCACGAAAAATCTAATGGGCGGGCAGAGGAAATGCGTTTTGCCCGATAATGCGCGAATCATCGGGCAGCCAGTCCATGCATGCACGCGTCGCCTCATTGAGTTTCTTCTTGTTTTCCGGGCTTTTCTTGGCAGTGGGCGATCAAGCTCGGTAAACTCTTCCATCGTCAACCGGTTCTGCAATTCCCGCAGGATGCACAGGCAGAAATCCTCCCTGTCAGGGTCTCCCCCCATACACGCATCGTATAAATATTCCTGCACATCGGCGGGAAAAGTTTCCGCCAAGGCAGGCGGCGCAAGTGCGATGGCAAGCAACACCAGAAGGAATTTACCCAAGTCAACAGAACGATGAGCAGGCTGAAGCGTCATTCAGAAGCATCCCCGTGAAACTACCGCCCATGGTAATATCAGACATGGCTAGGGCCAAAGTAAAATTAAGGCGACTTTGGCCCCTTGGCCTGCCGCTCTTCAAAGGCGGCGATAAAGTCCTCCAGCGTCCCCTCCATGATCGCCTGACGCAAGCCGCGGGTGAGGGTCTGGTAATAATGCACGTTGTGCCAGGTGAGCAGCATGGCACCGAGCATCTCGTCGGCTTTCACGAGGTGATGAAGATAGGCGCGGCTGTACTGGCTGGCGGGGCAGTCGGAGTCTTCCTGCAGGGGGCGCGGATCGTCAGTGTGGCAGGCGTTGCGGAGATTTAGCTCACCGCCGGGGACATAAGCGCGGGCGAAGCGGCCGGAACGGGTGGGGATGACGCAGTCGAACATATCGACGCCCCGCGCCACCGCGCCGACGATGTCGGACGGTTTACCGACGCCCATCAGGTACCGCGGGCGGTCGACGGGCAGGGCGGGGGCGGCATAATCGAGGACGGAGAACATCATGTCCTGCCCTTCGCCAACCGCCAGTCCGCCGATGGCATAGCCGTCAAAGCCGATATCGGTGAGGGCGGCGGTGGAGGCATGGCGCAGATCCTCGTACATGCTGCCTTGCTGGATGCCGAACAGTCCGTAGCCCTCGCGCTTTACGAACGCGCCGCGGCTGCGGGCGGCCCAGCGCATCGAGCGCTCCATCGAGGCTTTTGCCTGCTCATGGGTGGCGGGGTAGGCGGTGCATTCGTCGAAAGCCATGGTGATGGTGGCGTCCAGCTTATGCTGGATGTCCATCGAGCGCTCTGGCGTGAGGTGATACGGCGTGCCGTCGAGGTGGGATTTGAAGGTGACGCCGTCCTCGGTGATTTTTCGCAAGTCACCGAGCGACATCACCTGAAAGCCGCCGGAATCGGTGAGAATAGGCTTCTTCCAGCGCATCAGCGTATGCAGGCCGCCCAGCTTCTCCACCCGCTCCGCGCCGGGGCGCAGCATGAGGTGATAGGTATTGGAGAGAATGATTGGCGCGCCGGTGGATTCGAGCATCTCCACTGTCATGCCCTTCACCGTCGCAGCGGTGCCGACGGGCATAAAGACCGGCGTGGGAATGTCGCCATGTGCGGTGTGGACGACACCCGCACGCGCCATGCCGTGCGTTTTCTGGAGGGTGAAGGAGAGGGTCATGCAATATCCTCAGCGCATCGTTCCAGGAAAGAAGAATCCCCATACGAATAGAAGCGGTATTCATTGGCGATGGCGTGAGTGTAGGCAGCTTTCATGCGCTGGAGCCCGCTGAAGGCGGAGACCAGCATGAAGAGCGTCGATTTCGGCAGGTGGAAATTAGTCATCAGGCAATCGACAATCTTGAAACGATAGCCGGGGGTAATGAAGATGGCCGTGTCGCCCAGATAGGACTGCAAACATCCGGACTCATCCACCACGGTTTCCAGAAGGCGCATGCTGGTGGTGCCCACCGCAATCACTCGGCCGCCTGCTGCACGGGCCGCGTTAATGCGCTCTGCCGTCTCGGCGGTGAGGCGGCCCCACTCGCTGTGCATGATGTGTTCGGTGGTGTCTTCCGCCTTCACGGGCAGGAACGTGCCGCCGCCGACATGCAGGGTCACATATTCCAGCGCCACACCGCGCGCGCGGATGGCTTCCAGTAAAGCGTCCGTAAAATGCAGCCCCGCGGTGGGCGCGGCGACGGAGCCTTCATGTTTGGCATAGACGGTCTGGTAGTTCTCGCGGTCCTCCGCGCGGCTCTGGCCTTCGCGGGCGATGTAGGGCGGCAAGGGGATGTCGCCGTAATCAAAGAGGAGGCGGTAGAATCCATCGTGGTCGGCGGCGTGGAAGCGCAGGGTGACCTGCCCATCGTCCGACTTGGCCTCCACCGAGGCGGAGAAACCGGGCGCGAAGATGACCCCGTCTCCTACGCGCAGGCGCTTGGCCGGTTTGGCGAAGACCTGCCAGCGCGTGGCATCCAGTTCCTTGTGGAGTAGAATTTCCACGCGCACCTCGCCGCGCATACCGTAAAGCCGGGCGGGAATAACTTTCGTATCGTTGAAGACCATCACATCGCCGGGGCGCAGCAAGGAGGGCAAGTCCCGCACGCCAAGATCGCCGAGGCCCGTTGCATGCACATGCAGAAGCCGCGCCGCGTCGCGCGGTGAAGCGGGCTCGGTGGCGATGCGTTCCTGCGGGAGGGTGAAGTCGAAAAGCTCAACGCGCATGGGCTGTCTCAAATCACGTCATTGCGAGGAGTAAAACGACGAAGCAATCCAGCACACGGACTGGATTGCTTCGCTGCACTCGCAATGATGAGAAAAATTACTTGGACTTCTTCTCTTCCGGCTTGCCGACGGGCGCGGCATCGGAGCCGAGCTTCATGTAGATGATCTTGTCAGGCTCGCTGACCGTCCCATTCTGGGCCTTGTCACCCTTCTTGATGTTGTCCACGAACTGCATGCCTCGGATGACACGGCCCCAGACGGTGTACTGGTTATCAAGGAAGTTGGAGTCTTTCAGCACGATGAAGAACTGGCTGTCCGCGCTGTTGGGACTGGCGGCACGGGCCATGGAGACGGCCCCGCGAACGTGCGGCAGGTCATTGAACTCAGCCGGGATGTTCTGGCCGGAGCCGCCCGTGCCGGTGCCGGTGGGGTCACCGCCCTGCGCCATGAAGCCGTCGATCACGCGGTGAAACGGTGTGCCGTCATAGAAGCCTTGCTTCACCAGCTCCTTGATGCGCGCCACGTGCTTGGGCGCCTTTTCAGGCAGCATTTCGATGACGACGGTGCCGTCTTTCAGTTGCATGTAAAGCGTGTTGTCCAATTCCTGCGCTCCTGCCGAAAGTGAAAATAGGCAGGCCACGGCTGCCATGACGAATGTACGAAACATGTAAAACCCCTTTTAAAACTGCCGGATGTCGTTGTAAATCGTGAATGCCATGAGCATCAGGATCAGGGCGAACCCGGCGCGATAGCCCAATTCCTGATAGCGCTCGGCCATGGGGCGGCCGCGCATACCTTCGAGCGTATAATACAACAAATGGCCGCCGTCGAGCGGCGGGATGGGAAACAGGTTGATGAGCCCCAGATTCGCCGAGAGCAGCGCCATGAACCACAGCACCGTGAAAATGCCCTTCTCCGCCGCCTGCCCGGACATTTTAGCAATGCCGATGGGGCCTTTCAGCTCATCCGGCGTGCGATCCCCAGCGACGAGCTGGCCAATATAATCGAAGGTCATGAGCGTGAGGTCCCAAGTTTTCTTCGTAGCTTCCCACACGGCGCGGGGCAGGCCCACATCGTCGAACTGCAGGCGCATGCTCTTGATGCCGATGAGCGGGCGTTTGATCGTGTTGCCCAAGCCATCCGATTCATCGATGAGTTTCGGCGTGAGTGTCACTTGCTGGCGGTCGCCGTCGCGTTCGATGACAAGCGCAATCGGCTCGCCGACATTGGTGGCAATCATGGTCGGGATATCGTTGAAGCGCGATATTTTCTTGCCGTTGAGCGAGATGACGCGGTCGCCTTTCAGTAACCCGGCCGCGGCGGCTGGCGTATCGGGCATGATGTCGCCGATCAAGGGCTCGGTCGTCTCGAGGCCGTTGGAGAAGACGAACCAGGTGAAGATGCCAATGGTGAGGATGAAGTTGAAGATGGGCCCGGCAGTGACGATGGCGGCTTTCTTTGGCAGCGGCTGGAAATGGAAGCTGACCCGGCGCTCTTCCGGCGTCATGCGCTCCAGTACATCCTTCTTGGCCGTGCTGGCCTCGCTAGCGTCGCCGAACATTTTCACATAACCGCCGAAGGGAAGCAGGCTGAATTTCCAGCGCGTGCCGTGGCGGTCATTGAATCCCCATACTTCACGTCCAAAGCCGATGGAGAAGGCCATCACACGTACACCGCAGAGCCGCGCCACGATATAGTGACCGAATTCATGGATAAAGACGATGATAGAGAGAATGAAGGTGAAAGCGAGCGCCGTCTGCAAAAACGGCAGGACCATGTCCATGGCTATTCCTGAGAAAGGGTTTGACGCACAGTATCGTCGATTTCCTCGATTTCCTCAAGCGTTTGCGGCGTGTTGCCGGTGGCAGAGCTCAAGGCAGCATCAATGAGGCCGGGAATGTCGGTAAAACGGATACGGCCCTGCAGGAAGCGCTCGACAGCCACCTCGTTGGCGGTATTGAGAATGAGGGGCGCATCGCCGGCCGCCTTCATCGCTGCGCGGGCAAGGCGCAGGCAGGGGAAACGTGCCTCATCCGGTTGCTCGAAGGTGAGCATGCCGATGGCGGCGAGGTCGAGCGGGCGGGCCTGCGTGGTTATGCGCGCTGGCCAGGCGATCGTGTGGGCGATGGGCACGGTCATATCCGGGTGGCTGAGCTGGGCCAGTACGGCGCCATCCGCATAATGGACGAGGCAATGGATGATCGATTGCGGATGCACCAGCACGTCCAGTTGCTCCGGCGCAAGACGGAAGAGGTGATGCGCCTCGATCAGCTCCAGCCCTTTGTTCATCAGCGTGGCGGAGTCGACGGAGATTTTCGCGCCCATCGACCAGTTGGGGTGGCGCACGGCCTGCTCGGGCGTGACGGTGGCCAGTTGCTCCGGCATGGAGGTGCGGAAAGGGCCGCCGGAGGCCGTCAGCGTGATTTTCGAAGGCGGGCTGGCGGCATGTTCTACGAGCTGGAACACCGCGTTATGCTCCGAATCAACCGGCAGCAGGGTGGCACCATGCCCCGCGCACTCGCGCATGACCAGATCACCGGCAGCCACCAGTGATTCCTTGTTGGCCAGCGCCACTACACCACCGCGCCGGATAGCGGTGAGAGTGGGGCGCAGTCCGGCGATGCCGATGATCGCCGCCATGGTCCAGTCGGCTGGCCGGGCAGCGGCTTCCGCAATGGCGGCAGGCCCCGCGCCCGTGGCGATGCCGCTGCCCGCGAGTGCCTCACGTAGCCGACCCGCATGCGCCGGGTTGCCGATAGCAACGAACGCGGGTCGGAATTCCTGGGCGAGCACAATCAGCGCTTCGACATTTTCTTGGGCTGTGATGGCTTCGAGAGAGAATCGGTCAGGATTCTCGCGCACCAGTGCGAGCGTGGTGCTTCCGATGGAGCCTGTGGCGCCGAGGATGGACAGACGGCGGGGGCAGCTCGTCAACTCCTCCCCCTGTTTACGGGGGGAGGTAGGGAGGGGGGCTGACGCTGGCTCAGAGTGAGTGGAAGGAACCTGCCCCCTCCCTGACCCTCTCCCGTAAACAGTGGAGGGAATATCTGAAACTGCTATAGATTTGCTCATGTCAACGGAATACCGCCGCTGAGAATAGCGGTGAACAGATAAACAGGCGCGGTGAAAGCGATACCGTCGACGCGATCAAGGATGCCGCCATGGCCGGGCAGTAGCGTGCCGCTGTCCTTCACACCCGCGCGCCGTTTCAGCCAGGACTCGAACAAATCGCCCGCCTGCGCGATGACGGCCAACACCATGCCGAGCAGCAGCGCGCCCATGCTGGAATGGGGAAACAGCAGGAACGGGGCGAAGCTGAGGCTTACTAGCCCTGCCGCCAGCACCCCTCCCGCCAAGCCTTCCCACGTTTTGCCGGGGCTGATGGCAGGGGCCAGCCTATGCCGCCCCAGCGTCTTGCCTGCCGCAAACGCGCCCACATCCGTCGCCACGATAATGCAGATCAGGTGCAGCACAGGCAGGGGGCTTGTTTCCGCCTGCAATTCAGCGAAATCGGGGAATACAATCGAGCGCAGCATGATGAGCGACAGGCAGGGGAGCAGCACATAGCCAAACCCGGCAAGGCGAAGGCGTGGGCCTTCGTTTTTCGTCAGCTCCATCCATTCGAGGATCATCAGCATGCAGCACAGCAGCACGAAGCCCACAAAGAAGGCTCCGCCTATCAGAATAAGCGCTAATGCCGCCACCGCCAGCACCGTGCCGGTGGCAATGCGCTTGTGCAGCTCGTTGCCCGCATCAAAACGGGCGCGCAGATCAGACAGTGAGACCATAGCGGCGCTCGCGTTGGGAAAAATCACGGCAGGCTTCGGCGAAATCGGCTTCGCTGAAATCCGGCCACAGAACATCGGTGAAATAAAGCTCGGTATAAGCGGACTGCCAAAGGAGGAAATTGCTCAGGCGCTTTTCGCCGCCGGTGCGAATGAGCAAATCCGGCTCCGGCAAATGGGCGGTGTAGAGATAGGCTTCCAGCGTTTCCTCCGTGACCGCATCGGGGGCGAGGCGGCCGGCGGCCACATCCTCCGCCATGCGGCGGGCGGCCTGCGCCATTTCCTGACGCGCGCCGTAGCTGAAGCAGACGGTGAAATCAAAGTCGCCATTGCCCGCGGTTTCGCGCTCGGCATCACGAATCTGCTGGCGCATCTCTTCGGAAAGGCGCGAGAGGTCGCCGATCACATGCAGGCGGATGCCGTTGGCCTTCAGTTCGGCCAGCTCGCGCTTCAGGTAATAGCGCATGAGGCCGAAAAGGTCATTGATCTCGCTTTGCGGACGCTGCCAGTTCTCGGCGGAGAACGCGTAGACGGTGAGGTGCTTCACTCCCAGCTTCGGGCAGGCGCGCAGCATGGTGCGCAGGGCTTCGGCGCCCTGCTTGTGGCCGGCGGAGCGCGGCAGCTTGCGCGCCTGCGCCCAGCGTCCGTTGCCGTCCATGATGACGGCGACGTGATGCGGGGGGAGGACGGTCACCGCCTTCACCTCCCCAGTGAGAGGAGAGGTGGGCGCGTGAGGGTACGCCGGAGCATCCAACGCCCCTCTCCCTACCTCCCCCCGGTAAGGGGAGGGGTTTGCCGTGGTTTTGGCTGCGCCCAATACCACCCGCTAAACCTTCAGAATGTCTTTTTCTTTTTGGGCGACCATCGCATCGATCTTGGCGATGTGGTCATCGGTCAGCTTCTGCACCTTGTCGGATTTTTCCCGGTGCTCGTCTTCGGAAATCTTGCCGTCCTTCTCCAGCTTTTTCAGCTGGTCCATGCCATCGCGGCGCACATTGCGCACGGCCACGCGGGTCTGCTCGGCATATTTGGCGGCGACTTTCACCAGTTCCTTGCGGCGCTCCTCGGTGAGCTCGGGCAGGGTAATGCGCACCAGCTGGCCGTCTGCCATCGGGTTGAGGCCAAGGCCCGCGCTGGCAATGCCTTTCTCCACGGCCTTCACCAAGGATTTGTCCCACACCTGCACCGCCAGCATGCGCGGCTCCGGCACGGTGACGGTGCCTACCTGGTTCAGCGGCATCATGCTCCCGTAAGCTTCGACCTGCACAGGGTCGAGTAGCTCGGCGGAGGCGCGGCCGGTGCGAAGACCGGAGAATTCCTGCGCCAGCGTTTTCAGTGCGCCGTCCATACGGCGGGAAAGCTCATCGAAGTCGAGCATGGGAGACTCCTATTTCGTGTCCTTGATGATGGTGTAATGGCCTTCGCCGTGAATCACTCGGGCGAACTCGCCGGGCTCGTGAATGGAGAAGACCAGGATGGGGATATTATTGTCACGCGCCAGGGCGATGGCGGAAGCGTCCATCACGCGCAGATCCTGCGCCAGCACGTCATGGTAGGTGAGGGCATCGTAGCGCTTAGCGGCCTTGTCATGCTTGGGATCGGCGTTATAGACGCCATCCACCGTCTTGCCCATCAGCAGCGCATCGCAGCCCAGTTCGCTGGCGCGCAGGGCGGCGGCGGTGTCGGTGGTGAAGAACGGGTTGCCGGTGCCCGCCGCGCAGATGATGACGCGGCCGCGCTCCATATGGCGGATGGCGCGGCGGCGGATGTAGGGCTCACAGACTTCCATCATGTGAATGGCGGAGAGCACGCGCGTATCGACGCCCACGCGCTCCAGCGCGTTCTGGACGGCCAGCGCGTTCAGCACGGTGGCGAGCATGCCCATGTAATCGGCGGAGGAGCGCTCCATGCCGCGCGCGGCGGCGGACATGCCACGATAGATATTGCCGCCGCCCACCACGAGGCAGACCTGCACGCCCATATCCACCACCTGCTTGATGTCCTCGCAGATGCGGTTGATGATGGTGTCATCCTGCCCGTAGGATTTCTCGCCCATGAGGGCTTCGCCGGATATCTTGATGAGGACACGGCGGAATTGCGGTTTGCTCATGAGGCGCGCAGCCTGCGTAGGGGTGGGCATGGGGACTCTCCAGCGGTTCGTCCCGTTTTACTCCAATGGCGCAGAAAAGCAACGGGGGAGCAAGGTAAAAAAGAGGCCGCAGGTGTAGACCTACGGCCTCTTTTTTTGGGGCTGTCCTAGATA
>DBAY01000010.1 GCA_002291925.1 Alphaproteobacteria bacterium UBA998 | reverse complement strand
TTAATGGGACAATGCCCAAAATTGAGATGATTCTCAGAAATTTTGCCAAGCCAAGCGAGGTCAGTAGCGAGTTTAAATACATCAATCATGATACTGTCCATTCAGTCTAAAAATTAATATACGTTTAACGACATATTATGTCAAGACATTATATGTCATAATTTTCATGTCAAGGAAATCTAGTGCATACAAATTAATTTTCTTTTAAAGACCTATTTCACATCCTTCATTCATAAATTATCTTTTTAAATTAACTGCTAAGTGGATCTTGCGAGGAAATTGTCCTATCGCCGTCCTAAGTAAGAACGCTTGTTCGCATACTGGCCCCATGCGCCAGACACTGACCACCCTGTTCATCGACTTCAACAGCTACTTCGCGAGCGTGGAGCAGCAGGTGCAGCCGCATCTGCGCGGGCGGCCGGTGATCGTGGTGCCGCTGGCGTCCGATCACACCTGCGCCATCGCCGCGAGCTACGAGGCCAAGCGTTACGGCATCAAGACCGGCACGCCCGTGTGGGAAGCGAAGGCGAAATGCCGCCGGCTGGTGGCGGTCGAGGCACGCCCCCGGCTCTATGTGGATTACCATGATCGGCTGATCAGCGAAATTGGACGGCATGTTCCTATCATCAAGGAAGAATCCATCGATGAGCTGTCCTGCCTGCTTCCCCCCTCGCGCCGCCGCGAGGAGGAAGCCGTGGCCCTGGCGCAGCGCATCAAGCAGGGCATCGCCGAGCGGGTGGGCGGGTGCCTCACCTCCTCCATCGGCCTCTCCACCAACCGCTTCCTCGCCAAGGTTGCGACCGACCTGCAAAAACCGGACGGGCTGACCGTGCTCTACCCCGACGATGTGCCCGCCCGGCTGGGGCCGCTCAGCATCCGCGAGCTGCCGGGCATCGGGCCGAACATGGAATTCCGCCTGCGCCGCGCCGGGGTGGGCACCATCCATGATCTGTGGGCGCGCTCGCCGCGTGAGCTGCGCCGCCTGTGGAACAGCGTGGAGGGCGAGCGCCTGTGGCACAAGCTGCGCGGGGTGGAACTGCCCGATCCGCCGCCTGAGAAGCGCGTGGTGGGTCATAGCCATGTGCTGGACCCCGCCCTGCGGCCCTTCGATGCTGCCGAGCTGGTGGCCCGCCGTCTGCTGATGAAGGCCGCCAGCCGCCTGCGCCGCTACGCGCGTTACGCCAGCGTGATGGACATCGCCGCGCGCATCGAGCACGGCCCACGCATCGGCGTGACGGTCACCTTCCTCCATGCCTGCGACACCATGACGCTGATGCGCGCCCTCACTGACGGTTGGGCCCATCTGCGCCAGCAATGCCCCAGCCTGCCGCGGCTGAAGAAAATCTCAGTGCAGCTGCACGGCCTCACCCAGGCCCGGCCGTCCAGCCTGTTCGCGGCGCAGGACCCCGCCCTGCAATGGCGCACGCGGCAGGAAGGCCTGTCGCGCCTGATGGACAAGCTGAACGCCCGCTACGGGCGCGATACCGTCTTGCAGGGCGTCGTCCCGCGCCACGTAAACCACTTCACTGGCACGAAAATTGCTTTCACCCGTATCCCAGAAGCAGAGGAGTTTTTGGAATGACCCGCACCCCGACCCCTTCGACCGTACAGAAACCTTACCTGCCGCTTTGGTGGCATACCCACCGGCAAAGCCCGGGGCGAAATTAGGCCTCGGCCTTGGCGGGGCGGCTTCCTAAGCATATCTTAAGAAAGCTGCGCTATGCTGGGAGAATCGAGGTGTACCCATGCCAACCTACCGCGCTCCATTAGCTGATTTCCGTTTTCTTCTTACTGAATGGCTGAAGCTGGCCGAACATACGGACGTTCCCGGCTTTACCGAGGCCGCCGAGCTGGCGGGTCCGCTGCTGGAGGAAGGCGCCAAGCTCTGTGAGAATGTGCTGTTCCCGCTGAACCAGTCCGGCGACGAAGAGGGCTGCCGCTGGGAGGATGGTAACGTCTACATGCCGAAAGGCTTCAAGGAAGCCTACGCGCAGTATGTGGTGGGCGGCTGGCCCGCCTTCACCTGTGATCCCGCGTTCGGCGGGCAGGGCCTGCCGGAAGTGCTGAACATGCCGGTCACCGAGATGATCTGCTCGGCGAACCTGTCGTTTGGCCTCACCCCCGGCCTGTCGCACAGCGCCTATAATTTGATGGCGAAATACTGCCCGGATGAACTCAAGCCCCGTTTCATGCCGAAGCTGATTTCCGGCGAATGGTCGGGCGTCATGTGCCTCACCGAGCCGCAATGCGGTACTGATCTCGGCCTCATCCGCACGAAAGCCACGCCTAACGCAGACGGGACCTACGCCATCGAGGGCACGAAAATCTTCATCTCCTCCGGCGAGCAGGACATCACCGAGAACATCCTGCACCTCGTGCTGGCCAAGCTGCCGGACGCGCCGAAGGGCGTCAAAGGCATCAGCCTGTTCCTCGTGCCCAAAGTCTGGGTGAATGAAGATGGATCGCTTGGCGAGCGCAACGCCGTGAAATGCGCCTCCATCGAGCACAAGATGGGCATCCACGGCTCCTCCACCTGCGTGATGAACTATGACGGCGCCAAGGGCTACCTCATCGGCGAGCCGCACCGCGGCCTGCCCGCCATGTTCACCATGATGAACGCCGCCCGGATTTATGTCGGCGTGCAGGGCCTCGGCGTCGCGGAGGCGGCTTATCAGGGCGCGCTGGCTTATGCCAATGAGCGTCTACAGGGCCGCGCGCTCAAAGGCCCGAAACAGCCCGAGAAGCCCGCCGACCCCATCACTGTCCACCCGGATGTGCGGCGCATGCTGCTCACCATCCGCGCTTTCTGCGAGGGCGGCCGCGCGCTGGTGCTGCTCACCGCCATGAAGCACGACCTCACCCACCGCCATCCGGACGCGGACGTGCGCGAGCGGGCGGATGATTTCGTGCAGCTCATGACGCCCATCGTGAAGGCCTACCTCACCGACATGGGCACCGAATCCGCCAACCTCGCCATGCAGTGCTTAGGGGGCTATGGCTACATCCGCGAATACGGCATCGAGCAATATGCCCGCGACGCCCGCATCGCCCAGATTTACGAGGGCACCAACGGCATTCAGGCTTTGGATCTCGTCGGCCGCAAGCTTTCGCATAAGTTCGGGAAGTATCTCCGCGCCTTCTTCCATCCGGCGCAGGACTTCATCGACGAACATAAGCATGACCCGGCGATGCAGGAATTCATCAAGCCGCTCGACAAGCACATGGGCTATCTGCGGCAGGCCTCGCTGTGGATTGCCCAGAAGGGCCTCACCAACCCGGATGACGCCGCCGCCGCCTCGGTGGAATATCTGCGCCTCTTCGCGCTGGTGGTGATGGCATGGATCTGGGCGCAGCAGGCCAGGCTGGCGCTGCAAGGCGGCGCGGAGTCGCCCGAGTTTTACAAGGAGAAGCTCGCCACCGCCCGCTTCTTCTATGCCCGCATCCTGCCGCAGACCATTTCACTTCTTGCTTGCCTCACCGCCGGTTCCAAGCCATTAATGGAACCGAATCTGGAGCTCTCCTGACATGGCTCATTTCCAACAACGGATTATGGAACGCCACGCCCCCCTTGCCCCCAATAGCCTTCTTTACCGCGGCAATGAGCAAACGGTGCTGGCCGGGATGATTCCCTACGACACCAGCGGCAAGGAGCCGCGCTTTCTCATTCAGCGCCCCCGCCCGAAACGCAATACGGAGGATGTCCTGCCGTTCGGGCTGTGCCGGGGCCATATGCAGGAATCTGCACTGGTGGGCAATCATACCATCATCCACAAAGATTTGGGCCGCGCCTGGCCACCGATTCCCGATCATGCCGAAAGCCTGATTCAGATGGAAAACCCTGCCAGCGCCGCCAAGCGTGAAGCGGAGGAAGAGTTGGGGATTGGTGAAAAAGATTTTACCAATCTGCAATATCTGGGCGAGATCGCCTACCGCAGTTTTGAAAACCCCAAGCCGAGAGGCGTACATTTCTTCATCGCGAAAATCTCACCGCTTTGTCCGGCTCTCACCAGCGAGGCGTGGCGCGAAAACTTCGCTGCTCGGCATCCAGATACGGCGGAGCTGCGCTGGGTGACGCTCGCGGAAGCCCGCGACTTGGTAAAACAGGGTGAGATGAAGGACGGCTACCTGCCCGTGCTGGAGGCCATCTCCAACCATCTTTCCGAACAGAAAGCCAAGGGGAGCCGCGCTTAAGCCGCCTGCACGCCCTTGCTGGTGGAATATTCGAAATGGTACGCCTCGCCGGGATAGACGAGGTTGCGTGCATCATGCGCAGCCATGGCGGCTTCCGAGAAACCACATAAGATGAGCTTTAGCTTCTTTTCATAGGTCGCAATATCGCCGATGGCATAGATGCCGGGCGCGCTGGTTTGCAGTGTGGCGGGGTTCACCTCGATATGGTTCATGTGCAGGTTCAGGCCCCACTCGGCAATCGGCCCCAGCTCCATGGCCAGCCCGAAGAAGGCCAGCAAGTGATCGGCGGGCAGCACCAGCTCCTCGCCGTCGAGCGTCTCCACATGCACCGCGTGCAGTTCGCTGCCCTGCCCGGTGAGTTTGGAAAGTTGGTACGGAATGACCATCTGGATCTTGCCCTCGGCGGCCAGCGCTTCCATGCGCGAGACGGATTCCGGCGCGGCGCGGAACTTGGGCCGGCGATGTACCATATAGAGTTTTTCGGCCACGTCAGCGAATGAGAGCGCCCAGTCCACGGCGGAATCACCACCCCCGGCAATCACGACCTTTTTGCCGCGGAAATCTTCCTTGCGCTTCACCAAGTAATGCACCGACTTGCCCTCATAGGCCTCGATGCCCTCCAACGGCGGACGGTTCGGCCCGAACGCGCCGCACCCGGCCGCGATGATGACCGCCTTGGCCTCGATGACGACGCCCTTGCTCGTTATGAGCCGCCAAGCCTCGCCCACGCGCTCCAGCTTCTCCACCCGCTGCCCGAGATGATAGACCGGCGCGAACGGCGCGGCCTGCGTCTCCAGCTTGTGCACCAGATTGATGGCATTGATGGCCGGATAGCCGGGGATGTCGTAAATCGGCTTTTCCGGATAGAGCGCCGCACACTGGCCGCCCACCTCATCGAGCGCGTCGATGACGTGGCATTTCATGCGCAGCATGCCGCATTCGAAGATGGCAAAAAGCCCGACCGGGCCGGCGCCGATGATGGCGATATCGGTGATATGTGTGCTCATGCCGCGAGATATAGAGGCGCGCAGCGCAGAAGGCAACTGCGAAGCCCTGCCCGTTCGCAAGTCCCTGTCATAAAAACTTAATTATGTGATTCAAGGCAATGCGGCTATACCCTTCCGGTAGTTCGAAAGGGGCAGACAGCATGACGAATAATGATATCGAACCCAGCAAGTTTCAGCGGCGCAGCCAGCGTCTTCAGGACCCGGCCGTCCCGGCGGACGAAAAATTTCGCCTCTTTGTGGAACAGCATACTGATTTTTACCGCCATTCTCCCTCGCCCACGCTGGAGCATCTGACGGCAGACGACCGCGAAGCACTGGCGAAAAGCATCGAGACCTATGCCGCAGGCCTCATCGCAGGCAACCCCGACAAGGACTCCCTGCTTCGGCTGTACGAACAGCATCGTCAAGCCAACGCCGGACGGGTGCTGGTCTCGACTATCGAAAAGTATTTCAAAAATCCTCACGCCGCCGTCCCCATGCGCTAAGCGCCGCACTGGCCACCGCCTTGCGTGACACCCATATCTCCTGAAGCGCCCTTCAGTGCTCCGGGCGCGCTTTTTCTTTGCACATTGCCCGCCACACGCTAGAATTTAGGAGAAATTTATGCGCCATCTCTTCGCCTTGCTCATTGCCGCCTCCACGCTTGCCGCCTGCGCCAACCCGGCGGAGCGCGCCGCCATGGCCCAGCAGCAGGAAATCGCCGATAACAGCGAGTGCGTCCGCCTCGGCTTCCCGCAAGGCTCGCCGCCATATGGCGATTGCCGCCTGCGCCTGCGCGAGATGCGTCTGCAGGAGCGCCTCGCCAACCGCCCGATCTACGCCGATCCCTATTTCGGCCCCCGCGTAGGCTTCTGGTATCGATGACGGACTCCCACGCCTGGCTACAGCATTACCCGCCGGGCGTGGACTGGCACGCGGACCTGCCCATGGGCCCGCTCTACCATGTGCTGGATCGCGCCGAATCGCGCTTTCCTGACCGCGACTGCCTTGACTTCAAAGGCAAGCATTACAGCTACCGCGAGGTGGGCGACAAGGTGCGCCGCCTCGCCGCTGCGCTGCAGGCAAATGGCGTGGGCAAGGGTTGCAAGGTCGGGCTCTACATGCCCAACTGCCCGCAATTCGTCATCAGCTATTTCGCCATCCTGAAAGCGGGCGGCACCGTGGTGAACTACAACCCGCTTTATTCGCCGCGCGAGCTGGAGCACCAGATCAAGGATTCCGGCACCGAGATCATGATCACCCTGCAGCTGGAGATGCTTTATTCCAAGCTGAAGCCGTTCCTCGGTGCCACCTGCCTGAAGAAAGTCATCATCAGCCACCTCGCCGAGGCCCTGCCCGTCACCAAGGCGGCGCTGTTCTCGGTGGCCAAGGCCAAGGAGATTGCCCACCCGGAATGGGATGAGCGTCACCTCGCCTATGCCGAACTGCTGAAAACCGACCCGGCCACGCTACGCATCCCGCATATCGAGCCCGAAGAGGACATCGCGGTGCTGCAATATACCGGCGGCACCACGGGCGTGCCCAAGGGTGTGATGCTCACCCACAGCAACCTCACCGCCAACGTGGAGCAGTGCCTGCGCTGGCTACGCGCCGAGGCTGAGGGCGGCGACGTGATGATGGGCGTGCTGCCTTTCTTCCATGTGTTTGCCATGACGGTCTGCATGAATTTCGCCATCGCGGGCGGCATGAAGATCATCCTGCACCCGAAATTCGATCTGAAAACCTTGCTGGAAGACGTGCATCACAAGCGGCCGACCCTGATGCCCGGCGTCTCCACCATGTTCGGCGCCATCATCAACTACAAGAAAATCGCCGATTACGACCTCTCCTCCATCCGCCTCTGCGTCTCCGGCGGCGGACCGCTGCCGAAGGAAATCAAGCTGCAATTCGAGGCGCTGACCGGCTGCAAGCTGATCGAGGGCTACGGCCTCTCGGAATCCTCCCCCGTCGCCTCGTGCAACCCAGTGCTGGAGGAGAACAAAACCGGCTCCATCGGCCAGCCTTTGCCGGGTACGATTCTCGAAATCCTGGACAAGGAAGACAAAACCACCGTGCTGAAGCAGGGCGAAGTGGGCGAAATCTGTATCCGCGGCCCGCAGGTGATGGCCGGGTACTGGAACAAGCCGGAGGAAACCGACAACGTACTCCGCCAGGGCCGCCTGCACACCGGCGATGTCGGCTACATGGACAGCCAAGGCTATTTCTACATCGTCGACCGGCTGAAGGAGATGATCATCTCCGGCGGCTACAACATCTATCCCAGAGAGCTGGAAGAAGTCCTCTACATGCACGAAGCGGTCGCCGAATGCGCCGTCATCGGCATCCCCCACCCGCTGCGCGTGCAGGTGCCGAAAGCCTTCATCGTGGTGAAAGAGGGCAAGAGCGTCACCGAGAGCGAGCTGAAAGACCACATGAAAGCCCGCGTCTCCGCCTACGCCCAGCCCCACGCCTATGAATTCCGTGAAAGCCTCCCCAAATCCATGATTGGGAAGATTTTGAAGAAGGAATTGCTGGCGGAGGAGATGAGTAAGGCAGCCTCTTGAAAAGCCCACGAAAGCAGTGTATACATTGTATATACGCGCGGAGTGATTCATGGAAGTGCATATTGCGAAATGGGGCAACAGCGCCGCTGTGCGACTCCCCAAAGCCGTGCTCGATTACTACCGTCTCGCCGGAGGCGATGCCTGCGAGGTGATTCTGGAGGCAGACGGCATCAAGCTCAAGCCGCAACGTCCCGTTCAACGCGCCACCCGCCGTTATAGCCTTGACCAGCTCTGCCAGGGCATGACACCGGGCAACGCGCATCCCTCGTGGGACGACGGTCCGATGGGTGAAGAAGCCTTATGAGCCTGCCCGATCAGGGAGACCTCGTCTGGGTGAATTTCTCTCCGCAAAGCGGGCATGAGCAGGCGGGCCAGCGCCCAGCCTTGGTGGTATCGCCACAGCTTTTTCACAAGCATTCGCCGTTTGCGATTGTGTGCCCCGTCACCTCGCAGGTCAAAGGCCGTAGCAGCGAAGTCTTGTTGCCCGCCGGGCTCGCCCTCAGCGGCGCGGTACTGACCGATCAGGTCAAAAGCATTGACCGTCATGCGCGGGGCTTACGTATGGCGGGGAGGGTTCCGGAAGAAATAATTATCGATGTGCTCGAAAAATTACACGCTTTTTTAGGAATGTCCCGGTTACCCTGAACCCATCTGATACAAAGAGTTTTTATGTCCGCCATTCTCTCCGCCTATGTCCGCTCCCCTTTTACGTCCGCCAACAAGGGCGCGCTGGCGAAGGTACGGCCGGATGACCTCGCCGCCACAGTGGTGAAGGGGCTGGTGGCCACCTCCGGCGTGAAGGTGGAGGATATTGAGGATCTGCTGCTCGGCTGCGCTTTTCCGGAGGGCGAGCAGGGCTTCAACATGGCCCGTCATGTGGTGTTTCTCGCCGGGCTGCCGATTCATATCGGGGGCGCAACAATCAACCGCTGGTGCGGTTCCTCGATGGAAGCGATCCATATCGCCGCCGGGAAAATCGCCAGCGGCGCGGGCGAGGTGTTCATCTGCGCGGGCGTCGAGTCGATGACCCGAATCCCGATGGGCGGCTATAACCCGCTGCCGAACCCGAAACTCTTCAAGGAATTCCCCGCCGCTTACATGAGCATGGGCCTCACCGCCGAGGCGGTGGCGACGCAATGCAGCATCGACCGCAAGGCGCAGGAGGATTTCGCCCTCGCCTCGCATCGCAAGGCCGCGCAGGCGGATTTCTCTGCCGAAATCATCCCTGTGCAAACGAAAGACGGCACGGTGAGCGTCGACGGCACCATCCGCAAGGACTCCACCGCCGAAGCCCTCGCCGCGCTGGAGCCGGCCTTCCGCAAGGGAGGCACGGTGACGGCCGGCACCTCCTCGCCCCTCACCGACGGCGCGGCGGCAGTGCTGGTGGTCTCGAAAGCCTACGCGGACAAGCACGGCCTGCCGAAGCTGGCCCGCATCCGCTCCATCGCCGTGGACGGGCTGCAGCCGGAAGTGATGGGTCTCGGCCCCGTCGGCGCGACGAACAAGGCGCTCGCCCGTGCGGGCCTCTCCAAGGATCAGCTCGACGTGGTGGAAATCAACGAAGCCTTTTCCGCCCAGTCCATCCCCTGCATGCAACAGATCGGCGTCGATCCAATGAGAGTGAACCTCGAAGGCGGCGCCATCGCGCTCGGCCATCCGCTCGGCGCCTCCGGCGCGCGCATCACCGGCAAGGCGGCGCAGCTGCTGAAGAAAACCGGCGGCACCTATGCGCTCGCCACCATGTGCATAGGCGGCGGCCAGGGCATCGCCACCGTGCTGGAAGCCTGCTGATTTCCCCTGACAGGCAGAGGAAAAACGGGTAAAATATACGTATGTCAAATACACACGCCTCATCCGGATCCCGTACCCGCGTTAACCTGACGGTGCCAAAACAGATGGTGGAGGAAGCCAAGGCACTGGGCCTCAACCTCTCCGGCGCAGCGGAAGCAGGTATCGCCCAAGCTCTAAAACGCGCCAAGGAAGAGGCATGGCGAAAGAAAAATGCGGCGGCGATCGAAGCCTATAACACCCGGGTCCGCGAGCAAGGCCTGCTCCTCCCTCCGCTATGGATGCAACGCGATGGCGCGGTTTGACGTCTTCCGCCAGCGCGGCAGCCAGACCGGACTGCTATTGCAGGTGCAATCCGATTTTCATCATCATCTGGACAGCAGGGTTGTCGTTCCCCTCATGCCGTCTTCACAGGCTGCGCGGGAATATATGGAGGGTCTGACACCGCGCTTCGATATTGCAGGAGAATCCTATCAAATGATGACCGCAGACATGGGCGCTGTTTTGGTGTAGCAGATAGGCGAAAGAGTGGCGTCCCTGGCCGCCCAGCATCACCGGATTGTCGCTGCCATCGATTTCCTTCTGGAAGGCTTCTAATGCAACGCGAGCTCGACCTGCTGGAACGCCCCGCCCCCACCAACGCTCCGCTGGTGCCGGATGTGCTGCAGCCGGGGCTGGCCGTGGTCTTCTGCGGCACGGCGCTGGGCCATGAATCCTACCGCCAACGCGCCTATTACGCCAACCGCACCAACCTGTTCTGGCCCACCCTGCACCGCGCAGGCTTCACGCCGCACCAGATTGCGCCGAAGGATTACCTCGACGTCTTGCGCTACGGCATCGGCCTCACCGATGTCAGCAAGACAGCGCATGGCAATGACGCCGATCTCTCGCGCGACGATTTCGACCCCGAAGGCACACGCCGCCGCATCGAGGCCGTCGCGCCCGCCTACCTCGCCTTCACCAGCCTGAACGCGGCCTCCCAGTGCCTTGGGCGCAAAATGACGCGTGCCGATTATGGGCTGCAGCCGGAAAGGCTTGGCAAAACGAAACTCTTCGTCCTACCCTCACCCTCGTTCCATGCGCGGCGCTGGTGGGACGAATCCCTGTGGCGGCAGCTCGCCGCGCGGGTGAACCCCCTGCAGCCCCAAGAGGTGCGTCCATGAACGAGATCAAAAAAGTCGCCGTCCTCGGCTCCGGCGTGATGGGCTCCGGCATCGCCGCCGTGCTGGCCAATGCGGGCCTCGATGTGCTGCTGCTCGACATCGTGCCCTCGGGGGCCGCCGACCGCAACATGCTGGCGAAGGGCGCCATCGAGAAGCAGCTGAAAGCCAACCCCTCCGGCTTCACGCACAAGAGCAACGCGAAGCGCATCACGCCCGGCAATCTGGAAGATGATCTGGAAAAGCTGCGTGAGTGCGACTGGATCATCGAGGTCGTCATCGAGAAGCTGGAGATCAAGCACGCGACCTATCAGAAGATCGAGCAATACCGCAAGGACGGCTCCGTCGTTTCCTCCAACACCTCCACCCTGCCGCTGCATGTGCTGGTGGAGCCTATGCCGGAGCGCTTCAAGCGTGATTTCCTCATCACGCATTTTTTCAACCCACCGCGCTTACTCCCGCTGCTGGAAGTGACTGGCGGCACCACCTGCGATCCCGCCACCGTCCAGCGCATCGCCGATTTCGCCGACAAACGTCTCGGGCGCGGCATCGTCTGGGTGAAAGATACACCCGGCTTCATCGCCAACCGCATCGGCGTCTACTGGCTGATGGTCGGCCTGCTCACCGCCATCGAAATGGGCATTGACGTGGAAGACGCCGACGCCGTGATGAGCAAGCCCATCGGCGTGCCGAAAACCGGCGTGTTCGGCCTGTTCGACCTCATCGGCATCGACCTCATGCCGCTCATCGCCAAGGAGATGCTGCATAATTTGCCCGACTCCGACGCCTTCGTGAAGATCTACTCCGAGCCGGAATTGGTGAAGAAACTCATCGCCGAAGGCTATACCGGCCGCAAGGGCAAGGGCGGGTTCTACCGCCTGAACAAGGGCGCGGACGGCAAGAAGAGCAAGGAAACGCTGAACCTGAAAACCGGCGAATACCGCGCGGAGAAGAAATCCAAGCTGGAAAGCGCCGACGCCGCGAAGGCCGGCCTCGCCGCACTCGTCTCGCACCCGGATATCGGCGGGCAGTACGCCAAGCGCGTGCTGGTGCAGACGCTGCATTACACCGCCTCGCTGGTGCCGGAAATCTCGGATGACATCCTCGGCATCGATGAGGCCATGCGCCTTGGCTATAACTGGAAATACGGCCCCTTCGAGCTGATCGACCGCCTCTCCGTGAAAGGCAAGGCCTACGGCGCCGACCTGCTCGCCCAGGCCTGCGTGGAAGCGGGTCTCTCCGTGCCGCCCATCCTGAAAGCGGCGCAAGGCAAGAGCTTCTACAAGGAAGAAGGCACGCAGAAATTCTACCTTTCCTTCCCCTCCCCCAGTAGGGGGGAGGCTGGGAGGGGGGCGGAAGCGAAGTCTAGCGTACCCTTATGCCCCCACCCCAGCCCTCCCC
>DBAY01000036.1:33225-49885 GCA_002291925.1 Alphaproteobacteria bacterium UBA998 | reverse complement strand
CGAATCCAGTCGCCCCGACCATTTCTTTATATTTATTCTTCGCCTTGTCATTCCTGCGAAAGCGGGCATCACCTCCTGTCATGCTGAACGCGTTTCAGCATCTTTTCTATAGACCCTGAAACAAGTTCAGGGTGACAGTATCTCTACGCCGCCAGCTCCTGTTTCAGCGAGGCCATATCAATCACGAAGCGGTATTTGACGTCGCTTTTCAGCATGCGGGTGTAGGCTTCGTTGATCTGCTGGATGGGGATGAGTTCCACTTCCGAGGTGATGCCGTGCTCGCCGCAGAAATCGAGCATTTCCTGCGTCTCCGCGATGCCGCCGATGAGGGAGCCGGCGAGCGTGCGGCGACCCATGATGAGGTTGAACACGGTGGGCGACGGGTGCGGCGTGGCGGGCGCGCCGACCAGCGTCAGGGTGCCGTTGGTGCGCAGCAGTTCCAGATACGCATCGAGGTTATGCGCCGCCGCCACGGTGTCGAGGATGAAGTGGAAGCTGCCGAGATGCTTCGCCATCGCCTCGGCATCCTTCGAGAGCACCACCTCCGCCGCCCCGAGGCGCTTCGCATCGGCCTCCTTGCCGGGCGAGGTGGTGAACAGCACCACACGCGCGCCCATCGCGTGGGCCAGCTTCACGCCCATATGGCCGAGGCCGCCAAGACCCACGATGCCGACTTTCTGCCCCTTGCCCACCTTCCAGTGGCGCAGCGGCGAGTACGTGGTGATGCCCGCGCAGAGCAGCGGCGCCGCGGCGGCGGGATCGAGATTGTCGGGGATGCGTAGCACGAATTTCTCCGCCACCACGATGCGATCGGCATAGCCGCCATAGGTGGTGCGGCCGGTTTCCTTCTCGGTGCCGTTATAGGTGCCGGTGAAGCCGTTCTCGCAATATTGCTCCAGCCCCTCCCCGCACGGCGTGCAATGCTGGCAGGAATCCACCATGCAGCCGACGCCGACGAGGTCGCCCTCGCGGAAGTTGGTCACCTGCCCGCCCGCCTGCACGACGCGACCGACAATCTCGTGGCCGGGGATGCAGGGATAGACCGTGCCTGCCCACTCGCTTTTCACCGTGTGCAGATCCGAATGGCAGACGCCGCAATAGAGGATGTCGATCATCACATCCCGCGCCCCCACCGCGCGCCGCTCGAACGCGAAGTGAGACAGCGGTGACTCAGCGCTCTGCGCCGCATAGCCGTGGGCGGGGATCATGGGAAGGCTCCAGAAAGGGTTGCCCTGATTACATAGGCCAATGTGCGGAAGGCGCAAGGAAGCGTGCGCTATCTTTACGGGAGATTAATGGCTGAGTTCAGAGAGGTAAGTATGATTTGGTGTGCCTTCGTGTCGTCTTGCGAGGAGCGCAAGCGACGTGGCAATCCACAGGCCGGCTGCTGGATTGCTTCGCTGTCGCTCGCAATGACGAGGTAGCTGTCACCTCGTACTTAGTATGCGGGGCTTACCTGTTACGCGAGGAGGCCCGCAACAAGTGCGGGGTGATAATACTAACTACCGTCATCCTGCGAGCCTGAAGGGCTGCGCAGGATCTCCCTCGTACGCGTAGAGATTCCGGGCACGCTGCGCGTCCCGGAATGACGGCAAAGAAATTGTCGCCCTGAAACAAGTTCAAGGCCTATTACTGAAAGATGCTGAAACGAGTTCAGCATGACAGCTTACGTATTAATCCAACAACCCGCGGATCGACTCCAGTTCCTGCTTCAGGGCGAGCAGGGCGTGGCGGTGGGAGATGGGCATGGGGTCGGCGGGGGGCTCGATGAGGACGCCTTCGGGGAGGGTGATGGCGTAGTCGTCTTGCACAGCGGGCAGGGCTTCCCCGGCGCGGCGGGCGCGCAGCATGTCGGGCAGCACTTTCGTGGCCCCTTTGATGGTGAAGCCGCGCGCGTGGAGCAGGTCCTTGATGAGGAACAGCGCCTCGATGTCCTCGTTGCGGTAGAAGCGCCGCCCGCCCGCACGCTTCAGCGGCTGCACCTGCGGAAATTTCGTCTCCCAGAAACGCAGTACGTGGGTGGGCAGTTCGAGGATGTCGGCCACCTCGCTGATGGTCTTCATCGCGGTGCGGGATTTTCCCCCGTCGGTGGGGATGTCGATGGGAGCCTCGTCAGTCATCGTGTTCTCCGTGACAGACATCCGCTCCTCCATTCAACTACCCAGCGTTGGCGACTTTTTTCTGCTGCGGGGTGTGGCCGCCCAGATTCTCGTTCACCTGCTGCTTGAGCAGGTTGGACGGATTGAAGGACAACACCGTGCGCGGGTCAATCGGCACTTCCACGCCCGTTTTCGGGTTGCGGCCGACGCGCGCGTTTTTCTTGCGCAGCGAGAAGGTGCCGAAGGAGGAAAGCTTCACGGAGTCACCTTCTTCGAGCGCGAGGGAGACTTCCTCGAACACCGCATCCACCAGTTGCATGGACTCGGTGAGCGACAGGCCGATCTCACGGTAGACGGAGTTGCCGAGATGGGCGCGGGTGATGGTATCGTTCGACATGGGGTGGGCAACCTTTCTTCTTATTCTTGGTTTGTAATCACCATCTTATAATACAGCTTCCCCACGTAAGTCCAGCGCCAAGCGCGGTGAGAAGCACAAGATCATCTTTGTTAATTTTCCCTTCACGGCACGCAGTGGCGAGGGCCAGCGGAATAGACGCGGCGGAGGTGTTCGCGTGACGGTCGACGGTCATCACCAACCGCGACGCATCGAGGCCGAGCTTCTCCATGCACGCATTCAGAATGCGCGCGTTCGCCTGGTGCGGCACCACCCAGTCCACCTGCGCGGGATAGATGCCATGCGCGCCGAGCAGCCGCGCGGAAGATTCGCTCATTTTCGAGACGGCGTGGCGGAACACTTCCTTGCCCTGCATCTGCAGGAAGCCCGCCGTCTGCGTGGCGGAGATGCCACCGGTGGTTTTCAGCAGATCCACCAGCGTGCCGTCGGAGAACATCTCCGCGCCCAGCACGCCGCGCGGCTCGTTGGACGCGGTGAGTACCAGCGCCCCGGCCCCATCGCCGAACAGGATGCAGATGCCGCGATCCGTCCAGTCCACCACGCGGCTCATGGTCTCCGCGCCGATGACCAGCACCGTTTTACTTTGGCCAGAGCGGATGAGCGCGTTGGCGAGCGACATGGCGTAAACGAAGCCGGAGCAGGCGCCGTTGACATCCATCGCGGCGGCGTGGCCGCAGCCGATCTTCTGCTGCACCAGCGTGGCGGCGGCGGGGAAGGTGTAATCCGGCGTGGAGGTGGCGAGCAGAACGGTGTCGACCTGCTCGGGCGCGATGCCGGCGTTCTTCAGGGCGTCGATGCCTGCCCTAGCGGCCATGTCGGAGGTGTGCTCGCCCTCGGCGGCGATGTGGCGCTGTGTGATGCCGGTGCGCTCGCGAATCCATGCATCACTCGTTTCAAGCGAGGCGGGAAGTTCGGCGTTGGAGACGATGCGTGAGGGAAGATAGCTGCCGCAACCGGCAACGACGGCAGAAGTCATGAGGGATGGGCCACCGGTTCAGGGGTTGCTGTGTCCCCTTCGTACTCATTTTGCCCGGCAAGGGTCAACTCTTCGATGATGCGCTCATTCATTTTGCTCGTCACGGCGCGCTGTGCCACGCGGATGGCGCTGGCGAAGCCGATCTCGTCTGAGCCGCCGTGGCTCTTGATGGCCACGCCGTTCAGGCCGATGAGCATGGCGCCGTTGAAACGGCGGGGGTCCAGCGTGTTCTTCATCTGCTTGAAGCCGGGGCGGGCCAGCAGGTAGCCGATCTTGGAGAAGATCGAGCTGCTCACCGCGTTCTTGATCTGCGTGTACATGAAATGCGAGGTGCCCTCGGCCGTCTTCAGCGCGATGTTGCCGGTGAAGCCGTCGGTGACGATGACGTCCAACTTGCCGTTGCAGATGTCGTTGCCCTCGCAGAAGCCAACGAAGTTATGCTTCACCGGCGAGTTCTTGATGAGTTGCGCGGCCTCGCGCAGTTCCTCATGGCCCTTGATTTCCTCGGATCCGATGTTGAGCAGGCCGATGGCCGGCTCCTTGCGGCCGAGGATGGCGCGCGCATAAGCGTTGCCCATCAAGGCGAATTCATAGAGGTCCTGCGGGCTGTTCTGCGCGTTGGCGCCCATATCTAGCATCACCAGGTCACCATGCTTGTTGGGCATGATGCCGATGATGGCCGGGCGCGAGATGCCGGGCAGCGTACGGAACACCAGCTTCGCCATGGCCATCAGCGCGCCGGTATTGCCGGAGGAAACAACGGCGGAGGCACGCCCTTCCTTCACGGCGTCGATGGCGAGGCGCATGCTAGATTTGGTCGCCTTGCGCAGCGCGACGGACGGCATATCGGCCGAGCCGACTTTCTCGGTGGTATGCACAACCTCGCTGACCGGGCCGAGCGTCGGCTCCTTGTCCATCAGCGGTCGGATCTGGGCTTCGTCGCCGAAGAAGAGGAAGCGGAGCGAAGGATTCTCCCGCAGGGCCCGTGCCGCCCCGTGCACCACGGCACCGGGGGCAAGGTCACCGCCCATGGCGTCGAGGGCCAGCGGAAGGCTGGCCGAGCGCGAATCCTCGCTCATGCACGTAACCGTTGGGTTGTGAGGAAATTACGCGTTGACCTTGGCGTCGGTCACCTTGCGGCCCTTGTAGTAGCCGTCCGGCGAGACGTGGTGCGGGCGCTTCAGTTCGCCCGTGGTCTTGTCCTCCACCACGTTGGTGCCTTCGAGCGCATGATGCGAACGACGCATGTTGCGCACGGATTTGCTGGTCTTTCTCTTGGGTACTGCCATGGTACACTCCTTATATCCACTTAACGCGGATTTTTTTTACTGTAACCCGCTATGAAGCGCGGGAGTATAGCGGCCAAATAAAATAAATCCAGCCCTAATGCTTTGGTTTGCCACGTCCGGGAGCTTATGGTAAAGAGATTGAAATAGTTAGTTTTTCGTAAAGGCAGCATGTTCCATAGCGCCCTACGCTCCCCCCGCACCCTGCCTGGCAACCCTCCCAAGGTCTGCGCAGTACTGGTGACGCAGGAGAGCGGGCCTTCCCTCCTGCCGGTTCTGGAGCGTTTGCTTCAGCAGACCCAGCATCTTGTCCTCGTGGATCGTTCCTCGCAAGGGGAGGGAATTTCTTCTCTAGAACAATGGGTTGAGGAACATCCAGCACAGACACACCTGATTCGCCAAGGCACGCACAACCTCGCCATGGCCCAAAATGCCGGCATGCGTCAGGCCCTGCGGCAGGGCGCGGACTGGGTGCTGGTCATGAATCACAACAGCCTGCCCGCCCCGGACATGGTGGCGGAAATGCTGGAGAGCTATCAGGAATACCGCGCGCCCTCCGCCGTGGGCATTCTGGCCCCGTCGCTGCACACATCCCCGAGCGGTCCGGCGCCGAAATACCTGCGCCGCTGGGGCAGCTTCGGCTTCCGCCGCACCGGCTTCGGCTCGCGCGCCGTGCTGGATGACACAATGTGCGTCCTCGCCTCCGGCAGCCTCATCCGCCGCGACATGCTGGAGCGGGTCGGGCTGATGGACGAGCGCATGGAAAGCGAGGAAATCGGCCGCGATTTCTGCCTGCGCGTCATCCGCTGCGGCTACCGGATTCTCGTGGTGCGCTCGGCCGTGCTGCAGCACCCGCTCACCGAGCGCCGCAACGCCGCCATGCCGCGCCAGCGCAGCGCAACCAACCGTGCAGCGGAGCGGCGCTATCACCTCTATCGCAACCGCCTCCAGCACTGGCGGCAGCATGGCTGGGCCGTGCCTTCCCTGATTGTGTTCGACGTGCTGGCGATGGCCGCTGATCTGGGCCATATCCTGCTGCGGGAAACCGACAAACGCCGCAAATTGGCCGCCGCGATCACCGGCATGCGCCACGCGCGGCAAGGCAGCCAGCGCACAGCCCGGCCCTTTCTCGCCGCCGCCCCGGCCCTTAGCACCCGGTAATGCCGCGTCCCATGCAAGGCTTCAATCTGCCGGAAAGCCTCACGGACGCCGCCCAGTTCGCATGGGACTGGGTGCAATCCAACGTTTTCACCTACGCCACGTTGCTGCAATGTGGCCTGCTGATCGCCGCCTTCATCTTCGGCATGCTGCTGCGCCGCCCGTTGGCGCCGCCGGTGCGGGCACTGGCGCAGCGCTATCATCACCGCTGGTTCGACCCGGCGCTACAGGGCCTGCGCGCCGTGCTGTTCCCGCTGTGCAGCCTGTTCTTCCTGTGGCTGGCGATGGCCGTGGCCGCCGTGCATGCGCCGGGCGTGCGGCTGCTCTCCATCGCCACCACGCTGACCGCCGTCTGGGTGGGCATCCGCTTCATCACCGCCTTTGTGCGGCAACGGCGGCTGGCGCGGCTGGTGGCGCTGATCATCTGGAGCATCGCGGCGCTGGATATCCTCGGCCTGCTCGACCCGGCCATTGACCAGCTCGACGCGGTGGGCTTCACGCTTGGCAAAAGCCGTATCACGCTGCTGCTCATTTTCAAGGCGCTGCTGACGCTGGTGGGCATGCTGTGGCTGGCCGGGCTGGCAGCCCGTGTGGCCGAGCAGCAGGTGCAAGGGCTTACCTCCCTCACCCCCTCGCTGCGCGTGCTGCTCTCGAAAACATTGCGTGTGACTTTGCTGGTTATCGCCTTCGTCATTGCATTGAACACGCTGGGCATCGACCTCACCTCGCTCGCGGTGTTCTCCGGGGCGCTCGGTGTCGGCCTCGGCTTCGGCTTGCAGAAGGTGGTCTCCAACTTCATCAGCGGCATCATCCTGCTGCTCGACCGCTCCATCAAGCCGGGTGACATCATCTTCATCCACGACACGCAGACCTATGGCTGGGTGAATACGCTGGGCGCGCGCTGCGTCTCCGTCATCACGCGCGACGGCAAGGAGCACCTCATCCCCAACGAGCTGCTCATCACCGAGAAGGTGGAGAACTGGAGCTATTCCAGCAACGATGTGCGCATCAAGATCGAGGTCGGCGTCTCCTTCGACAGCGACCTGCGTAAAGCGCTGCAACTCATGAAAGACGCCGCCGCCGCCCATCCGCGCGTGCTGAAGAACCCCGCCCCCAACGCGCTGATGATGGCCATCGAGGATTCCTCCGTGCGGCTGGAGTTGCGCGCCTGGATTGATGACCCGGTGAACGGCATCGGCAACATCACCAGCGACATCCTGCTCGATATCTGGGACCGTTTCCGCAGCGGGGGCATTGAATTCCCCTACCCCGTGCGCGACATACGGTATCGCGACCCGCTTCCGGCGGATGGATAAAGTATTTTGAATAGATGCTGAAACAAGTTCAGCATGACAAGGAAAAAAGATACTGTCGCCCTGAACTTGTTTCAGGGCCTTTAACAACCATTATGAAGACCGGCTACGTTTATATCCTCACCAACAAACCCGAGGGGACGCTCTACATTGGCGTGACGAATAACCTCATTCGACGGGTATGGGAACATAAAGAAAAGCTCGTGGAGGGCTTCACCAAAACGTATCACCTTGACCAGCTTGTTTACTACGAGATTGCTGACGACATGTATGCCGCCATCTCTCGCGAAAAGCAGCTTAAGCGGTGGCATCGACAATGGAAGCTCAATCTCATTTCCCAATTCAATCCTTACTGGCATGACCTGTACCCGCGGATTTGCGGGCAGATTGTGAAAGATGCTGAAACAAGTTCAGCATGACACTTTTTGTCGCCCTGAACTTGTTTCAGGGCCTTTTTCACGCTTTCTCCTTTGTATCTTTTGGGTTTATAGATGCTGAAACAAGTTCAGCATGACAATGAAAAATCCCACCCCCGATCCCACCGGCCCGCTTGAGACCGCGCTTTCCGGCGTGGCGCGGGCGCTGGCGCGGGATCGGCGGATGAACGTCTCGCTGCAATCGGGCGGCGCGCAGGCAGGACTCGGGCATAACGCAACCGTGCGCATGAGCAAGCCACAGCCCACGCGGCAGGCGCACGAGATGACGCAGCTGCGCGGCGAGCTGGACCTCGCGGCGCTGGCGCGGCGCTACCATAACCCCAAGCTGCACACCCGCGAGCGCCCGGCGGGAGACAAGCAATCCGCCATCTTCGATGCGCTGGAGCAGATGCGCGTCGCCATGCTGGGCGGGCGCGATTACGCGGGCGTGCGCAAGAACCTCGATCAACGGCTGGAGCGCTATTGCGACGCGCAGGGCTACGGGCGCCTCTCCGAGCGCGCCGACCCGCCGCTGGCTGATATTCTGGCAGTGCTCGCCCGCGAGGAAATCACGGGGACTCCGCCCCCCGCCGCGCTGGAGCGTCTGGTGCGCCTGTGGGAGCCCTTCGTGCGTAAGAGCGCGGGAGATACGCTGGCCTCGCTGAAAGACCGGCTGGACGACCAGCAGCAATACGCCAAGGCCATCCGCACCTTGCTGAAGCAGCTTGCCACCGGCGAGGACGCGCCCGGCGAAGGCGACGCCTCCGCCATCGATTCCGCCGAGGCAGTGGATTCTGAAACGCTGGACGAGCAGAACGAGACGGAAAGCCTGGGTGCTGTCGGCGGGCAGGAGCAGACGGACGACCAGCCCGGCAGCGGCGACGAGGGCGAGCAGGAATCCCCCAGCATGGGCGAGCGCGGCGAGGAAACCGCCGGGCGCAAACAGCGCGAAAGCCGCACCGGCCTCGCCACGCCTCAGCTGGACCCGCGCACCTTTTATGCGGGCGACCAGCCTTACAAAATCTATACCGAGCGCTATGACGAGGCCATTCCCGCCCACCGCCTCGCCAGCCCGGAAGAACTGGCGCGTCTGCGGGCGCAGCTGGATCAGAAACTGGCCCAGGTGCGCGGCACTTTCGCGCGGCTCTCGGCGCAGCTGCAGCGGCTGTTGCTGGCGCGGCAGCAGCGCAGCTGGGAGTTCGATCTGGAGGAAGGCCTCATCAACACGGCGCGCCTCGCCCGCGTGGTCTCCAACCCCGCCTACCGGCAGATTTACAAGCAGGAGAAGGAAGCGCCGTTCAAGGACACCGTCATCACGCTGCTGATGGATAATTCTGGCTCCATGCGCGGGCGACCCATCACCATCGCGGCGCTGTCGGCAGATATTCTGGCGCGTTCGCTGGAGCGCGCCGGGGTGAAGGTGGAAATTCTCGGCTTCACGACGCGCGACTGGAAAGGCGGCCACAGCTACAAGGCGTGGGTGAAAGACGGCCGCCCGCCAAAGCCGGGGCGGCTGAACGACCTGCGGCATATCATCTATAAATCGGCGGATCAGCCGCTGGTGCGTGCCCGCCGCAATCTCGGCCTGATGCTGAAGGAAGGGCTACTGAAGGAGAACATCGACGGCGAGGCGCTGCTCTGGGCCTATTCGCGCCTGCTCGCCCGCCCCGAGGCGCGGCGCATCCTCATGGTCATCTCCGACGGTGCACCGGTGGACGACGCCACGCTTTCCGCCAATTACCCCGGCTATCTCGACCGGCATCTCCGCGACGTCATCGCCCACATTCAGAGCGAGGAGAACGTGGAACTGCTCGCCATCGGCATCGGCCACGATGTCGGGCGGTATTATGCGCGTTCGGTGACCTTGTCGGACATTACGCGCCTCGGCGAAACGATGGCGCGGGAGCTGGTGAAGCTGTTTGAGAAGTAACCTTCTCCCCTTGAGGGGGAGAAGGAGACAAACCCCTCCCCCTGTAGGGGGGAGGCTGGGAGGGGGGGCGTGAGGATACGACGGAGCGTCCAATGCCCCCACCCCAACCCTCCCCCTACTGGGGAGGGGGGTATTCTTCGTCATGCTGAATGCGTTTCAGCATCTTTCAGGAATAGGCCCTGAAGCGAGTTCAGGGCGACGACTATTCCTTACCTCCACCACAACCCAACAAAAAAGCCGCCCGGAGGCGGCTTTTTTGATCATGTCCCATAATGGACAAATTAAGCGGCTTGCTTTTCTTCCTTCTTCGCCATGGCGCGCTTGACGCGGCGCTTGAGGCGGGCACCCTCTTCGGTCAGCTTGGTGGCCGAGGTGGTGAGCAGGAAGCTGTCGAGGCCGCCATTATGTTCCACGGTGCGCACGGTGGCGGCGGAAAGGTTCAGGCGAACCGTCACGCCCAGCGCGTCGCTGATGAGCGAGACGGGCTGAATGTTCGGCTCAAAGCGGCGGCGGGTCTTGCGGTTGGAGTGGGAAACCTTGTTTCCGTACTGAACGCCCGTGCCGAGCAAATCGCAGGTTCTGGACATAACGCATCCAATCAAAGCTGAATTTCAAAGGAAAGTCTTACTAGCGGTCTTACGGTGCAAGGTCAACAGGGAAAACGCCTAGATTTCGATGCTGTGGCCGCCGCCCATATCGCCGCGCGGAATCGAGGGGGCGATACCGCCCAGATCAGCGAAAGACGCGTTGGAAACCATCGGTTCGCCATAGGACATCGGGCCGATTTCCGGCGCACCGTTTGTCATCGGGCCGCTGAGGCGCTGCTTGAGGTCGGCAAAAAGCCCCTTGGCGCGCGGTTCAAACAGGTTGCCGCCAAACAGGCCGGGCATTTGGGCATCAAACAATCCGCCACGCTGGGCTGTCAAGATACTTTGATGCCCATGCGGAAGAATAAATGCCAGCAAGGGAGCCGTCTCGATATGCTGGGAAAAACCACCCTCGGAGCCACCCGCGATGGAGCCTCCGCCGCCCCCGCCGCCCATGGCAAATTGCATTGCTCCTGCTGACATTCCCATGCGCCTATCCTACCCGGAAAATGTTACAGCTCCATGACAAAAACGGCGCAAACCCGCATTAATTGGCGCGCTGGAGGGCTTCCGGGCTGTCGAGCGAGAAGGCCGGGATGGCGACCTCGAAATGCTGACGGGAATCCTTATCTTCCATCTCGTACACGCCGTACATCAGGCCGGAGGGCGTATGGAGCGCCGTGCCGCTGGTGTAATGGAAGGACATGCCGGGCTCCAGCACGGGCTGCTCGCCCACCACGCCGGGGCCGTGCACAGTCTGCTGCTGGCCGGTAGCGTCGGTGATATGCCACGTGCGATTGAGGAGCTGCACCGTCCTATCTCCCAGATTTTCAATAAAAATCGTGTAGGCCCAGACGTAATGATTCTCCTCCGGGTCGGACTGCTCGGCGAGGTACATCGGCAGCGCCGTCACCTTCACCGCATGGGTCGTGCGGGTGAACACTTGCGCGAACTCGGTGGTGGCCTCGTCGTCTTCGATGTCCATAACCATGCGTTTTATCATAAGAATTGTCAGGGCCAAATGTGAAAAAATCACGCCGCCCGCGAAGGAATCCCCGCGGGCGGGTCTGCCTGCAACATGCGCGGCAGATCACCCTGCAGTCCCATGGCGCTTTTCATGAACCAGTGTTTCACCGGGGTCAAGCGGTCAAATGCCGCGAGCCCCGCCCGCCGGGCCAGGCGGATGGGCGGAAGATTATTGGAGAACAGCCGGTTGAGCAGGTCCGTCGTGGCCGTCATGGCAGAGGCATCAAAGCGCCGCCAGCGCTGGTAATGCTCGAGCAGGGTGAAGCTGCCCAGATCCTGCCCCAGCGCGCGGGCATCCTCGATGAGGTCGGCCATCACCGCCACGTCGCGGTAGCCGAGATTCACCCCCTGCCCGGCGATGGGGTGGATGCCATGCGCCGCATCGCCGATGAGGGCGGTGCGCTCGGCGATGTAGCGCTTGGCCTTCACCAGATGCAGCGGATAGGCATGCGGCGCGCCCAGCAGCGTGATGCCGCCGAGATAGCCGCCGAGCGCGTCGGCCAGTTGGGCGGTGAAAGCTTCCGGCGGCAGCTGCATGATGGCGTCGGCCTGCGCGGTGGATTCCGTCCACACGATGCAGGAGCGGCTGTCGGTCATCGGCAGGATGGCGAGCGGCCCGGCGGGCTGGAACAACTCCACCGCCACGCCGCGATGCGGCTGCTCATGCCGGATGACGCAGACCATCGCGGTCTGGCCATAATCGAGAATGCGGGCGGGGATGCCGAGTTTGTCGCGCATGGCGGAATGGCGCCCGTCCGCCACCATCAGCAGCGCAGCCTCGCTGGCTGTGCCATCGGTGAGGGTGACGCGAGCGCGGTAAGGGTTGGCGTCGAGCTGCTCCACCTGCGCGCCGTACTGCACCTGCACGCGCGCCTGCGCCTCCATGGCCTCCTGCAAGGCCTGCCGGATGAGGGGGTTGGGGATCATGTAGCCAAACGGTGCATCGCCGACGGCGCGGTGATCAAAATGCACATGCGCACGCGATCCCTGGTCGGCGACGCGGATATCGAGAATGGGCTCGGCTTCCGGGGCCAGCCGCTCCCACACGCCCAGATGCCTGAACACGCGCACCGAGGCATGCGAAATGGCGCTCACCCGCCCGTCCTGCCGAGGCTGGTAGACCGTCTGGCGCTCGCCGCGCTCCAGCACATGCGCGGAAACCCCGCGCTGCGCCAGCGCCACAGCCATCGCCGCACCCACCAGCCCGCCGCCGATGATGATCGTGTCCGTGGAATGCTCTTTCATGCGGCGCACCATACAGGATTGAGGGGGATTGTAAATTGGAGGGGGTTTTGGTGGTATTTGGTAGTTGGTATTCGGTATTCAGTGGAATGGTGTCATTCCAAACGCATGTGAGGAATCTTTATACAGGGATACTCTCGGGTAAGCAGCCTGTATAAAGATGCCTCCCGCTTGTCGTTCGGAATGACGAAGAAAATCACCAAATACCGAATACCAACTACTGAATACCAATCACCCCTCCCCCGGCGCCATCGCCTTCACCTGCAGCGCGTGAAGCCCGCCAGCGAAGGCGTCCTGCACGGCGGCGTAGACCATGCGGTGGCGCTCGACGCGGGACTTGCCGGTAAAGGCGGCGGATTCAATCTCCACACGGAAATGGCTCTCCTCCGCGTGGCCGGCGTGGCCCGCATGTTTGGCGGAGTCATTGATGAGGCGCAGGCGGGTGGGCGCAAACGCCGCCGTCAGGGCCTTTTCCATGCGGGCTTGGGTGGTTTCCGTCATGTCCATACTTGCCGCGCCCTCCTTGGATGCGCATATTCCATCTATGCCACGCCGCAGGAAAATGGAAGAACCCCAACCCTCCGGTCAGCCCTGTGCTACGCCGGGTTGCCGGGAAAGCGGCGATTACCGCGCGCCGAAAACGCGCGGGGAAAAGCCGGAATACCAATGGTTCTGCCTCGACCATGTGCGGGACTACAACAAATCCTGGAACTATTTCGAGGGCATGAGCCAGGCGGAAATCGAGGCCTACATGAAGGAGGCCGTCACTGGACACCGGCCCACCTGGTACATGGGCGGCAATGGCGCGGTCTCGCCCGAGCGGTTGCAGGACGCGCTTGCGCGCTTCATGGCCGCCGGGATGCAGACGCGCACCAAGGCCGTCCCGCCCCTGCCCCGCAAGCTGCGCAAGGCGCTGGAGGAGCTGGAGCTGGAACATCCCACCTCGCACAAGGACATCAAGAAGCGCTACAAGATGCTGGTGAAGCAGTACCACCCCGACGTGAACCACGGCGACAAGGACGCCGAGGAACGCTTCAAGCGTATCACGATTGCGTACAAGGAATTGCTGGAAGATTACCCGGAGCATGGGGTTTAGTTTCTGTCATTCCAGCGCAGGCTGGAATCCAGTTCACCTGTCCGCTGGATTCCAGCCTTCGCTGGAATGACAGCTTTTTCAGCCGTCATTGCGAGGAGCGCAAGCGACGTGGCAATCCATGCGCCCGCTGGATTGCGTCGCTGGCGCTCGCAATGACGATGAACTGTCACCCCGCATTCATTGCGTGGGCTCCCGCTGAGGAACCACCAGACCCCGGCATGCGCCGGGGTGACATGCATGGGGAAGTCGTCATCCTCGGGCGTGACCCGAGGATCTCCCCCACTGGCAAGGAGACCCGGCGTACCACGTGCGGGGTGACAATCTTTCCAACTTCGTCATTCCCCGAATTTCGTGCAGCGAAATTCTAGGGGAATCCACCCGCCTGCGCGGGCGCTTCGGCGTGGCAGGGGCTTGTCGCGCCATAGCCCGCAAGGGCGACGGCCGGATGGATTGCCCTAGAGCTCGCCTGCGGCGATCTCGGGCAATGACGGAAGATTACAGCCGCTTCACCATCGTATGGTGCGGGATACCGACGGAGAGGTAGCCTTCGCCTTCCACGGCGTAGCCAAGCTTTTCATAAAATGAAATCGCGTAGTCCCGCGCGCTGAGGATCGCATCGGTGCCGCCCCTCGCGCGGGCTTCGTGCTCAAAATGCCGCGTCAGGTGCGCGCCGAGCCCACGGCCGCGCCACTCGGGATGCACCGCCAGCTGCCGCAATCGCACCAGCGTAAGGGATTCCTGCCGCAACAGCACGCAACCGACAATCTCCTCCGCCTCCTCGCAAAAATAATGCACGCTGTCCGCATCCGGCGCGAGCTGTTCGGGCGTGAAGACCTGCCCCATGGGCTTGCGCAGCCATTTCTCGCGGAAGGCCACGATGCGCTGATAATCGGATGAGCCAAACGCCACCTCTCGGATAGCCGGAAATGCAGGAACGGCGGCAGGCATCATGGCTGGCCGAGCGCTTCCTCGATCAGCGTGGCGATCTCGCCCTCGCCATTCTCATCCCAGTCCGCCTGGCCGCGGATCTGCGCCGTCACGCGCCCGTCGCGATCCAGAATCAACGTGGTGGGCAGCGCATTCAGGCCCAGCGCCTTGAAGGCGGCGGCCTTCTCATCCCAGTACATCGGCAGGGCGCTGAGTTCGTGGCGGCGGTAGAAGGTCTTGATGGTCAGAAAGCCCGTCATGTCCTGCGAAACAGGCACGATAAGCACGTCGCGATTGCCCGCGTACCGCTTGGCAAGGCGGTTCATGTCAGGCATCTCCTCCACGCAGGGCGTGCACCAGGTGGCCCAGAAATGCAGGACTACGACCTTGCCCCGCCAGCTCTCGGGCGTATCGGGGCCATGGGTCTCCGCTTTCTGCACGCTGATGGCGGCCACTGGCTTCGGCGTGCTGAAGCGCACCGTATCTGCCATGGCCCCAGCCCCGCAAAGCAGCAGGGGAAGCCCTGCGGCGAGCCCCAAGAAAAGCCTTGCGCGGCGGATGTTTCTGCGATGTAACAGGCGGTGAGCCGACCTCATGACGCCCTTATGACAAACTCCAGTGATTCTGCCAAGCGGAATACCGCCAACCCCATGTGGGGCGGGCATTATGAACGCGCCCCGGATCAGTGGATGCAGGTCATCAATGCGTCCATCGATGTTGACCGCAAACTCTACGCGCAGGACATCGAAGGCTCCCTCGCCCACGCGGCGATGCTGGCCGAGCAGGGCATTCTCACCCGCGACGAGGCGGCGCAGATTACCCAGGGCCTGCACACCATCCGGGCGGAGATTGAGCGCGGCGACATGGCGTGGCGCACGGAGCTGGAAGATATCCACATGCATGTGGAGCACCGGCTGAAAGAGCTGATCGGCGACGTAGCGGGCAAGCTGCACACCGCCCGCTCGCGCAATGATCAGGTGGCGACAGATTTTCGTCTGTATGTGCATCAGGCCTGCACGCGCAACGAGGCCTTGCTGCGAGCGTTGATGAGCGCATTGCTGACACGCGCGGAAGAACATGCCGAGACCATCATGCCCGGCTTCACGCATCTGCAAACGGCGCAGCCCGTGACGCTCGGCCATCACCTGATGGCGTATGTGGAAATGTTTGGGCGTGATCTCTCGCGCTTCGCCGATGCCCGCGCCCGCATGAGCGAATCACCGCTAGGGGCGGCGGCACTGGCGGGCACGTCTTTCCCGCTTGATCGCGAAAAAACGGCGCAAACGCTGGGCTTGACGCGCCCCATGCGCAACTCGCTGGATGCGGTGGGATCGCGCGATTTCGCGCTGGAGTTTCTCGGCGCCAGTGCCATCTGCGCGCAGAATCTCTCACGGCTGGCGGAGGAGTTCGTGCTGTGGTCGAGCGCGCCGTTCAGCTTCGTCAAGTTCACCGAAGCCTTCACCACCGGCAGCTCCATCATGCCGCAGAAGCGCAACCCGGACGCCGCCGAGCTGGTGCGCGGCAAGACCGGGCGCGTCTACGGCGCGCTCATCGCGCTGCTGACCACCATGAAAGCCCTGCCGCTGGCTTATAATAAGGACATGCAGGAAGACAAGGAACCCGTCTTCGACGCCACCGAAACGCTGCAGCTCTGTCTGCCGGTGATGGCGGGCATGGTGGGCGATTTCACCGCGAATGCCGCGCGCCTGCGCGAGACGGCGGCGCAGGGTTTCTCCACCGCCACCGACCTCGCCGACTGGCTGGTGCGCACGCTTGGCATCCCGTTCCGCGAGGCACACCACATCACCGGCCGCATCGTGCGCGAGGCGGAAGCGCGCGGCTGCATGCTGCATGAGGTGCCGCTGGAAGCGATGCAGCAGGCCGAGCCGCGCATCACGGCGGATGTATTCACCGTGCTGAGCGTGGAACATTCCGTCGCCAGCCGCACCAGCTTCGGCGGCACCGCCCCGGCGCGGGTAAAGGAAGCCATCATGGAAGCGAGGAAGCGGTATGGGGTGTGAGGTTCCAGGTTTCAGGTTTCAGGTTTCAGCTGCATCGAGCGTTGATGCAGGCTTGCTGGCACGAAAAGCCCCCTCCCCTGTTTACGGGGGAGGGTTGGGGTGGGGGTACAGCGCATCGGCTAGCTCAGAGCACGTGGCAGCCCCCCTCCTAACCTCCCCCCCCCACCC
>DBAY01000036.1:0-33066 GCA_002291925.1 Alphaproteobacteria bacterium UBA998 | reverse complement strand
CGGGGGCGCGGCGGGCGCGCGGGGGGGGGGGGGGGGCGCCACCCCCCCGCCCCCCCGCCCCGCGGGGCGGGCCCCCCGAATACCCCCCCCCCCCCCCCCCCTTGTTTGGGGGGGGGGGGTGGGGGGGGGGTACAGCGCATCGGCTAGCTCAGAGCACGTGGCAGCCCCCCTCCTAACCTCCCCCCGTAAACAGGGGGAGGGATTTTTTCAGTGGTTACCTGGTTTGCGTCTCAGCTTGGCATTTTTGTTCCTCCTCCCCCTGCTCACCCTCACCTCCTGCGGCGTCAAGGGCAAGCTGACGCATCCGGAGCAGGTGAAGACGGAGAGCCGCTCCGAGTCCAACCGCGCCGTGGGGCGTGAACCTGTCAGGCCGCAATAATGGACCATTTCCACTATTATAGCGGGGAACTCTACGCCGAGGGCGTGCGCATCGCCGACCTTGCCGCGCGTGTCGGCACGCCGTTCTATTGCTATTCCAGCGCCACGCTGGTGCGGCATTTCCATGTGTTTCGCGAGGGCTTAGGTGCGCTGAACCCGCTCATCTGCTACGCCGCCAAGGCCAACTCCAACCGCGCCGTGCTGGCCACGCTGGCGCACGAAGGCGCGGGCTGCGACGTGGTGTCGGAAGGCGAAATCCGCCTCGCGCTGGCCTCCGGCATGCGGGCCGACCAGATTGTGTTCTCCGGCGTCGGCAAGACGCGGCGCGAGATGGAATACGCGCTCTCGCAGGACATCTTCCAGTTCAACGTGGAATCCCTGCCCGAGCTGGATCTGCTGGATCGCGTCGCCGGTGATATGGGCCGCAAGGCCCCGGTAGCGCTGCGCGTTAACCCGGACGTCATCCCCTATACCCATGCGAAAATTTCCACCGGCCAGAAGGAAAGTAAATTCGGCATCGCGTGGAAGGATGCGCGCGATTTCTTCCGCCGCGCCACCGCTCTGCCGAACATCGAGTTGCAGGGCGTCTCGGTGCATATCGGCTCGCAGCTGACCAAGCTCGATCCGTTCCGCGAGGCCTTCACCCGCGTGCGCGAGCTGGTGACCGAGTTGCGCGCGGAAGGGCTGGACATCCGCGTCATCGATCTCGGCGGCGGTCTCGGCATCCCCTACGAAGCCGATGGCACCGCGCCGCCCATGCCCACCGCCTACGGCGCCATGGTGCAGGAAGTCTTCGACGGATTCGACGCGCAGTATGTGTTCGAGCCGGGCCGCCTGATTGTCGGCAATGCGGGCATCCTGGTGACGGAAGTTATTTATGAGAAGGAAAGCGCGGGCCGCCGTTTCGTCATCCTCGACGGCGCGATGAACGACCTCATCCGCCCCACCCTCTACAGCGCGCATCACGATATCGTGCCGGTGCGCGAAACCGACGCCCCGCTCACCCCTGCCGATGTGGTGGGCCCAGTGTGCGAAACCGGCGACATCTTCGCCAGCGACCGCCCCCTACCCCCGCTTGCGCCGGGCGATCTGGTAGCCTTCCGCTCCGCCGGGGCTTACGGGGCCGTGATGAGCGGCACCTACAATGCCCGTCTGCTGATTCCGGAAGTCCTCGTCTACGGCACCGAATGGGCCGTGGTGCGCCCCCGCCCGGATTATGAGAGCCTGATTGAACGGGATTCGCTGCCGGAGTGGCTTTAGCTTACCTGTCACCCCGCACTTGTTGCGGGGTCTCCCTCGATACGCGATGACCTACGCCGTTTACATTCTTACCAACGCACACCATACCGTCTTCTATACAGGTGTAACGAATGATCTGACGCGCCGCGTCTATGAGCACAAGCACAAGCTAATCGACGGCTTCACCAAACAGTATAATGTCGACAAGCTGGTTTATTTTGAGGTTACCGATGACATCAACGCCGCAATTCACCGCGAGAAAATCATCAAGAAATGGAAGCGCAGCTTCAAATTCGATGCGATTGAGCGCATGAATCCAGAATGGAAGGATTTACACTTTACGCTGCTGGTGCCAGTGGAGGAAGACCCCGCAACAAGTGCGGGGTGACAACCTAAAGTCCGCCCTGTTTCCACATCACGAAGGCGACGACCATGGCGCCGAGGACGGCGATCTTGAAGATGAAGCCGACCACGCCCTTGACGACCTTGAAAGCGATGAAAGCGAGGACGAGAAGAATCAGAATTGAGGCGCCGGACATATTACTCGCTCCTGTCTGTCATCCTGTGGGCGCGAAGCGCAGCGCAGGATCTCTGTCGTTACGCGGGGAGATTCTGCGCAGGCTTCGCCTCGCAGAATGACGGCCTGCCCCCTCACACCGCCATGACCATTTCCGGCAGCGCAACGTCGAAGACGCGCTGGTAATACTCGGCGATGGTGGCTTTTTCGGCGTCGTCGCACTTGTTGAGGTAGCTGTAGCGGAAGGCCTCGTCGCGATTGCCGAAGATCATGACGTTCTGCGCCCAGTTGATGATGGTGCGGGGCGACATGAGGGTGGAGATGTCGCCATTCTGGAAGCCAAGGCGCGTCATGCCCGCCAGAATCACCATCTGGCGCACCATCTGGCGGGAGGCATCGTCCTTGCCGAATTCCGGCACGTGGCCGAGCACGATGCGCACCTCCTGCTCCTCGGTCGGGTGCTCGAGGTTCACCACGATGTTCCAGCGATCCATCTGGCCCTGGTTGATGGGGTTGGTGCCGTGATAAAGGCCCGTCGCATCGCCGAGACCGATGGTGTTAGCGGTGGCGAACAGGCGGAAGCCTGCGCTTGGCGCAATCACGCGGTTCTGGTCGAGCAGCGTCAGTTTGCCCTCCGCCTCCAGCACGCGCTGGATGACGAACATCACGTCCGGGCGGGCGGCGTCGTATTCGTCGAACACCAGCGCCATGGTGCGCTGCATCGCCCAGGGCAGGATGCCTTCGAAGAATTCGGTGACCTGCTGGCCATCCTTCTGCGTGATGATGTCGCGCCCGATGAGATCGATGCGGCTCACGTGCCCGTCGAGGTTGATGCGTACCAGCGGCCAGTTCAGGCGCGCGGCCACCTGCTCGATATGCGAGGATTTGCCGGTGCCATGCAGGCCGTGGATCATCACCTTGCGGTTATGCAGGAACCCGGCGAGGATGGCGCGGGTGGTTTCCGGGTCGAAATGGTAATGCGGGTCGATGGCGGGCACGTGATCGTCGGCCTCGGCCAGCACCGGCACCTGCCAGTCGAGGTCGATGCCGAACAGTTCGCGTGCGGATTTCGTGAGAGTTTTGCCTGCGGCCATGTCGTCATTCATGCGGTATTTCGGTTGCGCCAGCGCCATGATTCCTCCTGCTATGCTCGGAATATAGGCAGCGCGCCGCATTCTATAAGGGGGCAGCGGAAAAGAAACCGTTATTTTTCGTGGAAGTGGGGATAAGATGTGTCAAAGGCGGGCCATGCACCGGGGCATCAGCATGACGCCGAGGCCTCGTCATTGCGAGGAGCGCAGCGACGCGGCAATCCAGAAGCACCGGCTGGATTGCTTCGCTATCGCTCGCAATGACGTCTCACTGTCACCCCGGCGCACGCCGGGGTCTGGCGTGTCCTCAGCGGGAGACCCCGCAACAAGTGCGGGGTGACATTCCCTTTACTTCACGTCATTCCGGGACGCGTCAGCGGGCCCGGAATCTCCTCGCGTGAAGAAGAAGATCCTGCGCAGGCTTCGCCTCGCAGGATGACGGCTATTCTTCTACATCGCGCTCCAGCCGCCATCGACGGGCAAGGCGATGCCGGTGATTTTCGAACCCGCATCGCCACAGAGGAAGATGACCGTCTCGGCGATGTTATCGACGGTGACGAATTCCTTGATGGCGTGTTTATCGAGCATGACCTTCTCAATCACCTCTTTTTCCGAGAGATTCAGCGCTTTCATCTGCTCGGGAATCTGCTTGCGCACGAGCGGGGTGTCGACATAGCCGGGGCAGATGGCGTTGGCCGTGATGCCGTACGGCGCCAGATCCACCGCCGCCGCGCGCGAGAGGCCCACGATGCCGTGCTTGGCCGAGACATAGGCGGATTTATAGGCCGAGGCCACCAGCCCATGCACGGACGCAATATTGACGATGCGGCCCCATTTGCGCTGCATCATGCCGGGAGCCGCGGCTTTGATGGCATGAAACGCGCCGGAGAGATTGATGGCGATGATCTGGTCCCATTTCGCGTCATCAAAGTCCCAGATGGGCTGCACATTCTGGATGCCCGCGTTATTGACGAGGATATCCACCGATCCCAGTAGCTTCTCCGCATCCGCCACCATCAGCTTGATTTCGGCGGGCTTGGAGATGTCGGCGGCGGAATATTCCACCTTCACGCCCTTGGCGGCGATTTCCTTCTTGATGTCTTCAATGGCCTTCGCATCGCCAAAACCATTCAGCATGATATTGACGCCCTGATCGGCCAGCGCATGGGCGATGCCCAGCCCAATGCCACTCGTGGAGCCGGTGACGATGGCGGATTTACCTTTCAGTTGCATGGGGATCTCCTTCCGTAGGCAGTGTGGGAATGGGTGGTTGCTCGTTTACCGGCGCAGGGGTGGGCGTTGCCTGTGGCGGAGGCAGGTAATCCTCGTCGTCGTCCTCGAATCCACAACAAGCGCGTCCCATGGCTGCCTTTTACTCCCCCTCACCTCGCTCCTGCATCACCTTTCCTTCTTTCAAATGCAAGACGGGATAGGCGAAGGCGCGGATAAGCGATTCATCATGTGTGGCGAGGATGATGGTGGTGCCCATCTTGTTCAGCGTTTCAAACAAATACATGAACCGCTTGGAGAGCTTGGGATCGAGGTTGCCGGTCGGCTCGTCGGCCAGCAGCAGCGGCGGGTTGTTGATGACCGCGCGGGCGATGGCCACGCGCTGCTTCTGGCCGCCGGAGAGCAGCGGCGGCTTCACATCGCGGAAGGGCGAGAGGCCGATCCAGTCAAGCAGCTCCGTCACCTTGGCGTCCGTATCGGCGAAACCCTCGCCGGAAATTTTTTGCGGCAGCGCAATATTCTCCGCCACGGTGAGGTGATCAAGTAGCTGGAAATCCTGCACCACCGAGCCCACCTTGCGGCGCAGCAGCGGCAGCGCGTCATGGCCCAGCTTGGTGACTTCCTGCCCGAACAATTTCAGTCGCCCGCTGGAGGGCCGGATGGTCAGCGCGAACAAATTCAGCAGCGAGGATTTCCCCGCCCCGCTCGCCCCGGTTAGGAAATGGAACGAGCCCTTGGGCACCTTCAGCGAGATGTCCTTCAGCACCCGGTGACCGGGCGTGTATTCCAGCGAGAGGTTGTAACAGGTGATCATAGGGGTTTGTGTTTGCCTCGATGCTACGCGCCTCCTGCGCTCCGCAATGAGGCGCGCTCAAGGCTGACTCGGACATGCTGTCCTCGTGAAACAACCATTTGCAACCATAGCTATCTCAGCCCCCCGTTGGTTGCAAATAATTAGTGGTCGGTACGCTTCTTTATGTTAGAACAAGGGCATGTTTCTGGCATGCCCGGCCTGCACCTCCCGCTTCCGCGTCAATCCCCAGGCGATTGGGGAAGGCCGCGATGTGCGCTGCTCCAAATGTGGCAATCAGTGGTTTGCCCTGCAGAGCGACGTGCATGACGAACAGGGCGTGCGCCTGGCACCCCCGCCCGCGCCGAAACCCGCGCCCGTGCGGGAGGAGACGGAAGCGACGCCCGCTCCCCGCCCGCAGCCGATTCCCCGTGAGTATGAGCCAAACCTCGATATGGCGCTGGGCGATGAAATCCCCATGCCGTTCGAGCGGCAGTTTGCGGCGGAGGAAACCACGCCGGAGCCGGAGGCCGACATCGATTTCGAAACGCTGGATGCAGCCCTCACGCGCAGCACCGCCGCGCTGCCGGCGGCCGCTCCAGCCAATGCGTGGCGCGCGCAGAAAGTGATGATCGCCGCTGCGTGCGTGGCGCTGGTGGTGCTCAATCTCGGCACGGCGTTCCTGTTTTTCCGCGATTCCATCGCCCGCACTATCCCGGCAACGCGCAGCCTTTACGGCGCGCTGGGCTATCAGGACACGTCCGGCATCAGCTTCGCCGATCTGCGCCTCAAGCGCACCGGCACCGAGCAGCGCCCCCGCTTCTCCGTGGAGGGTAAGATCGTCAACACGCTGGACAAGCCCTTCCGCCAGCCGGACGTGCATATCGCGCTGATCGGCAAGGATGGCGAAATTCTGCGGGAAGTGCCGGTGGAAGGCAGCGACAAACCGCTGCCGAAGGATCAGGCCTTGCCTTTCAGTGTCCCGGCGAAGTATTTTGCGACGCCCCGCGCAGCGCAGGCCGAAGCAATGGTGCTTCGCCTCGGCAGCCCGCTGGAATTGAGCATCGCCGACCAATGACCGACAAACCCGAAGGTTACATCCCCCCGCACCAGGTGCCCATCCTCTATTCTGTGGAGGAAATCGGCCGCACCATTCACCGCCTCGCCATCGAGATCAAGGAAAAGCTGGGCGAGGATTTCATGATTGTCGCCCTGCTGAAGGGCAGCTTCGTGTTTTCCGCTGACCTCGTTCGTGCGCTGCACGCGGTGGGCTGCGCGCCGCAGATCGATTTCATGACGCTCGCCAGCTACGGCAAGAACAAGACGGGTGCCGACAACATCACCATCCAGCGCGATTTGAGCGAGGAAGTATCTGGCAAGCAGGTGCTCATCGTCGACGACATCCTCGAGTCCGGCCGCACGCTGCAATATGCACGCAACCTGCTGCTGGAGCGCGGCGCCACGGAGACGCAAATCTGCGTGCTGATGGAAAAGCCCGGCAAGCGCGTGGCCGAAGGCGTGGACGCCGATTATGTCGGCTTCGTCATCCCTGACCGCTTCGTGGTGGGGTATGGTTTGGACTACGCGAACTATTACCGCGAACTCCCGTTCATCGGCGCGCTGGATTAAGGACTGCTGCCGTCATTCCGGGACGCGTCAGCGTGCCCGGAATCTCCCCGCGATACGGGGAAAGGTCCTGCGCAGCCTTCGGCTCGCAGGATGACAGACTTAAAACCCTCAACGCACCAGCGCCGGAAGCGTATAATCAGGCATAGCGTCGTGTTCAGTACATAGCTGCGCCAGTGCCGTCTCGCTGAGCTTTTCATCCACTGCGGGGAACAGCTGCGGCTTCAGGATGCCGCCGGTAATCAGCGCGCTGGCGATTCCGGCACGGTTGGCGCCGAGAATATCCGTCTCCAGCGAATCGCCGACCGCGAGAATGCGCTCCTTCGGCACACCTGTCAGGCGCTCGCAGCACAGCGCATAGACCTCCCCGTACGGCTTGCCGAAATAGCGCACCTCGCCGCCCATGGCCTCATAGGCGTCGGCCAGCTGCCCGGCGCAGGGCAGCACTTCGCCCGAAAGGCGCACCACGATGCGGTCCGGGTTGGCGCAGATCATCGGCAGGCGGCGGGCATAGGCGGCTTCGAGCAGCGGCATCCAGTAGGAGACGGGCTCATTGTCGTCGGTGAAACCGACATTCAGCACGAAATCGGCTTCTTCCGGGGGCGCGGCATCGTACGGCAGCCCTTGCAGCAGATCACGGTCGCGCTCGGGGCCGCAGAACGCATAGCGCGTCCACCCCTCCTCGCGCTTGGCGAGCTGAAGATAGGCCGCTTCACCGGAGGTCACCACCTCACGTGCGATGGCAGCGGGAATGCCCAGCTCCAGCAGCCGCACGCGTGCTTTCTCGGCGCGGCGGGGGGCGTTGGAGAGAAAGATGATGCGCTTGCCCCGCGCATGCATTTTCGCGAGCGTGTCCTGCACGCCGGGATACAGCGCGTTGCCGTCATGGATGACGCCCCAGAGGTCCAGCAAATAGGCGTCGTAATGGTCGAGAATGGGGGTGAGGCCGGAGAGGTGATGCATAAAATTCTTTCTTTTTCGTCATACTGAACTCGTTTCAGCATCTATTTGCAAAAGGCCCTGAAACGAGTTCAGGGCGACGAGAAGTGTTATAAAAGCGCCTTACTTTCGCGCTCGATGGTTTCCTGCAGGGTTTTCAGAAATGCCTCGCGCTCCAGCCCCGAGGGCATCGGCGGCAGCAGGCGCACGGTGATGAGGCCGGGGCGCTTGGTGAAGGCGTTGCGCCGCCAGAACAGGCCGGCGTTCAGCGCCACCGGCACCACCGTCGCTGAAAGATGCTCATAGAGTGAGGCGACACCCTGCTTGTAGGGGCGCGTCTCGCCCGGCGCAGTGCGCGTGCCTTCGGGGAAGATGATGATGCTGCGGCCATCGAGGATGTGCATGCGGCTCTGCTCGATGATCTGGCGCATGGCCTGGCTGCCCGCCTTGCGGTCAATGGCCACGTGGGGCACGCGCTTCAGATAGGTGCCAAACACCGGGATGGAGAGCAGCTCCTTCTTCAACACAAACACCGGGCGATGCAGGATGCGCCACAGCGCGATGGTCTCCCACGCTGACTGGTGCTTGGCGGCATAAACGACGCCGGGCTGAATCTGCTCGGCGCCCTCCACCCGGTGCCGGATGCCGCAGAACAGGCGCAGCAGACGCAGCACGCCCTCGCACCAGGTATCCGCCACCGTCCCTATGGCGCCGCGGAAGAGCACCAGCACCGGCAGGCTGAACAGCCCGATGATGAGCGTCCACAGAATTAGGGCCAGATTGAACAGGAGCGAGCGCAGCCAGCTCATGCCGCCCTCATCTTGAGCTGCACCCAGGTGATGAGGAACTTGGTATATTCCGTCACCAGCAGACGGGCGGTGTTGGGCGCGTTCCACCAGTCATTGCGCTGGAAATCCTTGGGAAAGACCGGCTCCGGGATGATGAGGCAGTCGGGCAGGTAATGCACGAAGATGAGCAGGCTGCGCGGCAGGTGGTAATTACCCGTCACCACGCGCAGGGAGGTGTAGCCCTCTTTCTGCATCCAGCGGCGCGTCTCGATGGCGTTGGTGAAGGTGGTATCGGCTACTTCATCGAGGATGATGACATCATCCGGCTGCGTGATATTGCCAAGGCTGGCGCCCGGATATTGCGCCAGCAGCATGGGCAGCGTGGCGCCCTTGCCGACGCCGGAGATGAGCAGCTTCTTCGCCAGCCCTTCGTTGAGAATCTCCAGCCCCCGGCGCAGGCGCTGATCACCGCCGGTGAGCACCACGACGGCGTCGGTCCTGGCCGGGTTGGTCTGCGGCCGGCCGGGGATTTCGCCGATGAAGCGGAACAGGCCGATCGCCCAGACAGCGAACAGCACGCCAAAGAGAAGGAACCAGCGGTGAAAGCGCGTCATGCCTCAGCGGTAATGCTCAAGGATATGGCGGGCGGCCGCCCGCAGATCGGCCGCCACCATGACAGGCGAAAGCGCTTCTGGCAAGCCCTCGGCCAACACCCGCGCGCCTTTGCCGGTTTTCACGAGGATGCGTGGACAGCCCGCCGCATACGCCGCCTGCAGATCGCGCAGATCATCGCCGACAAACGGCGTGCGCGCGGCCTCGGCACCGAATTCGGCCAGCGCTTCGAGTAGCATGCCGGGCGCGGGCTTGCGGCGCGGCGTGGGGCGCTCCGGATGATCGGGGCAGACATAGAAGCGCTGGATCAGCCCGCCCGCCGCTTCGGCCTCCACCGCCAGGCGGCGATGGATGGCGTCCACGGTCGCCGCCGTGGTCAGCCCCTTGGCGATGGCGGATTGATTGGTCACCACAGCAATGCGAAAGCCCGCCTGCGTCAAGGTGGCGATGGCCTCCAGCGCTCCGGGCAGCAGGCGGAATTCCTCCGGGCGGGTCACGCCGGGGTGCAGATCTTCATTGATGACGCCGTCACGGTCGAGCAGAACGAGGTTCATGGTCTTTCCTTTGTCACCCTGAATTTGTTTCAGGGTCTTTTGAATAGATGCTGAAACAAGTTCAGCATGACAGCAGGCAAGCGCTGCATCAGTGCATCCGACGCAGGGTGTGACGGACGGTCGTGTAGGTGGAGAAGCCCACGCAGAGCGTGAGGAAGGCGGGCAGCAGGAGGAACAGCGCCACATATGCTCCGGTTTGCGAGGCGATCGGGCTGGCGACGTCCAGCTGGTTGATGAACAGGAAGCATACCGCCGTGATCAGCGCCGCCAGCGCGGCGCCGGGCAGTGCGCCTTTCAGGGTGAGCCAGATGGCATTCCACTGGAACTGGCGAGAGATGTAGTGATCCTTCGCGCCCATGCGGTGCAGCAGCTTCACGATGTCAAAATGCAGCTGCACGCTGGCCCGCGTAATCAGAATGATGACCGCCACCATCGCCACCAGCATCAGCAGCGCGACGCCGTAGATGACGCGCTGCATGTTGCGCGCCGTGTCGTTGAACTTGTCCACCCAGCTGGCGAAGCGCTCCACGATGAGATCCGGATACTGCGCCGAGAGGGCCGAGAGCGCGTCCTGCGCGGCGACGCCTTCCACCGCATCGGCACTCACCCATACATCAATAATGAGCGGCACGGGCAGCATGTCCACCGGCGTGCTGGAACCCAGCCACGGCTCCAGCAGAGCAGATACCTTAGCCTCGCTCATCAGCTCGACACGGGTGATGCCCTGCTGCTTGGGCAGCGTCTCCATGAGGGACTGGGCGGTGCGCTTTTCCTTGCCGTTATCGTAGGGGATATGGATCTGGTAGCGCTGGTCGAACTCGGCGATCTGCGCCACCATCACGTCGTTCAGCGCAAGGCCCGCGGCAAGCGCCAGCGCGGTCAGCACGGTCATGATGCCGATAATCCACGGCAGGAAGCGATTGGCGTCCTCGCGGCTGAAGGGCAGATCCGGGCGGGGAATGAGCAGCCGGGAGAGGACGCGCCGCGCCGCCTGCATGGCCGCCTACGCCTGCGTATCGACGGATTGCGGAGCCTCGGCGGCCTGCGCGGGCGCCTTCGCCACGCCGACCATCGCGGGGCGCAGCAGGCGGTCGTGCAGCACGTAGCCTGCCTGCATCACCTGCAGCACGGTACCGGGCGCGTGCTCAGCACTCTCAATCTGCGCGACAGCCTGATGGAAGTTATGGTCAAACGGCTGATGCAGCGGATCGATACGCTTGATGCCGTGGCGGCTCATCACGTTGATGAACTCGGCAAGCGTCATGTCGATGCCCTGCCCCAGCGTGTTCAGCAGCGGCGATTCGGCGCGCGCCTGCTCCGGCACGCTGGCCGCGGCGCGGTACAGATTTTCCAGCACAGAGATGATGTCGCGTGCAAAGCCGGTGACAGCGTATTTGGAAGATTCCTCCACGTCCTTGCGGGCGCGGGCGCGGACGTTCTCCATCTCCGCCATGGTGCGCAGCACCTGATCCTTCATCTCGGCGACCTGGCGCTGCAACTCCTCATCGGCGGGCGGCGCAATGCCGATGGTCTCCGGCGGGGGTGCTTCGCCATCCTCTGGCTGCGCGGTGGCCATGGCCTCGGCGGCCTGCTGAAGGGCCTGCTCCAGTTGCGCCTCCGGAGAGAGCGCGACCTCGTCCTGCGGCATGGTATTTCGGGATTGTTCAGTCGGCATGGGTGACTCGAAACAGGTGGGTTTTGACGGCCCAGATGTAGCTTGGGCCGCCTCGTTTTTCAAGCCGTCTGGCGTGGCCCCTTAGCGTTCGGAAACCACCACGCAGAGCGTGCCCTTGCGCTTGAGCGCCTCGCAGGTGGCCACCGCTTCGGCGGCGCGGGCGAACGGTCCGGCGCGCAGGCGGAACAGGCTGCGGCTGCCGTTCGGCGTGTAGACCTGCTCATTGAGCGAGCCGAGTTCCGCCTTGTGCAGCAGTTGCAGCTCGGACCATTTGTCGAGCGCGGCCTGCGGGGCCATGAAGGCGCCAAGCTGAATCCAGAACATGCCGTCCGATACACGGCCAGTTTGGTTGCCTGTCGCGGCAGGTGCGAAAGGTGTCCGGTGGTACGTCATGCCTCCACGCAAACCGGCCCGCCGAGCGGCATAGCCGCTGGGGCCGGTTGGCCCGGAAGCGGCACCCATGGCGTTTGCGTTGATGGAACCGCCGAGATCGCGGATGGCGCGGCAGCCGAGCTTTTCCGGACGGGTGAAAGAGCACAGGCGACGGATGGCGTTGACATTGGAGAACGGCCCTACGCGCAGCGACATTTTCGACGCCAGGTGCTTCTGCGTAAACGGCTGGGTCACGCGCAGGCGCAGGCCTCCGGGGATAGCCTTGTCGCGCTGGCGCAGCACGTTCCAGTAACCAAGCGCCGTACGTTGCGACTCAAAATAGCCGATCTCTGCCCACAGCGCCATGTTGCGGTTGTAGCTGCTCGGTGTGCCACGGAAACCACTGGCATACGGTTTGGACGGCTGCTGGCCAAGGTTGGAAACGGGCACGGGAATGGCTTCCGCTACGCTGACATCGGCGCGGCTGCCTGCCACATTCTGCATAGGCGGCAGCGGCTGGGTGGAAGCCACGGCCACTGGAGCGGTCTGCATACCGCCCTGTGGTACGCTCGGCCCCGTGCCAAAGGGCGAGCCCGCTGGGGCCGGAGCAGACATCAACTGGGAGGAAGCCGGTGCAGCGGCAGGCGCAGCCTGCGCCACTTCCATCGGAGCGGGAGCAGCTTGTGGAGTTGCGGGAACCGGGGTAGCCGGAGCTGGCTCAGGCATAGGAGCAGCAGCCGGAACCGGGGCAGAAGCCGGTTCAGCGAGGGCTTGTTCCAGCGCTTTCTGCGGCTCTGGCTGCGCCTCCTCCGCATTGCTGTCGAAGAAGCTGCTTTGCGCTTCCGCGACCGGCTGCGGAGCGGCCTCGCTGGTGGGCTGCGCATCCGCCTCGCTGTAAGGGGCGGTGAACATGGCGGTTTCCACCACGTAGCACTCAAAACCACCCGCTACGACGCGATCGCAAATGTTATCCGCTTCTTCGCGTGTGGCAATGGGGCCCGCCTGCGTGCGGTGATAAACGAAATCATCCGGCGGCAGCATGACCTCGGTCGGTGCGTAGGTTAGCGGTTGAAACAGGTCTGGAAAGGTTTTGGTAAGCTTGTCCCATTGGGTTTTCGCCTCGTCCGAGGATTTGAACGATCCCAATTGGACCATGAACACGGTCTGCGCGGCTGCCTTGCTCATCGGCAAGGCCAATGCCGCGCCAAACAGGCTGAGAATAAGAGGCAGTTTCACCGAAGATTTCATGGACACACTCTTTCGCACCGGACAATTTTATTATCGGAAGCTTTCACAGCGCCTAGAGATATAACAAGCCAAGGCGGGCGACAAAGGAAAAAAATAAAAGCTTAATAAATTGGTCACACTCGGCGCGAATGGTGGCAATTCTGTGGCTTTGCGGCCCTTTCCATACTGCTTGGTTATTGTACTTGTACCGTGCTTGATATAAGCAGGCGGTGATAGATGAAGGATGTCAACTGCATGGACTCTTCCAGCCTGAAAGCCTGGCCCTTCCAGGAAGCCGCCAAACTTGTCGCCCGCTATAAAGACGCGCCGCCGGAAAAAGGTTATGTGCTGTTCGAGACGGGCTATGGCCCCTCCGGCCTGCCACATATCGGCACGTTCGGCGAGGTGGCGCGCACCAGCATGGTGCGTCACGCCTTCACGAAGATGAGCGACATTCCGACAAAACTCTTTTGCATCTCCGACGACATGGACGGCATGCGCAAGGTGCCGGATAACGTCCCCCAGCCGGAAATGCTGGCCGGCTACATGGACATGCCGCTGACGAAAGTGCCCGATCCTTTCGGCACCCATGAGAGCTACGGCCATCACATGAATGCCCGCCTGCGCGCCTTCCTTGACCGCTTTGGCTTCGAGTATGAGTTCAAGAGCGCTACGGATCTCTATACCAGCGGTGCGTTTGATGCGGCTCTGCTCGCGGCGCTCAAGCGATTCGATGCCATCATGAAAATCATGCTCCCCACCCTCGGCGAGGAGCGGCAGAAGACCTACAGCCCCTTCCTGCCCATCTCCCCCAAATCGGGCAAGGTGCTTTACGTTCCGATGAAAAAGGTGGATGCCGAAGCGGGCACCATTACGTTCGACGATGAGGAAGGCGAAGAGATAACCCTCCCCGTCACCGGCGGACACTGCAAGCTGCAATGGAAGCCGGATTTCGGCATGCGCTGGGCCGCGCTGGGCGTGGATTTCGAGATGTATGGCAAGGACCACCTCGTCAACGGCAAGCTCTATTCCGCCATCTGCAAGACGCTTGGCGGCACCCCGCCGGAGCAGTTCAATTACGAGCTTTTCCTTGACGAGAAAGGCGAGAAAATCTCGAAATCCAAGGGCAATGGCATCTCGATTGAGCAGTGGCTCACCTACGCCCCCACCGAATCGCTGGCGCTCTACATGTTTCAGCAGCCGCAGCGCGCCAAGCGCCTGTACTTTGACGTAATTCCGAAGGCGGTAGATGAATACCTGACCTTCCTCGAGAAATACCATTCTCAAGGCGAGCCGGAGCGGATGGAAAACCCCGTCTGGCACATCCATAACGGAAACCCGCCGAAGCCAGAGGTCAATATCAGCTTCGGCCTGCTGCTGAACCTTGCCAGCGTGTGCAACCCGGAGGACAAATCCGTGCTGTGGGGCTTCATCAGCCGCTACGCCCCGCAGGCGACGCCGGAAAACTCGCCGATGCTCGATCAGCTCGCGGGCTATGCGGTGCGCTATTACCACGACTTCGTAAAGCCCACGAAAGCCTACCGTGCGCCGGATGAAAAAGAACGCGCTGCCCTCACCGAACTACAGACCCTGCTGGAGAACTGGACCGGCCCGGTGGATGGCGAGACCATCCAGACCGCCATCTATGACATTGGCATGCGCCACCAGTTCGATCCGCTGCGCGCGTGGTTCGGCTGCATGTATGAGGTGCTGCTCGGCCAGAGCCAAGGCCCGCGCATGGGCAGCTTCACCGCGCTCTACGGTATCCAGGAGACCGCCGCCCTCATCGCCCGCGCCTTGGCTGGCCGTGCGGAAGCAGCATGAGAAAGCCCTCTGAATTTACAAAGGATGATCTTTTCCGCGTCGCGATTCTTGGGACTCTGGTTGCCATACTGATCATCCTCGTTTCGGAGGCTTTCAAAGGGGTAAGTGTCGAGGAATTCAAAAGTGGCAATTGCACGACGCGAATTACCGAACATTTAAACGGGGGGACCTCCGTCAATGTCCAATGCCATGGCTAAACAATAGAGGGTAAGAAACAAATGCGATCCTACAACCGTACCCCCGCCGATCTGCGCCCCGTGACGCTGACGCCAAACATCAGCCGTCACGCGGAAGGCTCCTGCCTCATCGAGTGCGGCTACACCAAGGTGCTGTGCACCGCCAGCGTGGAAGCGGGCGTGCCGCCGTTCCTGCGCAATACCGGCTCTGGCTGGGTGACGGCGGAATACGGCATGCTGCCGCGCTCCACCAACACCCGCAACGCCCGCGAGGCGGCCAAGGGCAAGCAGTCCGGCCGTACGCAGGAAATCCAGCGGCTGATCGGCCGGGCGCTGCGCGGCATCACCGACCTGAAGGCGCTCGGCGAGCGGCAGATTCTCATCGATTGCGACGTGCTGGAAGCCGATGGCGGCACCCGCACCGCATCCATCACCGGGGCCTATGTGGCGCTCCACCTCGCCTGCCACACGCTGGTGGAGTCGGGCGTCATCCCCGCCATCCCGCTGCGCTCGCCCGTGATGGCCGTCTCCTGCGGCATCGTAGACGGCACCCCGGTGCTGGACCTTGATTACCTCGAAGACTCCCGCGCCGAGGTGGATGCCAACTTCGTGTTCACCGGCGAGAACCAGCTCATCGAGATTCAGGGCACGGCGGAAGGAAAACCCTTTTCCCCGGCACAGTTCCAGGAATTAATGGCGCTGGCGCAGTCAGGAGCGGCGCAGCTTCTTGAAAAACAAAGGGCGGCACTTCATTTATAAGAAAATGATAAAATAGATGGGGCCTCGTTGTCCCACTCGCCGTCATTGCGAGCGACCAACGGGAGCGCGGCAATCCAGAGAGCGCTGGATTGCTTCGTCGGGCGAAGCCCTCCTCGCAATGACGAAGGAATGAACCCGCCATGCTCTTTCCACCGCCGGATCGCCGCCTCGTGATTGCCACCCATAACAGCGGCAAGCTGCGCGAGATTCAGGATATCCTCGCCCCATTTACATTGGACATCACCTCCGCCGGGGCCCTCGGCATCTCCGAGCCGGAGGAAACCGGCCTCACCTTCGAGGAGAATGCCGCGCTGAAGGCCCGCCACTCCGCCGAAGCCGCCCGCATGTGGGCGCTGGCCGACGACTCCGGGCTGGAAGTGGATGCGCTGGATGGTGCGCCCGGCATCTATTCCGCCCGCTGGGGTGGCCCCGCCAAGGATTTCGGCATGGCCATGCAGCGCGTGAAGCAGGAGCTCGTTGCCCACGGTGTGAACCCGGAAGGCTCCGCCGCCCGCTTCGTTAGCGTGCTGGCGATGGCCGCACCGGGGGGCGACGTGCAATGCTTCCGTGGTACCATCGAAGGCCGCCTCACCTTCCCACCGCGCGGGGAAAAAGGCTTCGGCTATGACCCCATCTTCATCGCCGAGGGCATGGACATGACCTTCGCCGAGATGGAGCCGCAGGAAAAACACGCCATCAGCCACCGTGCACGGGCGTTTCAGAAACTCGTGCAGTATATGGAGCAGGCCGCATGAATATCCTTGTCTTCGCCGCATCGCATCGGCCCACCTCGTCCAACCGCAAACTGGCCCGCTTGTCCGCTGACTGGCTGAACGTTCATGAGGCAAAGGTGGATTTTGCCGAGTATGTTGAGCTGGATACCCCGCTTTATAACGCACAGCAGAGTGAGGAAGGAAACATCCCCGAGAGCGTCCGCCGCATTGCCGCGCGCGTGGCGCAGGCAGACGCGCTGGTGATTGCTGCGCCGGAATATAACTGGTCAGTGCCCGGCTCGCTGAAGAACCTCATCGACTGGCTCTCCCACCTCTCGCCCTGCCCGCTGAAGGACAAGACGGCGCTGCTGATGTGCGCCACCCCCTCCAAGCGTGGCGGTGCGGTGGGCCTCTCTCACCTGAAGACGACGCTGGAATCGGTGGGCGTGTATGTCTATCCTCCCGCCCTCACCTGCGGCGAGGCGGAAAAGGTATTGGGCACCGACACGATTCTGGACGGTAAGACCCGTGACCGTTTCGAGACGCTGCATACCGGGTTTCTCGATTACGCCACGCGATTGTTGCCAAAAGCGGCGTAGTTAGCCCCTTCCCCAGTAGGGGGAAGATTGGGAGGGGGGCGGAAGCGGAGTCAGAGGTATCCTCACGCCCCCACCCCATCCCTCCCCCTACTGGGGAGGGAGTAATAGGGGGCTCCGCTTTCACCAGAGACCAGCAACCTGAAACCAGCACCCCCTTCATCCCTCTCGCCTCTGCTCTTTCTATACCTTACAATTCCTTCACCAAGCCTTTGACGGATTCAATGATGCCCTTGCGTGTTTTGCTGCTGCTAATCTATGCCCTGTTTGCCTTCCCCGTACAGGCAGCGGAAATCGCCTCCTCGCCGGTGAAAAACGAAATCGCGACGGCGACGCTCTACGCGGCGGGCCCCGTCGCGCCGGGTGGCTCAACATGGCTGGCGCTGCATCTCAGTCTGCCCGCTGACTGGCACACTTACTGGATCAACCCCGGCGATACGGGCATGCCGGTCAGCGTGATGGCGGATCTGCCCGAAGGCGCAACGCTCGGGCCTATCCACTGGCCCACCCCCGAGCGTTTCGAAGTGGCGAAGTTAGTGAATTATGGCTACCACGATGACGTCCTTTTGCTGATGCCGCTCAGCCTTGCTGAAAGCGTCACCGCCGGGAGCGTGCCCGTGCATGTGAGTGCCAACTGGCTAGTATGCAAGGATATCTGCATCCCCGAATCGGCGGACTTTACCCTAGAACTGCCCGTGCAGCCGGGGACGGATGAGGCCCTCCCGCCCCGCTTTGAGGAAGCCGTGCAGGCGTTGCCCGAGGTGCTGAAGGAATCCGCCCGCTACCATTTCGACAAGGAACGGCTCTGGATGGAACTGCCGCTGTCCGGCAAGGTGCGGGAGATATTCTTCATCACCGAAGCGCTGGCTTCCACGGCACGCCCTTCCCTTTCCTCCGGCGGCGAACATGTGATCGCCCATTTTGAACCCGGCCCCAACCCCACGACGGATGGCGCCAAGGGCGTGTTGATTCTGGAGGATGGCAAGACCCTGCAATTCTCGGCGGTGCATGACCCGGCGCTAGCAGCGGGGAGTGTCAGTGACAGTGTTAGTGCCAGTAAACTTTTTTCCGCCAATACCGACACTGACACTACCACTGTCACTGATTCCCCCCTCACCCTCCCCCTCACCATGCTGCTGGCGTTCTTTGGCGGGTTGGTACTAAACCTGATGCCCTGCGTGCTGCCGGTGCTGTCGCTCAAGTTGCTAGGACTGGTGAAGAAAGCGGGGGTCTCCCGCCGTGCCGCCGCGACGCAGGGAATTGCCTACACGGCGGGTATTCTGGCGAGTTTTCTCGCCGTGGCGGGGGCGCTGATCGCCCTGCAGCATGGCGGCACGGCGCTGGGCTGGGGTTATCAACTGCAATCGCCCATGTTCGTGCTTGGGCTGGCGGCGGTGATGTTCGCCGTGGGGCTGAATCTCTCTGGCGTATTCACCGTGCCAGGCGTGCTCGGCAATCTCGGTCAGAAGACGGCGGCGCAGGAGACCCCGCTCGGCAGCTTCCTCACCGGGGTACTGGCGACGCTGGTCGCCACGCCCTGCACCGCGCCGTTCATGGCCTCGGCCATCGGGTTTGCGCTGACGTTGCCGCCCGTCGCCGCGCTGGCCGTGTTTGCCGCGCTGGGCTTCGGGCTTGCTATGCCCTACCTGCTGGTAAGCCTGTTTCCCGCCCTGCGAAGCTGGCTGCCGAAACCGGGGCACTGGATGGAAACCTTCAAGCAATTCCTCGCCTTCCCGATGTATGCCACCGCCGCGTGGCTGCTCTGGGTGCTCGCAACGCAGGCGGGCCCGGACGCGCTGGCCATCGGCTTCGCGCTGCTGCTGCTCATCGGCCTGCTCGCCTGGTGGAGCCAGCACGCCACGACGCGCCCGCGCAAGCTGGCGCTGCTGGCGGCGCTGTTCCTGCTCGGCGGTGCCATCCTTGGGCAGGTGCGCGGCATGGAAGCGCCCGTACTCGCCTCGCACGCGCATGAGGCGTTCAGCGAAGCACGGCTGGCGGAATTACGCGCGGCGGGCACCCCCGTGTTCGTGAACGCCACCGCCAACTGGTGCATCACCTGCAAGGTGAATGAGCGCGTGGCGCTATCCAACGAGACGGTAAAATCCCATTTCGCCAAGACAGGCATCGTGATGCTAGTCGCAGACTGGACCAACCGCGACGCCGCCATCGGACACTATCTCGCCACGTTCGGCCGCAGCGGCGTGCCTACCTACGTGTACTATCCCGCTCAGGGCGCGCCGGTGCTGCTTCCGCAACTTCTAACGCCCGCACTGGTGCTGGAGCAGACATCTCGCTGAGCGACGCTTCCGTGACCTCATAGCCGCCAGCCTGCGCGATTTCCAGCACCAGCTTGCGGCGGATGGCGTCGGAATAGCCTGGCCAATCGGAAGAAATCACGAAGCCACCATTGCCCTCCGGCCCGTTGGTGACCATGTTATCGCGCATCCATTGTGGCAACGCCCGCGCGCCCACGGCCAAGCCGTTGATGCGGATACCATCTTGTAAGGCCGTATCGCGCTGCTGTCGCACACGCTGCGCGTTGTTATCCTCTCCATCAGACGAAACATCGATAATGCGCTCGCCGCCCGTACAAGGCGTATTCTGCATATGGCTGCGCGCCATCTCCAGCGCGTGACCGATATTCGTGCCGCCACGACGTCCCTGATCGCGCTCGGCAAGGGCATAGAGTTCGGCCGCCACCTGACGCGCATCCTCCGAGGTGCGGATAACGCGCCAGCCCACCAGCTGACGTGTGGTATCATTGAACCCGTCTACACGGAAAGCAATGCCATCCACCGATCGGATAGCGGCCAGTGTGCGCTCATCGGTCAGCGCGTCTGCCGTGCCTCTCAATTGGCGCTGCCAGTTCTCCAGCGTATCGGACAAGCCCACACCCCGCTGAAAGATACTTCCGCTTTCATCCACCAGCGCGATCAGCGAAGTGGTGCAGCTTTGGAACGCGGGACTGCTGCGTAGCCCGCCTCCTGTCTGTGCGAGTTGCAGCGTGCCGTCTTGCCCAACCATATACGCCTCCATTCTGGTGATGGGGTTACTTCAGGGCTAGACGATTTTGCTGTAGCAGGAAATGATTTTTTTATGCTGCCTTGATATTCGCACAGCGGTTCGGCTAGCGCACATGGCTGGCGACCGGGACCGGGAACAAGGCCGCCCGTGGCGCATGAACCGGCTCGGGGATGGAGGCATAGATCTGCTTCTCCACTTCCAGCATGACCACTCCGCCCGCGCCGGGGAGAAACAGCCGCCCCAAAAACTCCAGCATCGGGGCAATGGCCACGGCCCATTTCCATTCCAGCGGCGGGAAATAGAGCGCCGTCATCACCTCCACGAAGGTGAACCCCACCGCCGAGGCGCGGTGGCGCAGCTGCATCGCCGTGTAAGGCTGGCCGGAGCCGAACGGCGTGGACGCCGCCTGCGACCACAGGCCCCGGCGGTTCGGCACGATGATCAGCGCCCGGCCGCCGGGCGCCAGCACACGCCACACCTCCTTCAGCACGTTAATGCTATGATGGCTGTGCTCTAGCGCGTGGCAGACGATGACGCGGTTCAGCATGTTATCGCCGATAGGCAAGGCGTTATCCTGCACCAGCAGGGAGCGGTTCTCCCCTTCGGCGGGCCAGTAGATGGCCCCCTGGTCGCGCAGCATCAGCGAGACGAGCCCGGTGCAATCCTGCTGAAACAGCCGCAGATAGGGCAGCGTGAAGCCGAGGCCTGCCACTATGTCGCCCCGGCATTGCGGCCAGAAACGGCGTACCGTGGCGCCCAGCTCCATACGCACCCGGCGACCGAGCGGGCTGGAGTACCATTGCTTGAAGGACACCACGTTGGGATGGAACATGCGGCCATTCTCCGCTATGTCATGGAAAAAACGCAAGCAGCGTTTTTTAACGAACGGAGCCCGCCATGACCGACCTCTTCGCCACCGACAATCCGTGGGAGCTTTTCGAGCAATGGATGACGCTTGCCAAATCCACCGCCTCCATCAGCGAGCCCACCGCCATGACGCTCGCCACCGCCACGCCGCAGGGCGCGCCCTCCGCCCGCGTGGTGCTGCTGAAGGATGTCGATGAGCGCGGCTTTGTGTTCTACACCAATTATGAAAGCCGCAAGAGCCGCGAGCTGGCGGAAAATCCGCAGGCAGCGCTGTGCTTCTACTGGATGCCGCTTGACCGGCAGGTGCGTATCCGCGGGCGCGTGGAGCAGGTGAGCGCCGAGATATCCGATGAGTATTTCGCCTCGCGCGGCCGCGAGAAACAGGTCGGCGCGTGGACCTCGAAACAGTCGTGCCCGCTGGAGACGCGCGAGCAGTTCGAGCAGGAACTGCACGCCATGACGCTCAAGTTCGAGGACACCGACCCCATACCCCGCCCCGCCCACTGGGGCGGCTGGCGCGTCGTGCCGCAGGAAATCGAGTTCTGGATCCAGCAGCCCTACCGCCTGCATGAGCGGCGCGTCTTCACGCGCGAGCCGGATGGCGGCTGGGTGAGCGGGATGTTGTATCCATAAAAACGTCATTCCAGCTCAGGCTAGAATGACAATTCTCTCAACCGTCATTGCGAGGCCCGCAGGGCCGTGGCAATCCAAGCGTTTACTGGATTACTTCGCCTTCGGCTCGCAATGACGAGACGTCATTCCCGCCACACCGCCAGGGGGCCCGTTGCCTGACAGGTGGGCATGACCTCGATGCGGTTGATGTTCACATGCTCCGGCAATGAGAGCGCCCAGACCACGCATTCGGCGATGTCCGGCGGCAGCAGCGGCTCCGTGCCCTTGTACACCTCCGCCGCCTTCTGGCGGTCGCCGCCGAAGCGCACGACGGAGAAATCCGTCTCCGCCGACAATCCCGGCTCCACGTTGGTCACGCGCACGCGGGTCCCCAACAGATCGGCGCGCAGATTCAGGCTGAACTGCTCCACGAATGCTTTCGTCGCGCCATACACATTGCCGCCCGGATAAGGATAGGTCCCCGCCATCGACCCGATATTCACGATATGCCCCCGCCCCCGCGCCACCATGCCGGGCAGGATGGCGTGGGTGCAATAGAGCACGCCCTTGATGTTGGTATCGACCATCGTCTCCCACTGCTCCAGCGAGCAGCGCTGCGCGGGATCCAACCCCAGCGCAAGCCCGGCATTATTCACCAGCCCGTCAATGTCCGCCCACTCCGGCGGAAGCGAGGCGATGGCCTGCTGCACGGCTTGCCTGTCCGTGACCTCCATCAATAACGGAAAGAGCGAATCCTTCGCATGCTGCGCCGCCAGTGCCTGCAGCTTCTCCTCACTCCGCCCCGCCGCGATCACGCGCGCACCTTCCTGAATTGCCAGCGCCGTGATGGCCCGCCCATAGCCGCCTGTGGCACCGGTGATGAGGATGGTTTTGTTGGAAAGTCGCATAAAAAATCCTTTTACTCCTCCCCCAGTAGGGGGGAGGCTGTTAGGGGGGCGGAAGAATCGTCTGACGTACCCTTATGCCCCCATCCGTCTTCGCTGAGCTTCGCCGAGACAGGCCCCGACCCTCCCCCTACTGGGGAGGGGGTTTTCTCCTCCCGCTTCGCCTGTCCCCACCAGCCTTCCAGCACCTCGAGCGGCTGGCCTTCCACGGACACGCCCTCCGCTTTGGCCAGCGCCTCCATGCGAGCCCACCGGCGCTCGAACTTGCGGTTGGCCTGTCGTAACGCTTCCTCGGCATCCACCCCGGCGTGGCGGGCCACCATTGCCAGCGTAAAAAGCACGTCGCCTAATTCTTCCTGACGCTCGGCCTCAGTGGTGGCGGCGTCGAACTCGGCCAGCTCCTCCTTCAGCTTGGCGCGGGCGCCGGCCATGTCGTCCCAGTCGAAGCCCAGCCGCGCCACGCGCTTGCCGATCTTCTGCGCGCGCATCAGGGCGGGCAGCGCCTGCGGGATGTCGGCGAGCGCGCCGCCCTGGCGCTTCTCGGCCTTGATGTCCTCCCACGACTTTTTCTGCTCCTGCTCGCTGGCGAACTGCGCCTCGCCGAAGACGTGCGGGTGCCGCTCCACCATCTTGTCGGCGATGGCCCCGGCGACCTGCTCGAAATCGAAGCGCCCCTCCTCTTCCGCCATGCGGGTGTGGAACACCACCTGCAACAGCAGGTCACCCAGCTCGCCTTTCAGTCCATCCATGTCGCCTTGCGCGATGGCTTCGGCCACCTCGTAAGCTTCCTCGATGGTGTAGGGGGCGATGGTGGCGAAATTCTGCTCCACGTCCCACGGGCAGCCGGTGGCGGGGTCGCGCAGACGGGCCATGATGTCGAGCAGGCGGCGGGTGTTGGGAAGCGGCGAATCGGCCATAGCGCAGGCTTGCAAAGCGAAGGAAGTTGGATTAGGTAGCGGCTCACAGGGTTAGCCGATTGCCCCCGTGATGGCAAACCCTGCCTCACCCCGGAGAGCCCATGACCTTCGTCGTTACCGATGCCTGCGTGCGCTGCAAATACACGGACTGCGTGGAAGTCTGCCCCGTCGACTGCTTCTATGAGGGCGAGAACATGCTGGTCATCAACCCGGACGAATGCATCGATTGCGGGGTCTGCGAGCCGGAATGCCCCGCCGAGGCGATTCATCCGGAATCCGAAGAATTGCTGAAATGGGTGGAGATCAACCGCGAATACGCCTCCCAATGGCCGGTACTGACGAAGAAGAAGGACGCCCCCGCCGATGCGGATGCCTTTCTGGGCCAGGAGGGCAAATTCGAGAAGTATTTCAGCCCGAATCCGGGGAGCGGTGATTAAGCGTAGTTGGTATTCGGTATTCAGTAGCCAGTGATTATGTCCGTCATTCCGAACGACCAGCGGGAGGAGGAATCTTTATACAGGCAGCGTATCGATAGTGTCCCTGTATAGAGATTTCTCACATGCGTTCGTAATGACGCCATTCCACCGAATACCGAATACTAAATACCAACAACAATCACCGAACACCACTCCCCAAACCAGTAAAAATTGAGGAAATCTGCGGTTTTTAACGATATTTCCTAACGAATCACTAAGATTTGTTACAATCTTAGATAAATTTTATTTTTCCGGTTTTTTTGACCGGTTTTTTGTGCTATATATACAACATCTCGCGCACACCCTGGGCTGGTGACAGATAGCTTTGTGCCTCGTTCCGGCCGTGCGGGAGATGATGTGAAATACTCAGATTGAGGTGTCGCTATGTCCAAGAAATCCGCCCATAAATTCGCTGTCGGTTCCTATGTCGTGTACCCCACGCATGGCGTCGGCAAGATCGTGGGCGAGGAAACGCAGTCGATCGGTGAGATCGAGCTGCGCGTCTTCGTGATCGAATTCAAGAAGGACAAGATGACCCTGCGCGTGCCCGTACACCGCGCCGAAGCCGCCGGCCTGCGCAATATCAGCAACACCGACGAGATCAAGAAGGCCATCGACGTGCTGAAGGGCAAGGCGAAAACCTCCCGCGGCATGTGGAGCCGCCGTGCCCAGGAATACGAGGCAAAGATCAACTCCGGCAACATCCTCTCCATCGCCGAAGTGGTGCGCGACCTGCACAAGAACGTCGACCAGTCCGAGCGTTCCTACTCCGAGCGCATGATCTATGAATCCGCCCTCTCCCGCCTTGCCGGCGAACTGGCCGCCGCCGAAGACGTCGAACTGAAAGACGCCTCCGACAAACTGCTGAAAATGCTCCGCAAGCAAGCAGCGTAATACCCTGCAAGGGACATGAAAAAAGGCCCGGTGGAATTCCACCGGGCCTTTTTTAATCTAATTCTATTCAACGACTTACGGATTTATCTTCTTGGACTGTTTCACGCTTAAGCTCGTTTTCAGTGAATTTTCCCAAAGCAGCTTTTTGGATGGTGACTTCCTGCTTTAACGCTGCAATTTCCGCTTTCTGATCATTGAATTGCTTTTGCGCCGCCGCAGCATTGGTCCATCCTTTGTAAGCCCCATGAGCCACCCCGCCTATGCCTGCCAAGCTACCGGCAACCACCAAACCGGCACCAAGCTTTGAACTTTTTGCAGCCTCAACAAGACCTTTTTCCATGATATTGGTAGGCCCCATCAGGCCAACACCAACCCCACCGACACCCCCACCAATAATTTTACCGACTGTTCCATCTGTCGTGGCGCGGCCCACCGCGCTGGCAAAACGGCCTGTTCCCTTATACTCGTCGTTGCTTTGGTCAACCATTGCAGCCTCCTGATTTCACACAATTCTATCAGAGGCAAGCGGGTTTAATTATGAAACTTTTATGAATTACACCCTTCTCTCCACCATCAGCTTCTTGATTTCCGCGATGGCTTTGGCAGGGTTCAGGCCTTTGGGGCAGGCTTTGGCACAGTTCATGATGGTGTGGCAGCGGTAGAGGCGGAAGGGGTCTTCCAGCATGTCGAGGCGCTCGCCGGTAAATTCGTCGCGCGAGTCGGAGATCCAGCGATAGGCCTGCAGCAGCACGGCCGGGCCGAGGTAACGCTCCGGGTTCCACCAATAGCTGGGGCAGGAAGTGGAGCAGCAGAAGCAGAGGATGCACTCATAGAGGCCGTCGAGCTTCTCGCGGTCTTCTGGCGATTGCAGACGCTCGCGGGTGGGTGCGGCGGACTGGGTCATCAGCCACGGTTTGATCGACTCATACTGCGCGTAGATGTGTTTGAGGTCTGGCACGAGATCCTTGATGACCTTCATGTGCGGCAGCGGGTAGATGGTCACCTCGCCCTTCACGTCCTCAATTGGCTTGGTGCAGGCGAGCGTGTTGGCGCCGTCAATGTTCATCGAGCAGGAGCCGCAGATGCCCTCACGGCAGGAGCGGCGGAAAGTGAGTGTCTGGTCGACCTCGCCCTTGATCTTGATGAGCGCGTCCAGCACCATCGGGCCGCAGGAATCCATATCGACTTCGTAGCGGTCCATGCGCGGATTCTTCGGCACCCCCGCCTCGTCCACGTCGGACGGGTCCCAGCGGTAGATGTTGAAGACGCGCACGTTCATTGCGCCCTCGGCCTTGTGGGTGCGGCCGTTCTTTTGAATCTTTGAATTAGCAGGAAGCGAAAACTCGGCCATGAGGCGTGTTCCTTAGTAAACGCGTTTCTTCGGCGGCACGGCTTCCACCTCGTTGGAGAGGGTGAAGAGGTGCACGGGGCGGTAATCGAGCACGACCTGGCCGTTCTCGTCCACCCAGGAGAGGGTGTGCTTCATCCAGTGGTCGTCATCGCGGTCGGTGTAGTCCTCGCGGGCGTGGGCACCGCGGCTTTCGGTACGGTTGACGGCCGAATGCAGCGTGGCTACGGATTGCAGCAGGAGATTCTCCAGCTCCAGCGCCTCGACGAGGTCGCTGTTCCACACCAGCCCGCGATCCTCAAGGGTCAACTCCTTGTAGGCGGCAAAGGTCTGGTCGATCTTCTGCACGCCCTCTTCCATCACCTCCTGGTTACGGAACACGGCGGCATGGTTCTGCATGGTCATCTGCATGGAGCGGCGGATTTCCGCGGTGCGCAGGCTGCCCTTGGCGTGACGCACGCGCTCAAAACGCTCCAGCGCCTTCTCGGTGGCGGAGGCCGGCGCTTTTTTCGGCGCGGCGCCCGGCACCAGCGTGTCCTTCGCGCGGTGCGCGGCGGCACGGCCGAACACCACGAGGTCGAGCAGCGAGTTGGAGCCGAGGCGGTTCGCGCCATGCACCGAGACGCAGGCCGACTCACCAATGGCCATCAGGCCCGGCACGGTCTGGTCGGGGTTGCCATTATAGAGCGTCACCACCTCGCCGTGATAGTTGGTAGGAATGCCGCCCATGTTGTAATGCACCGTTGGCAGTACGGGGATCGGCTCGCGAGTCACGTCGACGCCCGCGAAAATCTTGGCGGTTTCGGCGATGCCCGGCAGGCGCTTGTGAATCACTTCAGGGTCAAGGTGTTCGAGGTGCAGGTAGATGTGGTCCTTGTTCGGGCCGACGCCGCGGCCTTCGCGGATTTCGATGGTCATCGAGCGCGAGACGACGTCGCGGGAGGCAAGGTCTTTCGCATGCGGGGCGTAGCGCTCCATGAAGCGCTCGCCTTCTGAGTTGCGCAGGATGCCGCCCTCGCCGCGCACGCCCTCGGTGATGAGCACGCCCGCGCCGTACACGCCGGTCGGGTGGAACTGCACGAATTCCATATCCTGCAGCGGCAGGCCGGCGCGCAGCACCATGCCACCGCCATCGCCCGTGCAGGTATGCGCCGAGGTGGCGGAGAAATAGGCGCGGCCATAGCCGCCAGTGGCGAGTACGACGGTCTGGGCGTGGAAGCGGTGCAGCGTGCCGTCATCCAGGTTCCAGGCGAGGACGCCGCAGCATTGGCCCTCGTCATCCATCAGCAGATCAAGCGCGAAATACTCGATGAAGAACTGGGCCTGATGGCGCAGGGCCTGCGTGTAGAGCGTGTGCAGGATGGCGTGGCCGGTGCGGTCGGCGGCGGCACAGGTGCGCTGCGCGGCGGGGCCTTCACCGAATTTCGTGGTCATGCCGCCGAAGGGGCGCTGGTAGATTTTGCCCTCGGGCGTACGGGAGAACGGCACGCCGTAATGTTCCAGCTCGATGATGGCATCGATGGCGTTTTTGCACATGTATTCAATGGCGTCCTGGTCGCCCAGCCAGTCCGAGCCCTTGATGGTGTCGTACATGTGCCAGCGCCAGTCATCCTCGCCCATGTTGCCGAGGGCCGCCGAGATGCCGCCCTGCGCCGCCACGGTGTGCGAGCGGGTGGGGAACACCTTGGAAATGCACGCGGTATTCAGACCTGCTTCCGCCATGCCGAACGTGGCGCGCAGACCTGCGCCGCCCGCGCCGACAACGACGACGTCGTAATGGTGGTCAATGATGGTGTGTGCCGGAGCCATAGTAGTTACTGGTTGCTGGTGATTGGTTTGGTTACGCGTTCAGGAAATGCAGTTTGACGATGGCAAAGGCCGTGAGGACCGCCGCCAGAAGATGAATGCCGGTATTGAGCGCGAGGGCCACGAACTTGGCAAACTCGCCATGCACGTAATCCTCTAGCACCACTTGGATGCCATGCTTGGAGTGGTGCAGGATGATGCCCATCATCAGCGCCATCAGCAGGCCGTTCAGCGGCTGCGCCATCCATGCGCGCACGCCGTCCGCATCCAGCGTCAGCGCGCCCGTGAGGACAGAGACGACAAACCACAGATTCAGGGGGATCAGCGCCAGCGAGGTCAGGCGGCCTGCCATCCAGTCCGCCGCGCCTTCCTTGGCGGAGCCAAGCCCGCGTACGCGGGCGAGCGGGGTGCGAAGGTGCGAATCGTATTTCATAGCAGCCCCATTTTCATGGCCACGAATGCCCAGGTTCCGGCGGTGGCGAGCACCGTGAAGGCAATCACCAGCTGGCCGGTGCGCGTCATGACGGGGACATTGAAGCCCATTCCGGCGTCCCAGAACAGGTGACGGATGCCCGCGGCGAGGTGGTAGTAGAACGCGACACTCCAGCCGAACAGCATGAACAGCCCGAACGGCGAGCCGAAGAATTCGCGGATCATGCCGTGCGTTTCCGGCGCATAGGCGGCGCACCACAACCATGCCGCGAGGAGCAGCGAGCCGATGGTCAGCGCCACACCGGTCAGGCGGTGCAGGATGGAGAGGGTATTGGAAATCTGCCAGCGATAGATGCCCAGATGCGGAGAAAGCGGGCGGTGGCGGGCAAGAGACGCGGGCGAGGTATTCGTCGCAGGTTCAGTCATGAGCCATCCGGGGTAAAATTGCCCCCTCTATATCGTGTTTCAACGCCCCTTGCCAACCCGAAATTCAGGATTGCATAAGACACCCATTATATATGCTGCAACTGCGTGGGAATCAAGTGACAGTCAATGGCTTTAGCATGTTAAAATAAAAAAGGCCCGGTCATCGATGACCGGGCCTTTTTTACTATTCGTCAGGCTTTCAGACGCTCTCGGCGGCTTCGGCCTTTTCCTTGCGGCCTTCCTTGACGGGGGCGCCGTCCGGCTCCTTCAGGACGTAGCCACGGCCCCAGACGGTTTCGATGTAGTTGTCGCCGCTGGAGGCTTCGGAGAGCTTCTTACGGAGCTTGCACACGAACACGTCGATGATCTTCAGTTCCGGCTCGTCGATGCCGCCATAGAGATGGTTGAGGAACATCTCCTTGGTGAGGGTGGAACCCTTGCGCAGCGAGAGCAACTCGAGAATCGCGTACTCCTTGCTGGTGAGATGCACGGGCTTGCCGTCCACTTCCACCGAGCGCGTGTCGAGATTCACCACCAGCTTGCCGGTGCGGATGATCGACTCGGAGTGGCCTTTCGAGCGACGGACAATCGCCTGAATGCGGGCAATGAGCTCGCCTTTGTTGAACGGCTTGGTGAGGTAGTCGTCGGCACCGTAGCCGAGGCCCTTGATCTTCTGATCCGGGCCGGAGAGGCCGGAGAGAATGAGGATCGGGGTGGTGATTTTCGCAGCGCGGAAGCGGCGCAGCACCTCGTAGCCGTCAATATCCGGCAGCATGAGGTCGAGAATGATGATGTCATAATCATAGATGCGACCGATCTCGAGGCCTTCTTCGCCCAGCTCGGTGGAATCGCAGATAATGCCTTCGGAAGCGAGAGAAAGCTCGATGGCCTTGGCGGTGGAAGGATCGTCTTCGACGAGGAGAACGCGCATGGTATAAACCCTATGTGGACATGAAATAGTTAACGCGAGCTTCAGTTGTATGGAGCGGAATCTCGATTTGCAAGTGGAATTAATGAATGCCACAATCTGATGTTAATATAATCTTAAAAATTGCAATTAACAATAATTATTTATATCCTGAGGCATAGCGTGTTTGCGCTTGGGCGGAACTCCGCCGATTTATCAAGTGCCTGCCCCGCCCGAAACCCGCCGAAGAGTCCCATCTGTGCTGATTGAGCAACAGCTAAATGCCCTTGCCGGGCTCTCCCCGATGAAACTTTTCGGTACCGTCGGAAGTGTACGCGGCCTCATCATCACCTGTTCTGGGCTGGAGAACGCCCTGCGCGTCGGCGACCGCTGCAAGATTCACCGCACCGGCCATCTGGGCGAGGACAAACCGCTGATGTGCGAGGTCACGGGCTTTGACCGCCAGCAGGCGTTGCTCATGCCCTTCGGCAATCTGGAGGGCATCGGCCCCGGCGCCAAGGTGGAGCTGATGAGCAACGACTCCACCGTGCGCCCGGACCATGCGTGGCTTGGCCGCATCGTCAACGCGTTCGGGGAGCCGCTGGACGGCAAAGGGCCCCTGCCCCCCGGCCCGACGCCCTATATGGTGCGCGGCACGCCGCCGCCCGCGCAATCCCGCGCCCGCGTGGCCGGGAAGATGGACCTCGGCGTGCGCGCGATCAACACGTTCCTCACCTGCTGCCACGGCCAGCGCCTGGGCATTTTCGCGGGCTCCGGCGTGGGCAAATCCATCCTGATGTCCATGCTGGCGCGCTATTCGAAGGCCACCGTCAACGTCATCGGCCTCATCGGCGAGCGGGGCCGCGAAGTGCAGGAGTTCATCGAGGACGATCTCGGTGAGGAGGGGCTGAAGCGCTCCATCATCGTGGTGGCCACCTCCTCCGAGCCCGCGCTGATGCGCCGCGAGGCGGCCTATATGACGCTCGCCATCGCTGAATATTTCCGCGACCGGGGCGAGGAAGTGCTCTGCCTGATGGATTCCGTCACACGCTTTGCGATGGCGCAGCGCGAGATCGGACTCTCCACCGGCGAGCCGCCGACCAGCAAGGGCTACACCCCCACCGTTTTCTCCGAACTGCCGCGCCTGCTGGAGCGCGCCGGGCCGGGGCTGAAGGGCCAGGGCAACATCACCGGCCTGTTCACCGTGCTGGTGGAGGGCGACGACACCAACGAGCCGATTTCCGATACGGTGCGCGGCATTCTCGACGGCCACGTGGTGCTCGATCGCAAGATTGCCGAGCGTGGGCGCTACCCGGCCATCAACATCCTGCGCAGCGTGTCGCGGACGATGCCGGACTGCAATTCGGAAGCCGAGAACGAGCTGGTCATCACCGCCCGCGCGCTGCTTTCCACCTACGAGGACATGGCCGAGATGATCCGCCTCGGCGCCTATCGCCGAGGCAGCGACCCGGCGGTGGACAAGTCCATCCAGTATTACCCGCAGATCGAAGCCTTCCTCTCGCAGAAGATGGACGAAGGTACCACGCTGGAGGATGGCTACCGCGAACTCGCCGAAATCCTCGGCCTGCGCGAATGGCCGCCGCAGCCCAAACCGCAAGGCATGCCGCTGAAGCGGTGACCTTGCAAAAGTTTCATCTGGCCATCACACCGGCGAAACATCGGCGCGCCTAGAGTGCACTCGCATCCGGACTCCCGGACGGCGGCCCGCGAATCCTTCATCATCCTTTTTTGTCGGCGGCCACCCTGCTGGGCCCGGATGCCTTTCATCATCATTCTTCCTCATGGAGACGAGTTATGTCACTTCGCAAACATTGGCTTTTGTGCACGGTTGCCCTCACGCTGGCTTCGCCTGCGGCCTTTGCCCAGACGGCCGCAGAGCAACGAAGCACCGATACGGCGCGCGTGCAGCAGGATTCGCGGCTGATCGGGCAGGAAAACCGGGACGTCAAGCGCGATGACCGCGACATCACGCAGGACCGCACCGACCGCAGCCGCGACCGCGCCGACGTGGCGCGCGACAGGCAGGATATCCGCCGCGACGAGCAGGCTATGAAGCGTGACGAGCGCAGCGGCAACACCGCCGGGGCCGCCGCCATGGCCAACGACATCGCCAGGGACCGCACCGACGTGAGCAAGGACCGTCAGGACATCCGCAAGGACAGTGCCGACCTACATCAGGACAAGGTCAGCCGCCACGAGGCCAAGGTCAGCGAGCATGACGCCAAGGTGGACCGGCATCATTTCCGCGAGCAGCACCGCGACGCTTCAGGCCATAAAGGCTGATTGCCCCTCGCACGCCAGACAGGAAGAAGGCCCCGCCAAACGGTGGGGCCTTCTTTATGTTTTCGCCTTATTTCCAGCCCTGTGATTGATTACCCGGCGGGAAAAAGTTAAAGTAACTCTCATGAAAGGTCTGAAAACCCTCATCCGTCTGGAAAAGAACCGCCTCGACGCGCTTCGCAAGGATCTGGCGCTGCTGGAGAATGAGAAGGAGCAGTTCGAGCAGTTCTCGCAGCAGCTGCTAGATCAACTCCATGCCGAGTTGCAAGCCGCCGAAAGCATGGCGGAGATGCGCGGTTTCTTCGGCGATTTCTCCAGCCGCATCAAAAAGCAGCGCCAGCAGATCGCGCAGCATGTAGCGGGCTTGGAGCGGCGCATGGCCGCCATCCGCGACCAGATGGCCGATATCTTCTCGCAAATGAAGAAATATGAAATCGCGCTGGAAAACCATGTGAAGCGGGAGAAGGAAAAACTGGCCGCCCGCGAGCAGTTGCAGATGGATGAAGTGGCTACCCAGCGCTTCCACCGCGCGCTGGAGGAGCGGCCATGAGCGCCGCCCGTTTCTGGCTGGTGGGCGCCAGCGCGCTGCTGCTCGCGGGGTGCATCGATAATGTTTCGGTACAGAACCGCTATAATCAGGAGCGCGATGAATGCCGCGGCCAGGCGGAGGAGCGCTTCGGCGAGGCGCTGGGCGACCGGGCCGACCAGATGGATGACCGTACCCGCAATACGGAACTGGCCACCCTGTTCAGCCAGTGCATGGGCTCGCGCGGCTGGACGGTCGCCACCCCGAATAAGCCCAAACCCGCCGATCAGGTAGCGGATAACAAGCCCTTCCCCGGCCAGACCATGCCGCCGCCCGCCCAGACGGCGCGCGTGCCCGTGCCGGTGATTCTCGCACCGCCGCCGGGCTATGCGCCCTACGGTGCCCCACCCCCCGGCTATGGCGCGGCCCCCATGATGGCCCCGCTGCCCGGCGCGGCGATGATGCCCGCGCCCCAGCCCGGCATGGTGGCCCCACAGCCGGTTCCCATGCAAGCGATGC
>DBAY01000001.1 GCA_002291925.1 Alphaproteobacteria bacterium UBA998 | reverse complement strand
TCTTAATGGAACAATGCCAGGTTCCTCTATAAAAACGAGGTAATCCTATTACAAATTATTCTTGCTATCTTGCTGTTATACATTGCTTTATTTACTTCACATTACTTGGCGGACTTGTTTTCACACTTTTTGATTCTGTATACCGCAACGGCATTTTTTTTACTGTTAATTACCCTGTGGCTGAAGACCTCGCGAGCGTCTAGGGCAATTGGGGCCCTCACAATGATTTACTGTCTTGCCAGAATTGTCCAAGCTTATCAGCCAATACCCTCGTCCCTAGCAGGAGAACATGAGGCAATCATTCTCTTTCAGATGAACCTACTTTACGCCAATGCCGATCCTGCCCAAACCGCAATGCATATTCTTGCTCTTCCTGAAAAGGACAGCAATCATCCCTTAACCACCCAGCAACCTGATATTCTGGTTTTCCAAGAAGCGACGGTGGAACTTATAAATGCCCTTGACGCCTTGAGGTCGATTTATCCCTACCAGTTCATTAACACCCAAGCGGATGCTTTTGGCAGTGCCGTTTTCAGTAAATTTCCATTTGTTTCGGCGCAGCGAATTGCCATTCCCCAATCGCGGAACCACTATTCCATTATGGAATTTCTGACGCCGCAGCACGCTATTCCGTTAACCCTGCTGGAACTTCATACAATCCCACCCGTTTCGGTTACTGCATTTCGCCAACGCAATCATGAACTTGGCACCTTGGCAAAGGTGGCTAGCCACGTGCGTGGACATCCTGTTCTTCTTGTGGGGGATTTTAATATCACGCCTTACTCAACGTTTTACAAAGCACTTGAAGCTGAATCCGGTCTTTTCAATGCTATGCGCGGATTTATGCCGATAGGCACTTGGCCCAGTGGACTCTTCGGCCCGTTACGTATTCCTATCGACCATCTATTGATTTCTGGTAGTATTAAAGTAGGGGATAAAGTTGTAGGTCCCGATCTTTTTTCAGATCATCTTCCTGTAACCCATATCTTGCATATCTACAGGTGAAACCATGGTTGAAAGTTATCAATTTAAATGGGACGACCCGCTGCTGCTTGACGGGCAACTGAGCGAGGAGGAAATCCTCATCCGCGACACGGCACGGGGATTCGCGCGCGACACGCTGTTTCCGGGCATCATCGAGGCCAACCGGCATGAACGGTTCGACCCCGAGATCCTGCGCGGCATGGGCGCGCTGGGGCTGCTCGGCTCCACCATCGAGGGCTATGGGTGCGCAGGCGTCAGCCACGTGGCCTACGGACTGGTGGCGCGCGAGGTGGAATGGGTGGATTCCGGCTACCGCTCAGCGCTCTCCGTGCAGTCGAGCCTCGTGATGTACCCCATCTCCGCCTTCGGGACGGAGGAGCAGAAAAACCATTACCTCCCCAAACTCGCCACCGCCGAACTCATCGGCTGCTTCGGCCTCACCGAGCCGGATCACGGCTCCGACCCCGGCGGCATGAAAACCAGTGCGAAGAGGGTCGATGGCGGCTACCAATTGAGCGGCTCGAAAACGTGGATCACCAACAGCCCGATTGCCGACCTCGTCATCGTCTGGGCCAAAACCTTCGACGACCCCGCCATCCCGGACGGCACCATCCGCGGCTATATTGTCGAGCGCGGCACCAAGGGCTTCGAGACGCCCAAGCTGGAAGGAAAGTTTTCGCTGCGCGCCTCCACCACCGGCATGATCATGCTGGACGAGGCCTTTGTGCCCGATACGCACGTGCTGCCGAATGTGAGCGGTCTGAAAGGCCCCTTCTCCTGCCTCAACAAGGCGCGCTATGGCATCGGCTGGGGCGCGCTGGGCGCGGCGGAATTCTGCTACGCAGCGGCGCGCAACTACACGCTGGAGCGCCAGCAATTCGGCCGCCCACTCGCCGCCAACCAGCTGATTCAGAAGAAACTCGCCGACATGGCCACTGATATTTCGCTCGGCCTGCAAGGCTGCCTGCGCGTTGGCCGGCTCATCGACGAGGGCAGGCAGGTGCCGGAGATGATTTCCCTCATCAAGCGCAACTCCGCCGGCAAAGCCCTGGAGATGGCCCGTATCGCCCGCGACATGCACGGCGGCAACGGCATTGCGGATGAATACCACGTCATCCGCCACGTGATGAACCTGGAGAGCGTCAACACCTACGAAGGCACCCACGACATCCACGCCCTCATCCTCGGGCGGGCGATCACGGGGATTCAGGCGTTTAGCGGGGAATGATCCCCTAGCGGGTCAGGATTTCGCCCTGTTTTTGCTGGCGTAGATTCTCGATCTCAGCCCCCACCGTTCTCACGCCCTCTTTGGTCGGCACATCGAAGGAGGATACTTCTTTCATCTGCTCGCCAAACCCGGCTTCCTTCAGCGCAGCGGTCACACGCTCGCGCGTATGTTCGAACGGCTCAACGAGGAGATAATCATCCGCAATGGTTACCTTTGCGCCGAGCGAGTGGCTGGCCAAGCGGTCAAAGCTGCGCTGCTCCAAGGCCAGCGCGGAGGCGGCCACATGGCGCATCTCCAGCCCTGCCGTATTGGCAAGGGCAGCGTCCACCAGTCGCTTTTCCTCATCCGGCAGACCATTACGAAGCGCGCCAAGCACAGTGGTGAGGGTGTTCACATAGGTTTTGTTATCGAGCGGAATCAGGCAGATTTCACGCGTCGTCGGCTGCGCCGCGGGTGCGGCCGCTGGGGTTGCGACAGGCGCAATTTCGGCTGTGGCAGTGGCTTGGGTCATGGGGCTTCTCCTCGTGGAAATATCTTTACATTTGTGAGCAGATACCGTTGCCTATCGCTGCCGCCCTGCGGAGTCACGTGAATATTTTATGACAAGGCCTTGAAATGCAGGATTTGCTTGACCTCGCCAACCATCTCGCCGATGCCGCCGCGGATGTCATCCGGCGCTATTACGACGACCCTGCCATCGCCTACAAGGCGGACAAAACCCCCGTCACGCAGGCCGACCGCGAGGCCGAGGCCGCCATGCGCGAGATCATCGCCCGCGAATGCCCGGATCATAGCATGTTTGGCGAGGAGCATGGCAGCGAGGGGGCGGAGAAGGACTATGTCTGGGTGCTCGATCCCATCGACGGCACCATCAAGTTCATGGCGGGCATCCCCACCTTCGGCACGCTGATCGGCCTCTGCCACAAGGGCGAGCCGGTGCTGGGGCTGATGAACCAGCCCATCTCCGGCCAACGCTGGAGCGCCATCCGGGGCCATGCCACCTATTATAACGGCGCACCGATTCAGACCCGCCCCTGCGCCCGGCTGGAGGACGCCATGCTCGGCACCACCTCGCCCTATTTGTTCCGCGAGGAAAACCGCCCCCGCTTCGATGCCCTGCGCCAGCGCGCGAAAGTCACCGTCTATGGCACGGACTGCATGGGCTACGCCATGCTCGCCGCCGGGCGCATCGACCTCATCGTGGAATCCGGCCTGAAGGCCTACGACATCCTGCCCCTTGTCCCCATCATCGAATCCGCCAACGGCTTAATTACCGACTGGCAGAGCCAGCCCCTCCGCCTGCGCGAGGCCACATATGACGTGGTGGTGGCCGGGGATGCCGCGGTGCATAGTGAGGCGCTGAAAAGCCTACGCTAACCTGACATGCTGAACTTGTTTCAGCATCTTTTTAGGGATAGACCCTGAAACGAGTTCAGGGTGACAAAAACTGGGACAAGAACATGAAAGAGATTCACATCATCGGCGCCGGGATGGCGGGGTCGGAGGCGGCGTGGCAGGCGGCGGAGGCCGGGGCGCAGGTCGTCATTCATGAAATGCGCCCGGTGCGCATGACGGACGCGCACCAGACGGATGGCTGCGCGGAGCTGGTGTGCTCCAACTCCTTCCGCTCGGATGACCATGAGCGCAACGCGGTCGGCCTGTTGCATGAGGAAATGCGCCGCTGCGGCTCGCTGCTCATGCGCATGGCGGACATTCACAAGGTGCCCGCCGGCGGTGCGCTGGCGGTGGACCGCGAGGAATTCTCGAAGGCAGTGACACACGCGCTGGAGGCGCATCCGAACATCACGTTCAGCCGGGAGGAGGTGATGGAGCTTCCCGCACGTCATTCTGCGGGCGCGGAGCGCAGCGCAGGATCTCCCGGCGATACGGGGAAAGATTCTGCGCAGGCTGCGCCTCGCAGAATGACGGAGGATTTGTGGATCATCGCCACCGGCCCTCTCACCTCGCCGTCGCTCACCGAGAGCATCCTGAAACATACCGGCGAGGAATACCTCGCGTTCTTCGATGCCATCGCGCCGATTGTGGCGCGGGATTCGGTGAACATGGACATCGCGTGGTTCCAGTCGCGCTACGACAAGCCGGGGCCGGGCGGCACGGGTGCGGATTATCTCAACTGCCCGATGAGCCGCGACGAGTATTACGGCTTCATCGAGGCCTTGCTGGCGGGCGAGAAAACCACCTTCAAGGAGTGGGAGAAGAACACGCCCTATTTCGAAGGCTGCCTGCCCATCGAGGTGATGGCCGAGCGCGGGCGCGAAACGCTCGCCTTCGGGCCGATGAAGCCGGTGGGACTCACCAATCCGCACAAGCCGGGCGAGAAACCTTACGCCGTCGTGCAGCTGCGGCAGGACAACAAGCTGGGCACGCTGTTCAACATGGTCGGCTTCCAGACCAAGCTGAAATATGGCGAACAGCAGCGCATCTTCCGCATGATTCCGGGGCTGGAGAATGCTGAGTTCGTGCGGCTTGGCGGCATCCATCGCAACACCTTCATCAACTCTCCCACCCTGCTGGATGCGCAATTGCGCCTGAAGACCGCGCCGCATCTGCGCTTTGCGGGGCAGATCACCGGCGTGGAAGGCTATGTGGAATCCGGCGCCATCGGGCTGCTGGCGGGCCGGTTCGCGGCGGCGGAGGCGCGCAGCGAAGCTCCCTCATTACCCCCAGCAGAAACGGCGCTCGGCGCGCTGCTTGGTCACATCACCGGCAATGCGGAAGCCAAGACGTTCCAGCCGATGAACGTCAATTTCGGACTGTTTGCACCGCTCGATGCGAAAGTGAAGAAAGGGGACCGGCCCCTCGCCTATTCCCGCCGCGCGCTGACGGCGCTGGAAGCGTGGCAAGGCGTCACGAAGAAAGCTGCGTAGAAACGCAGGCCTAGTGCAGAACCATCAGGCTGAAGAGCACGCCGGTCATCAAGATGAGGCACGCGGCGCCGCAAAGCAGAAGCTGGGTGTCAGCCTTGTAGGACGCCAGGGCGCGGAATTCGGCGTCGCTAAGGAAATCAACATGGCGGAGCTTCATGCGGGCCTCTCTTTTTTTGTTGGTTGCCGTGTGCCGGGCCTCCTGTGATGCACCAAAAAAGTTAGCATTTTATTAAAAAGCCTAACGGCCCAGCCAGAGCCGCATGGGCAGGAAAGGCAGCGGCATCTGCAGGCGGGTGTGAAACGCATCGTCCCCCGCACGCGCCAGACGGCGGCACCAGAGGCGGCCCAGTAGTTGCAGGCGGCGGGTGACGGCGTCATACGCAACGGATTCCCTCAGCAGTTCCTCGGCACAGGCACGTATGCGGGCGCTCACCTCCCGGCTGGCGGCGGGCAAGGCCTCCGGGTGAGCGCGGTAGACGTGGCCGATCTCCGGCAACAGAAACACGCCTCGCTGGAGGGCGGCCGGCGTGGCGCGCACCAGCCCGAGCATGCCATACGCCGTGCCGATGTCTGCTGCGCGGGTCGCCGCCGCCTCATCGCGCGCCACGGCGTAGCTCATCAGCGCGGCGAGGGAGCCGGCGGTATCGCGGGCGAAGCGTTCAAACACATCGAAGCTTTCCCACTCCGTACGCCCCAGCTGCTCCTGCCGCGCTGTGATCATCGCATCGAACCACGCCCGTGGCGGGTTGCACGCACGCAGGAATGCCGCAATTCCATGCAGAATATCATGCGTTGGCAGTGGCTGGCCGGCATAGGCCTCGTCCAGCCGCTCACGCCACCAGGCGAGGCGGATGAGGCCGACCATTTCCTGCGAGACGATTTCCGGGATACGGGCGATTTCGACGGCGAAGCACAGCAGGCTCCACAGATGCGGCTGCGCCGAGGCGGGCGCGAACAGGCTCAGCAGGTAGCGCTCGTAATCCTCCTCGCGCGCGCGCCGGGCCAGCGTCGGGGCGGAAGGCGCGCGCTCCACGGCCCGCTCAGGCGGCGATGGTGAGATTGATCGCTTCCAGGAAGGCTTCTTCCAGCGTCTTGTCCATGTAGCGCGCCTTGAACTCCGCCGAGGTGCCGACAAACTGGAACACGCCATCATGCAGAATGGCGATGCGGTCGCAGATCTCGTCAATATCGGCGAGGATGTGCGAGCTGAAGAACACAGTGCGGCCCGCCTCTCGCGCGGCTTTCAGCTGGCGCTTCAACAGGATGCGCGCTTTCGGGTCCAGCCCGCTCATCGGCTCATCCAGCAGCAGCAGAGGCGCATCGGTCATCAGCGCGCCGAGCAGGCCGAGCTTCTGGCCCATGCCCTTGGAGTAGGAGCCCACACGGCGATCCAGCGCCTTGGGGTCGAGGTCGAGCAGTTCCGCCATGCGCTGCCCTTCGGCGCGGTCATACGCCTGCCCGTAGAAGCTGAGCGAGAGGTTGAGATACTCATGCCCCTTCAGGTAACGCGAGGGCTGGAATTTCTCCGGCAGGTAGGCCAGCTTGCGGCGCGCCTGCTCGTCCTGCGAGGCGACGCCGAAGATGTGCGCTGCGCCCGCATCGGCCTTCAGCAGGTTAAGGATGATCTTGATGAGCGTCGTCTTGCCGATGCCGTTCAGGCCGATAAGCCCGAAAATTTCGCCGGGTTGGAGGGAGAGCGAGACATCTTCCAGCACCTTTTTCTGCTGGAACGATTTCGATACCGTCTCGACGTGTAGGGGAATTTCGGGCGGGGTGGTCATGCGCGTCTCCTGATGGGCAGTGCTGTGAGCCTAACGCAAAGCTGTAATTTTTCCAGCATCAAACGCAACCAGCCATATAATTGGACTCAATTTATGGCTGATTTTAGGAATTTCTCAACACTTCGGCGCTAGAGTGAGAAATAACAGCCTGCCAGAGGCATGGATGCCCGTCCTTGCGTTCCGTGTTCCGGAAGGTTGAACCCTGACCCAGCAACCAGAGATCGCAACAAACGTGCAGGATGTATCGTCGCATTTTCCCCATTTGAGCGAAGACCGTATTGCGGAACTTCTGGACAAGGGCACCACTCCACCGCCCGCGCCATCTAAAGCTCAGTCTTCCTCAACTCTATGGCCAGAAGAATTTGGCAAAGGGGCTTCGGCACCTGCCACTGAGGAAGATCCTTTTGCAGCGCCCCGCCAGCCACGTGCCCTCGCATCAGCGCCACCCGCACCCACAGCCATAGAGCCTGTTGCTGCGCCCATGGAAGAGGCTTCTCACGCCACTGCCGTGCTCGCCACTCCGCTTTCCCCACCGACGGCCATCGGCAGAAGTCAGAAGAAGATGCTTCTTGGCGAACAGCTTATCAACCTTGGGTTAATTTCCAACGACCAGCTGCAAGTCGCGCTTCAGGAGCAGAAGAACTCGAAAAAACTGATTGGCGTTATTCTTGTCGAAATGGGCTTTCTCACCGAAAGCGCGCTCGCCGAGGTCATTGCCGAATCCAGTGGCACCGAACGTTTCGATCCACGCAAGTCCATGCTGGATCCGCAGGCCATCAAGCTCATTCCCAAAGAATTGGCCCTGCGCCACAAAGTCATACCCGTTACACTCGAGAATAACGAGCTGCGGCTGGCGATGGCAGATATTTATAATGTGCTAGCGGTGGATCAGGTGCGTCGTCATGCACCCAAAGGTGTCAGTATTATCCCGCTGTTCTGTACAGATTCCGAAGTTCAAGAACTGATTGATCAGTACTACGACTATGAAACCTCGGTCGATGGCATTCTGAGAGAAATCGAGACCGGTATCCGTGAGAATACGCGGGCACTGGACGGCAGCCAGGAAGGCTACGTCAACCCTACCGTTCGCTTGGTCAATGCATTACTGGTGGATGCCATCAAGATGGGCGCGTCCGACATCCATTTTGAGCCGGAAGGCACCTTCCTGCGCCTGCGCTTTCGCATTGACGGACAATTGCAGCAGATTCGCAGCTTCCACCGCGATTATTGGGCGGCCATTGTGGTACGCATCAAGATCATGGCTGGCATGAATATTGCCGAAACGCGGATGCCGCAGGATGGCCGAATCAGCTTCAACGTAATGGGTCGCGAGGTAGACTTCCGCGTAGCCACCCACCCCACGGTACATGGCGAAAACATCGTAATGCGTCTGCTCGATAAGACGAAGTCGCTTGTACCGCTCGAAAATCTTGGCTTCACCGAACACAATATCAATCTTCTGAAGAAAGTCATCAAACGGCCGGAAGGCATCATTATTGTTACCGGCCCTACAGGTTCTGGTAAAACAACGACGCTTTACTCCCTGCTTGGCTATATCAATGATATCAGCGTCAACATCATGACGCTGGAAGACCCGGTGGAATATCAGCTTCCCCTCATCCGGCAGAGCAATGTGAAAGAGGGAAGCATCAGTTTTTCCAAAGGCATAGTTTCCATGATGCGTCAGGATCCAGACATCGGTTTCGTGGGCGAGGTGCGCGATGAAGAGACAGCGATGAACGCCGTGCGCCTCGCACTTACCGGTCACCAGGTTTTCACTACGCTGCACACCAACGATGCATTGGGCGCGATTCCTCGCCTGAATGACATCGGCGTTCCGCCGCACATGCTTGCCGGCTCTCTTATCGCCGTGCTGGCGCAACGCCTCGCAAGTAAACTCTGCGTGCATTGCAAGGAGCCTTACAAGGCAACCCCAGAGGAATGTAAAATCCTGCAGGTTTCTCCAACCGAGCCGCCCACCATCTATCGTGCGAAAGGGTGCAGGGAATGTGGACAGCGCGGTTACAAAGGCCGCACGGCATTGATCGAGATTCTGCGCATCGACGCCGGACTCGACGAGCTGATTGCTACCGGCGCCACGCGCAATGCCATGAAAGAGCATGCATTGGATAAGGGGTTTATTCCCATGATTGATGACGGTGTGACCAAGGTACTGGAAGGCACGATTGATCTTGCAGAACTTGTTGGTAACATCGATTGTACGGAACGTTTGTAGATTATGTATACTTTCAGCTATACCGCCGTAAATGACATGGGCCGCCGCATGCGTGGCGAGATCATGGCCGACAACGAGCTTGATCTTGAAACGCGTCTCAAGGAAATCGGCCTTGACCTGGTCTCTTGCCGCGAGACGAAGGAGAAGAAATCCTCCTTCTTTTCCAAGGTAAAACTGAAAGACATGATTATTTTCTGCCTCCATATGGAGCAGCTGCTGCGCGCTGGGGTTCCTTTGCATGAAGCCCTTGCGGATGCGCGTGATTCTTCCGATTCACCGAAAATGAAAGATATTCTCTCTAGTGTGTATGAATCGGTGAAAGGCGGCATGGTGCTTTCTGCCGCGATGTCGCAGCACCCCACGGTATTTGATGACGTCTTCGTAGGCCTGATTACCGCTGGTGAAAAAACAGGAAAAATGTACGAGTCCTTCAACAATCTGATTGAACATATGAAATGGACCAATGACCTGCGCCGCAAAGTGCGCAAGGCCATGGCTTACCCCATCACCCTCACCTTCGTGCTCACCGGGGTTATCACTATCCTTATGCTTTTCGTGGTACCAAAGCTTATTGCGTTCATCACCTCGCAGGGCTTTGATATTCCCGTCCACACGCGCGCCCTGATTGCTTTTTCGGGTTTCATGGGTGACTATTGGTACATAGTGCTGTTTGGCCCTCTCGTTTTTTTCTCGGTGGTCGCACTGATTTATCGCACATCCAATGCCTTCGCCTACTGGGTTGATTCCGTGATGTTGCGTGTACCTGTCATTGGCCCCACGATTCGCAAGATCAATCTGGCCCGCTTTACGCACTTTTTCGGAGTCATGTATAATAGCGGCATCGATTTTCTGGATGCCTTGGTTGCTGCACGTAAAGTGGTCGGCAATCGTGTGCTGGGGGAGGCGGTACTCCTGGTGCACTGCAGTGTGACAGAAGGTAATAACCTGACGGATTCCATCCGCATTTCAAGCCAGTTTCCCAATCTGGTCGTGCGTATGTTCAAGATCGGGGAAGATAGCGGGAATCTGCGCGAGGCTTTGGATAACATCAATTTCTTCTACAATCGCGAAGTGAATGACGCCGTGGATGGTGTGGTAGGCCTGATTCAGCCAGCTTTGACCATTGTCATGGGTGGCCTTATCTTCTGGGTCATTGCTGCTGTGTTTGGGCCACTCTATCAGACATTCAGCAAGATGGATTTCTAGTTGAGATGGAAAAACGCAGCAAAAGCATTAGGTCTTCTTCATGATAGCTAACAATCTTTTATAAGGGAGCGGGCTGACATTCGCCATGGGAAAATTAACATCCCTTCTCCAGCCTCTTCTGCGCGGGCGATATTCGCGTTTCGTCTACATGATTGGTGATGACGGGGCGATTCTTGTCTACATCGAAAATGGTGTTGTGCAGCGTCGGCTGTTTGCCGCCTCGCCAGACCGACAGCATACGAAGACGTTCGTGGATGTCATGAACGAATATCCGCATGCCCCAATCTACATGCTGGTCGACATCCTTGATCAGTCTTACGTCAAGCACTCCCTGCCTCCTGTTACCCCTCTTGGCCTGAATAAACTTGTAAACCGCCGGCTAGATCGTGATTTTGCCAAGGAAGACATCAAGGGGGCACTGAACCTTGGGCGTGAGCAGAAGGGTCGAAAAGACTGGAACTTTCTTCTTATTTCCATTTCTGCAAGTTCAGTATTGCAGGGGTGGCTCGACATTATACTGGATCTTCCCAACCGCTTTGCCGGCATTTACCTGCTTCCAGTAGAGTGTGAGCAAATCATCCCCCAGTTCATGGAGCGAATATCTTCAACGACCGTAAGCACCGTTACAGGCTTGCAGGAGCATAGCGCGCGACGTCGTGTCAGTCTTCCTCGCGTAAAAAAAGAAAAGAAATCATCCGTGGAAGAAGGGGTGCGCTGGCAAATCCTGGTAAGTCATCACAAAGTAGGTGGTTTCCGGCAAGTGGTCCTGAAGGATGGGCGCCTGGTTTTTACTCGCATTAGCCAAGGGGCAGAGGGAGCGACCCCCGAATTAACCGCCGGCAATATCGAGCAGGAGGTTCTTAATACCATTGAATACCTCAAACGCTTGTCCCTTAGCGAGGCTAACAGCCTGAACGTTGTTTTCATCGTGGCACAGGAAGTCAAGAATCATATCTCGCGGGATCGGATCCCGTGTAATCAGGCGTATATGTTCACGCCTTATGAAGCATCGGAACTTCTGGAACTGAAACAGGCCGTGCTTTCGGCCGACCGCTACGGTGATATGGTTCTGGCCACGACATTTGCCATGCTGAAAAAACCGCGGCTGAAACTAAACCCCACCTATGCCCTCAGGCTGGAGAAGCTCTATCAGGCAATCCTCGGTGTAAGACTAGCAGCCGGCCTTGCAACAGCCGTATCCATTCTTACCATCCTGATGAATGTATTTCACTTGCCGGGTAACTTTATCGAACTTCAGAAAGTACGCGACCAGCAGAGCGCCAAGCAGTCCGAGCTTTCCCAACTGAGTGGAACCGGAGACTCAATCAATGCCACGGCTAACCAGATCAATGACCTGATCGCTATTCATGATTACTTTCAGGTCGACCCCCCTTCTTACATGGAAGCAGTATTGAATGTTTCAAAAATCGCCTCAGATAGTCAGGCAGTTATGAATTTCAACTGGATACTGGGTAATGTGCTTCGTGAAGAGGAATCAAAACCCGTTCAGGTGAAAATGGACCTCGAGACAGAAATCACCTTCCGTAATAATCAGTTAAAGAAAATTGCAGAGGATAAGGATGCTTTTTACAAGACACTCGCAGCGACGTTCCCGGATTATACGGTTACCGTCAGCGAGGATGGCAACCAGTCAGCGACAGACAAGCTTTCTTTCTCGCTTGAAGACCCCGAAGGCAAAAACAAGACAGGTGTTCAGACGGCGCGGCTAAAGGTCAGCCTTAGCCCGAAAGATCCATCTGCCGAGATGGTAAATGCAGAAATGCCTGCCTCCGCCGTGGTGGGTACGCCTCCTTTCTCAGGCGGAGCGCCGGTACCATGATCAAGTACTCAAAACTCAGGCAGAAACTCATTAAAGAGGGCGCTATTGCAGCGGGTGCAATCTTTGTGTTTGGCGGACTGGCGCTTGGCCTTTCTTCCTATGTCAGCCAACAGGAGCAAGAGCTGCAGGGAGTCCAAAGCAATCTACAGAGCACCATCAGCCAAATTTCCGAACTGGAAAGGAAGCGCAACATCATCGCCTCTTCAGCGAATCAATTCAAGGACTTGAAAGCGAAGATCGATAATGGGTATTATGAGCTAGATCCCATTATCGGGCAGGAGAAGCTGAAAGAATTCAGCAAGGATTTCCGCCTGAAGGAATCAAAAGTGGATTTCAGTACTGAAAACACTCTCAATTTTCCCCTGCTGCAGAATCATCCCGCCGTGGTGGCTTCTAACCGAGAGGTTACATTCAGCTTCAACGCCATGACGGATCTGCATGTTTACGGTGTCATCAATGCGCTGCAAACAACATTTCCTGGCATTGTAAAAATCAGGGAAATACAGCTGAAGCGACTGCGTAACGTGGACAAAAGCATCATAGGAGATTTTTGGCGCGGTGAGGAACCAGACCTTGTTCAGGCGCGGATCAATTTTCTTTGGATAGGCCTTCGCTTTAAGGAAGAAGCCACGGGAGTCAGCCCCAATGGTGCTTAGGCCGCCGTCCCTATTAGCGATAGCAATAGCATGGGGCATAATGGCGTCCCATACGGCCAGTGGCCAGAGCCAGCCGCCAATGTCGCCCCCTATGTCAGGTTTTGGCATGTCCGGGGAGTCATCTTCTAACCCCGCGCGGCTGCCTTCCGACCTGGAAGCATTGCTTGGAGACGCTCCGTCGCTTTCAGATTTGCCAGAGACCCCTCCCGCTGAACAAACCGCTTCCCTTCCCGCACAAGGCCTGGCGGACCGCGCTGATGCATCCGGTAATCGTGCGACGGTCACTCAAACCAATGCCAAGGAGCGCGGTAGCCAGCTCGCCAAATTCTCTGATGAGTGGAAAACGTCCATCTTCTTTTCACGAAAAGACATAGACAACCTGCTCTACGTACTTAAAAAACGCGCTGATCTTGAGCAGCAGAATCCCGACGCGCTTGCCGAATTTGATCGTCTTATGAACCCGGAAGAAGAGACAAAAACAGAAGATGAAGATCCGGTGGACTTTCCCGTATTCCGCCTGAAATCCATTGTATTTGATACCAAAAGAGGCTGGAGCGTTTTCGTCAATGATCGCAAGCTAACGCGGCACACAACCGACATTGAAAGCGACATCGTTCCGGTCTCCGTCTCTGCACAGTCAGTAACGCTCAAATGGTTACCTGCCGACCAGCGGATTATTGATCAGTTGACAGCAATTACAGGCAAGCAAGAGAATGCGGATGCCATACCCGACAAAAATCGAATTTCTGCCATACTTCCTGCGGGGAATATCTTGCCAGATAGAAGTGTGGTTTTCACCCTACGCCTGAATCAAAGTTTCGTATCGCGACATGCGGCAATTTATGAAGGTCTGCCACCGGAAGAAAAGACGGATACTTCTATCGCTCAAACTGAAGAATTAATTCAGGATGTAAATCAGCTTAACCCTGAGGAGATACTCAGCCAAGTAACCTTGCGTGCAAAACAGCCAGCAAATCAGATTGAGTCAGGCCCGGCAGTTGCCCCCTCGGAATCCGAGAAACTTCTGATTGACAAGACCGTGAAAGGCTATCTCTCCGGCATTATTGAGCAATCCCGCCAAAAAATTGATACTATTTCGCAGCCCTAACACCATGACGTTAGGACAAATCATTTTGAGCTACCTCATCATCTGGTCGCTGTGCGTGTTTCTCACCCTGCCGTTTGGCGTCAGACCAAGTGAGAATCCTTTGCCCTTGGAGGCACGCGGTGCGCCGGAGCGTGCGCATTACGGCCGCAAGATCGCCATCGCCGCCGTGCTGGCGCTGGGATTCACCGCCTTGCTTTATTATGCCGTCACCGCTGAATTTATCCATTTCGAGGAATGACATGCGCCTGCTTGCGATTCTCCCGGTTATCCTTTGGGCAGGCGCGGCAGCGGCCAGCCCGCTGCTGACGGCCAAGCCGCCCTGCCCGGCCCCGGCGAACCTGCCTTCCTCCGCATCCGCCGAGTACGATCCCGCGGCCGGCGGCGCCGCTCCGGCCGACCTCGGTGGCCCGCCGCCCGCGGTGAATCTGGATATCCCGCTGGGCATTCCCGTGCCCAGCCTGACCAATGCTCCGCCCTCCGCCGACCTTTCCCTCTCGCAGGTGCCGGTGGGCAAAGTGGCCATCCGCAACGGCAAGGCGGAGAACATCGAAGTGCTGGGGCAAATCCCGCAGCCGCAGCAGTTCCAGGCCCCGCTGGACTGCGCCCCCGCACCCTCCACGATGCCATAAAAAAAGCCCCGGGATATCCCGGGGCTTCTGGTGTTTCCTGTTGCCTGTAACGATGCGTCAGGCGCTGCCCGCATGTGGCAGGTCGTCCATACAGCGCATCAGCTCTTCTTTCACCAGAAGCTTGGTTTTCTTGAGATCCGTGACGTGCGTCATGTTAGGCACCGGGCGGAGCATTTCCTCGTGGATCAGCTCATCCAGGTGCTGGTGTTTGGCGCGCAAAGCTTCGATGTGATTAGTAAGAGCCATGAAAAGCCTCCATGGAACAGGGTTGAACATCGATAAAAAGAAATGCTGAAGACAAGACGAAATAATGTATTCACCGTTTCAGCTACGCAACTATGACACAATTAATTGTTACACACAATAAAAACATACAATATTAATTTCTAGTCTTTGCTTGTTGTGATGGATTTTAGCACTTTTTTTTGGTAATATACTGTTCTTGCGCGCCGCACCGGCGCTCAGCAACCATCAAAATTAACCCTTTCGTGCGAAGAGGTCTGACGCATGACGGATCATGAATTCCAATTGCTCAAGGAACTGGATGCGCTGCGCATCGAACACCGCCGTCTGGACGATACCATCGACGGCATCACAAAGGTGCGCCCGAGCGCCGAGCTGGAAATCATCCGCCTCAAAAAGCAGAAGCTGGCGGTCAAGGACCGAATCATCCAGCTTGAAAGCATCATCTACCCGAACATCCCAGCCTGATCGTGCCGGATATCGCCATACGCCGGCTGACGCCGGAGGATGCCGCGCGGTTTCGCGCCGTGCGCCTGCGCGCTCTGCAGGAATTTCCGGAGAACTATGCCTCCTCCTATGAAGAGGAATCCACACAGCCGGAAGCGTTTCACCGCGACGTGCTGGAACAGCATTATGTGCTGGGTGCGTTCGAGGGTGATACCCTCATCGGCACGGTGGTGATGCGCCGCTACGGGTTTCGCAATTTCCATCACAAGGCCACTCTGTCGGCGGTGTATGTGCAGCCCTCGCATCAGGGACGTGGCATCGGCAAGCAGCTCGTGGAGGCGGTGCTGGCCCATGCGAAAACGCAGGTGGAGCAGATCATCCTCGCCGTGGGTGCCAACAACCCGCCCGGCGTGCGCTTCTATGAGTCCCTCGGCTTCACCATCTACGGGCACGAGCCGCGCGCCATGAAGCGGCATGGGCAATATTTCGACGATATCTGGATGATCAAGGCCCTTGCATGAGCATCACACGCCGTGAACTGGAGCCGTGGCTGCAGGCGACGACTGCAGAGGTTCTGAAGCTGCTGGAGCTGCGCGCTAAACACCATGCGGAGCGCTCTGAGCAATCTACGTTTAATCGCATGAAGACAGAGCGCTACGATCTGCTGCGCCATCACCTGGAGAAGATGCGCCAGTCACCCCGGGACGTCACGGGACGCCCGTCTGATCTGGAGCGCATCATCCGCGGCTATCTGATCGAGTTCGTGCGCCAAAGCGAGGAAGGTATGCCTTCGCTTAACAACGCCGGGAAGGCATATCAGGAGTTTTGGGAAAATCGCCCGCTTCAGGAGCATGAAACGACGCGGTTCATGAACATGGCCCATACCGGCGCCGCCTTCTCCCGCCTGAAAGGGCCGGACAACCGGGACTTTCTCGCCATGGATCTTTGCGGAGAGATCATTGAGGTCTGTATCAAAGTATTTCATAAGGAGTTTCCCTCCTTAAATCCGGCGATTGAACCCCGCTCGAGCGCAATCCGCAGTTACCATGGCATTCATCACGCGCAGCGGATGCTGAAGAAACTGGGCGAGGACTCCGGCAAAAGCCGCTGACGCGCTCAGTGCAAATTCATCAATTCATCCACCGACACGCGGTTCTTGCCGGTGTGGCGGGCGATGAAGAGACGGCTTTGGGCGGTCTTGAACATATCCTGCGCGTTCTGCGGTTCATCGAAGCGCGCCGCTGCAACGCCCAGTGAGACGGTGACGCCGAGCAGCTGGCCGTCCTCCGCGGTGAACTGGTGACGCAGCACCGCCTCGCGGATGCGCTCGCCGACCCAAAATGCCCCTTCCGCCTGCGTATCGGGCAGACAGATGCCGACTTCGTTCTCTGCCACGCGGGCGGGCAGATCCGTCTCGCGCAGGCAGGAGCGCACCTGATCCGCCGTCTCGCGCAGCACGCGCTCGGCGGTGACGCGGCCATGCGTCGCCTGCAGCGCGTCGAGATCATCGATGCACAGCGCCAGCACCGCCACGTCCTGACGGCTGCGCTTGACGCGCTTCAATTCTTCTTCCAGCCGATGAAAGAATACCGCGCGCGATCCGAAGCGCGTCAGCGGGTCCACCTGACGGCTGCGGGCGGCCTCCTCCATCACTTTCGATTCGGCTTCCACGCGCTCGGTGATATCGCGCAGCGTGCCGACGGAGCCGATGATGGCGCCGCTCTCATCGAACCAGGGATAGGAAATATCGGCGACCCAGATGCGCCGTCCATCCTTGGTGCGCATGCGGTAGTCGGCCTGCCATTTCAGCACTTCGCGGCGCTTGCGGCTGTCCTCCAGCGGCTCGAAGGACTCCACCGGGCACAGGCCATCCTTCACCAGCCGCGTCTCCTCGATGAGGGCGCGCAGGTTCATTTCCATCACCTCGTCGGCAGTGAAGCCGATGAGTTTCTCAATGGCCGGGCTGATGTAATCGTAGCGCATCGTCTCGTAGCGGAGGCGGTAGATCACGTCTCCGCCATGCCCCTGCAGCAACTCGATTTCGGCTTTGATACGTGCCTGTTCATCGAGGGTCATGGAGCATCTCCGCTACAAAATATAGTGTTCACACATAAACATTAACACCACATAGGCGGTCAGAATGTAAATTCTGGCGTTCCTTTTTGCAATGCGAAAATCAGCCGCCAATGCTCTTTTCGAGGAAGCGACTAAGACGTCGTGCGAATGCTGCCGGGTCGCTCACCGCTTCCCCTTCGACGATCTTCGCCTGGTCGAGCAGCAGGTGCGCCGCGTCCTCGATATCGGCGGAGTTTGCACCCGTTTCGGCCTGCGCGGCGAGCGCGCGAATGAGCGGATGTGTGGGATTGATTTCGAGAATTTTCGCCGAACGGCGGGGCAGCTGGCGATGCTCTACGAGGAAGCGCTCCATGCGCATGTCCATGTCGCCCGCATCCACTGCCAAGCAGGCGGGCGTGCCCGTCAGCTTGGACGTGGTACGCACATCCTTGATCTCGCTGCCGTAGGTTTTCTTCAGCAGCTCCACCAGCGCATCGATGCTGGCCGGGGCGGCCTCGTTATCGTTGCTGGCTTTCTCCTCACTCTCCGCCGGGGCAATCTTATCGAGATCGATGTTGCTGCGGGTGATCGATTTCAGTGGCTTGTCCTTGTAACTGTGCACCACGCTGACCCAGAAATCATCGACATGGTCGGTGAAGAGCAGTACCTCGATGTTGCGTTGCTGGAAACCTTCCAGCAGCGGGCTTTTGCGCAGGGAATCAAGTGAATCGCCGGTGAGGTAGTAAATCTCCTCCTGCCCGTCCTTCATGCGCGAGACATATTCCTCCAGCGAGACGGGTGCAGGCCCGTGGGTGCTGTAAAAACGGCAGACATCGAGCAATTTTTCACGCGGCGTATTCGCCTCGCACAACCCTTCTTTCAGCACCGGGCCGAAATGGTTCCAGAAGCGCAGAAAGCCTTCCGCATCGCTCTCGGCTTTCTTCTTCAGGTCACCCAACACGCGGCTGGTGATGGAGTCGCGGATCTGACGCAGCAGCGGGTTGTCCTGCAGCGTCTCGCGGCTGATGTTGAGCGGCATGTCCTCCGAATCGATGACGCCGCGCAGAAAGCGCAGATACTGCGGCACGAGGTCGACATTCTCATCGGTGATGAACACCCGCTTCACGTAGAGCTTCACGCGCCGCCGCCGCTCGGGGTGGAACAGGTCAAACGGCTTCATGGAGGGCACGAACAGCAGGTTCGTGTAGGAGAGCTTGCCCTCCACCTTGTTATGGATGGTCAGCCACGGCTCATCCGGCGAATGGGCGACGTGGTGATAGAATTCCTTATACTGCTCCGGGGTCACCTCGGCCTTGGGGCGCGTCCAAAGCGCCGAGCCTTCATTGACGCGCTCTGCCTCCCCCTCCTCGCCTGCCGCTTCGAGGTAAATCGGGAAAGCGATGTGGTCGGAATAGGTTTCGATGATGTGCGAGAGCTTGAACTTGTCGAGATACTCCTTCGCATCGTCGCGCACATGCAGCAGGATGGACGTGCCGCGCGGCCGCTCCGGCGCGTCCTCCACGGTGAACTCCCCGTCCCCCTTGGAGCGCCACACATAGGCCTGGCTCTCCCCGGCCTTGCGGGAGAACACTTCCACTTCCCCGGCCACGATGAAGCTGGAATAGAACCCGACGCCGAACTGGCCGATCAGGCTCGCATCCGGCTTCTCCCCGGTCTTGGAAATCTCGTCGATAAACTCCGCCGTGCCGGATTTCGCGATGGTGCCGAGATGGGCGATCATGTCGTCGCGGTTCAGGCCGATGCCGTTGTCGCGTACCTCAATGATCTTTGCCTTTTCATCCACACGCACGGTGATGCGTAAATCTGCGTCGCCCGCCAGCAGCGCCTGATCGCTGACCGAGAGATAGCGCAATTTGTCACACGCATCGGAGGCGTTGGAGATCAGCTCGCGCAGGAAGATGTCCTTGTTCGTGTAGAGCGAATGGATCATGAGATGCAGCACGCGGCTGATCTCGGCGGAAAACGGAATCTTTTTTCCCGCTTTGACGGCGTTGGTCGATGCCTTGGCCATAAAACACTCCCCTCATGAAGATGAAGAACAAACGATACAGGCTTCATATAGATGACGCTTTTCGGCTTTCAAGCCGCCGGGATGCGTGGCCTTCCGGGCGTGGCCATGCTAGGATTTATTAAAAATGGAGCCCGGCATGGTGTCCCGTCTGATTATGTTCCTGCTTCTCTGCGTGGCGGCGGCCCCGGCGCTGGCCGCCACGGCCCTTGACAAGGAACTGTCCTATCAGGTGCGCTTCGGGCAGGCGGCCAATGTGGAGATGCTGCTGCGCAAGGGGGCGGATGCGAACCAGATCAACGAGGCCGACATGCCGCTGGTGGCCGTGGCGGCCTCTCGCGGTGGCGAGGCGGGCGTGGCCATCCTGCGCGCGCTGGTGAAGCTGGGCAAGGCGGATATCAATCAGGGCAATGCGAACGCGCAATACCCCATCCTGATCGCCGCGCGCAATTGCGATGCACCGGTGATGGACTTTCTGCTGAACGAGGCCTTTGCGCGCTTCGATGTGCAGGACCTGAACGGCACCACCCCGCGCGACGTGGCGCAGCAGGCGGGATGCACGGAAGTGGCCGGGATGATTGAGGCCATTGACGAAGAGCGGGCCAACGCAAAGAAGCACATGCGCAGCCCGGAGCGCCGCGCCCAGCTGATGCGTGATTTCCTCACCGCTTCCTGCCGCTTGAATTACATGAATTACTATTACAGCACAAAGCAGGACCCGATTCCGAAAGAAACGCAGGAAGCCACGCTGGAGAGCCTTCGCGGCGAGTTCACGGTGGCCATGAACGACTTGGTGCAGGTATTCAGCATGGATCGAGCCAGCCTGCTCGTGCTGGCCGGTGACGTCAACAAGCAGATCTTTCAACAATTGGAAGAAATGATCTCCAACCGCAACCGCCGCGCCCATGGCATCGGCATGCCGGAGGACATTCAGAAACGCTGCGGCGCGATCGTGGACGACGCCAGCCGTCAGGTGCGCTACCCCGATGCCACGCCGGAGGCAGGATCATGAGCGTCTCGATGGCAGAAATCGTCGAGGTCATCGGCTGGACGGGGGCGCTGCTCGTACTGGCGGCCTACGGCGCAATTTCCGCCAAGCGCATGAGCAGCGAAAGCGCTGCCTATCAGGGGCTGAATCTCGGCGGCTCCCTCTGCATGGCGCTCTATGCGCTCTACAAGGGCGCGTTTGCCACCGTCGCGGTGAATGTCATCTGGCTGATCATCGCCGCCTGGGCACTGGCGCGGCTGCTGACCTCCAGGCGCCCCTAACCCGTCATCCTGCGAGCCGAAGCCTGCGCAGGATCTCCTTCGTAACGCGGGCAGATTCCGGGCACGCTGCGCGTCCCGGAATGACGTAGAAAAGATAGGGCATGTCACCCCGTACTTGGTACGCGGGGTCTCCTCGTGTGGCAGGGAGACCTCGCAACAAGTGCGAGGTGACAGTTATTTCGTCATTGCGAGCGACAGCGAAGCAATCCAGCAGGCGGTCTGGATTGCCACGTTGCTGGCGCTCCTCGCCATGACGGTGCCATATGCGTCATGCCATGCCCCGCGAAGGCGGGAAACATTCAGGGCTTGTTCATCAAAGAGGTTGCAACCAGCCCCGCGCCGACTATTGCTTCTTCACCCCGCAGCCGGGTACGTGGGTGAAGGTGCGGGTGGCGTCGATGAGGAAGTCGCCAGTCTTCAGGATATTGCGCCCAATGAGCAGCGGATAGAGAAACTGCCCGCGGTCTGCAAGGTTCACGCGGCCCTCGATCTGCTTGCCGCCGAGGCAGAAATCCAGCCGCACGACCGGGCGGCGGATGAAGCCCTCCTCGCCCTTCTTTTTGATGTTCACATAATCGATCACCTCCCGCTCCAGCGTGCGGGTGTTGCCAGCGTCATCGGCAATCTGGAAAATGATGCGCTCCTTCTCGCCCTCCGCAGCTGGCGGCACCACCTTCACGATGGTGGCGTGCACGGACGAAAGCCCGGCGCCGGTATCCATGCGCGCCTTGAGGGTGAGGTCCACATCCTCCAGCTTCACCTTCTCCACCCACCCCACCACGGGGCGTCCCTTGGTACGGACGGGTTCGCGCGCCTCGGCGGAAGCGGCGAAGCACAGGGCGGTGAGAAGCATCAGGAAACGGGTCATTGGCATTATCCCTGTTGGGCGCGGTGGAGCATGAAATGGTCGGCCAGCACGCAGGCCATCATGGCCTCGCCCACCGGCACGGCGCGGATGCCGACGCACGGATCATGCCGCCCCTTGGTGATGAGGTCCACCTCCTCGCCGGACGCGGTGACGGACTGCACCGGCGTGAGGATGGAGCTGGTCGGCTTCACGGCAAAGCGCACCACCACCGGCTGGCCGCTGGAGATGCCGCCGAGGATGCCGCCCGCGTGATTGGACTGGAACGCCACGCCGCCGCCAGACTTGCGCATTTCATCAGCGTTCTGCTCGCCGCGCAGCGTGGCGGCGGAGAAGCCATCGCCGATTTCGACGGCCTTTACGGCGTTGATGCTCATCATCGCGCTGGCGAGGTCGGCATCCAGCTTGCCGTAAATCGGTGCGCCCCAGCCCACCGGCACGCCCTCGGCCACCACTTCGATAATCGCACCCACGGACGAACCCTCCTTACGGATGGCGAGCAGATAGTCCTCAAAGGTTTGCACCATCCCGGCATCAGGGCACCAGAAGGGATTGCGCTCCACCTCGTCCCAGTCCCAGCGGCGGCGGTCGATGGAAAGCTCGCCCATCTGCACCAGCGCGCCGCGAATCTTTACGCCTGCCGCTTCCAGCACCTTGCGCGCCACCGCGCCTGCCGCCACGCGCGAGGCCGTCTCGCGGGCGCTGGAACGGCCGCCGCCGCGGTAATCACGGATGCCGTATTTCATGTGATAGGTGTAGTCCGCATGGCCGGGGCGGAAGCGCTCGGCAATGTCGCCGTAATCCTTCGATTTCTGATCGACGTTGCGGATCATCAGGCTGATCGGTGTGCCGGTGGTCTGCCCGTCGAAGACGCCGGAGAGAATTTCTACCGCGTCCGGCTCCTGCCGCTGGGTGGTGAATTTCGACTGGCCCGGACGGCGGCGATCCATCCAGAACTGGATGTCCTCCGCCTTCAGCGACAGGCGAGACGGCACGCCATCAACCACGCAGCCAATGGCCGGGCCGTGGCTTTCGCCCCACGTGGTGAACCGAAAAACGCGGCCGAATGTGTTGAAGGACATCTCAGCCCGGCCCCAGCCCTTGCGAGCGCTCGATGGGTTTGAAATGCGCGTCCATGACGCCAGCGATGACCCTGGAAATTCGTTTTTGGATATGCTCCAGCGGCTCATTCTCACCAATGGCCACGCGCATGTCCGGCCGCGAAGCAAGCATGTCTGAGAGCTGCTGCAGCTCGAACGCTATTTCTTTCAGCGTACCATTACGAAGGTCGGGTGCGCTTCTCAAGGGAAAGCCGGGGAATAACTGCGCTGAGCGGGCGATGATATCCTCATGCAGGTATTCCTCCAGCGTAGTATGAAAATTGGATAGTACGCTCATCATCCCTTCGGGGTATTTATGCTCATCAAGCACACTGATGGAGTCACTATCGATACCGAACTCAGCCACAAGAGCGGCGTCCACCTCTTCTACCAACTCACGGAACGTGAGCGGTGTTTTTACACCAATACGGTCCGCCCAGGGCGGGGTCATACCGTCGCGATATCCGGCGCGTCGACACGCTTCATGCCGACGACGTGATAGCCGGAATCCACGTGCAGCACTTCGCCGGTGACGCCCTGCCCGAGATCGGAGCACAGGAACAGGCCCGCGCCGCCGACATCCTCAATGGTGGTGTTGCGCTGGAGCGGGGCGTTCAGCTCGTTCCACTTCAGGATATAGCGGAAATCGCCGATACCGGAGGCGGCCAGCGTTTTCACCGGGCCGGCCGAAATGGCATTGACGCGCACCTTGTGCTCGCCGAGGTCCGCGGCGAGGTAGCGCACGCTGGCTTCCAGCGCCGCCTTGGCGACGCCCATCACGTTGTAATGCGGCATGACGCGCTCGGCGCCGAGATAGGTCAGCGTCACCAGGCTGCCGCCGTTTGGCATCAGCGGGTAAGCCCGCTTGGCGATGGCGGTGAAGGAATACACAGAGATATTCATGCTGTTGAGGAAGTTGGACAGCGAGGTGTCCACGTATTTCCCCTTCAGCTCGTTCTTGTCCGAGAAGGCAATGGCGTGCACGACGAAATCCATCGTGCCCCATTCCTTCTCCAGCGTGGCGAGGACCTCGTCCATGCTCTTTTCGTTGGTCACGTCGCAGTCGAGCACGATCTTCGCGCCGACGCTTTCGGCCAGCGGGCGCACGCGCTTTTCCATCGGCTCACCCTGATAGGTGAAAGCCAGCTCGGCCCCCTGTGCGGCGAGGTAGGACGCGATGCCCCACGCCAGCGAGCGGTCATTGGCGACGCCCATGATGAGGCCGCGCTTGCCCTTCATCAGGGTGCCCTGCGGTGCACCTGTCATGTGTTCTCTCCGTTCAAATCAGTGATGCGGGACTATTCAACCATTCGCCACGAGCCGTCCGGCTGGCGGCAGGCACGGCCTACGCCCTCTTCAGTGCGGCCACCGACATTGATGGTCTGGGTGTATTCGCGGCAATACTGCCCCGCCGCCGTCTGGTAGTAATTGGACGGGGTAACGGTGCCCGAAACGCCGGTTTGCGGGTTGCTCCACGGCAAGGTTTGGCCGGGCTGCGAGGTTTCCAGCGCGCTCTGCGTGGTGCGGTTGGCGTAGGCAATATCGGCCTTGTCGAGCGAGGCGCCGACTTCCGAACCGAGGCCCGCACCCAGCAGCGTGCCGATGGCCACCGCCGCAAGCTGGCCCTTGCCGCCGCCGATCTGCGAGCCGAGGATGGCACCGCCGGCCGCACCGGCCAGCGTGCCCACATTTTGCTTGGTGATGCCGCCGCTGCTGCCGCCAAAACCGCCGACACCGCCGCCATATGGGTTGCCCTGCTGCGAGCAGGCGGCGAGCAGGGAGAGAACGGTTACACTGGCCATAATCTTGAAGCCGAAGCGCATAAAAACTCCTGAGGGGTTAAAATAGAGCTGAATTTCGCGTGGATGTTACCGCCAGCGCGGTGATTTATCAAGCAAGGTTTTGTGGGCGCTTTCGCCATGCGCGCACCACGACGATGACGAACAGCAGCCCGCCGAGACTCGCCAGCCCGGAACCACCGCCGAGCAAGCCCATCGCCAGGCGGACTTCCGGCGGATAGCCGTCCGTGCCGACGGTCTTGCGCAGTACGCCGTAGCCGCCCGACCATGCCAGCGCGCTGACATGGATCATCTGCCCCACGCACAGGATGATCGGGGCCCAGACGGCCAGCTTCCAGCGCTGCACGTCGGCATAGCCGAGGCGTGGCAGCAGCCAGTAGGCCAGCCCCATGAAGGCCAGCGTGATGCCGACGATGGAGCCGTGGTAATGCGCCGGAATCACCACATTCTGCCCCTCGATCAAGGTGGCGAGGAAGCCGCCATACAGAAACAGCACCAGCGAGGAAAGCAGCGCCGCCGTGAAGGCATGCAGGCGCGGAATGCCACTCCATTGGCGCACCAGCGCACCTAGCAGCACAAGCATCAGCAGCGAGGGGGCAAGCCCGTTACCCCAGATCATCAGGCGGGTGAAGGCATCGCGGAATTCGAGGCTATCGACCGCATGATGCAGGTAAGGCCACGGCACATAGAGCATGGCCAGCAGGTTGAGCGTCAACAGCGCGGCATGGGCGCGATTGCCGAAGGGCAGAAGGAGGCCCACCGCGTGCGCCAGCAGCAGCCACACAAGCATGGCCGCCTGCGCATAGGCGAACTGAATGGCGTGGCCTCCGGCCCAGAACACCATGTCATAATACGCCTCGCCGCGGATGATCGGGTCCATGCGTTCCGCCGAGGCGGAGAATGCCGCCAGCGAAACAGCCACAATCAGCGCACTGCCCCACGTCGCATAGGCGCAGAGCGGGCCGATGCGGAGGTCCCTGGCAAACGCTGCACAAAGCAAGGCGCGTGGGGGCAGGCTGAACAGCGTCTCCAACAGCGCGATGACCAGACCGGCGGCCACCAGTGCCAGACTCAGAAAGAATGCCCCGTTCGTGAGCACGGGAATGTAGTTACTGCGCAGCCCCTCGCCGTCCGCCAGCAGCGGCGAGAGCGCCATCAGCACCGCTCCGGCTGCAAATAACGCTTGGGAGGCGGGCTGGAAAAACGGCAGCTTCACCCACGTCCCCTGCCCCAGCAGCGGCACCGCCAGCCGCCAGCCCGCCATGACCATCGCCAGGAACCACAGGAAAATGCTCAAATCGACATGCACCACCAGCACGATATTGAATAGATGCTGGATCTGCGCCTCGGTGACGTTCTTCAGGCCCCGCCCGGCAGCCAGCGGCAATGCGTAAAGCCCGCCCACCGCGAGGCAGAACACGGCGATCCACAGCCATCGGCGGAGGTCGCGTTGCGCGGCGGCGTCCAAGGAGAAATGCATGGGCGCTTATATACTCCTCCCCCCGCCCCGGCGCAACGCGGCAAAAGAGGTTTCCGGGAGGAGAAAAATCGGTTAAAGAAACGCCGAGTTACTTGCCGTTTCACTTATATATCTTACATGGGCCGCATGAGAGACGTCTCCTCCCCCGCCTGGCAGCGCTACTGGGTCATCACCTGCCTTCTGCTGGTGTTCAGCATGGTCGTCATCGGCGGGCTGACGCGCCTCACCGAATCGGGCCTTTCCATCGTCGAATGGAAGCTGGTGAGCGGTATCCTTCCGCCGCTGACGCAGGAAGGCTGGAACGCGGAATTCGCCGCCTATCAGGCCACGCCGGAATACATCAAGGAAAACCGGGGCATGAGCCTTGGCGAGTTCAAGGGCATTTTCTGGCTGGAATATCTGCACCGGCTGCTGGGGCGCACGGTGGGCCTCGTGGTGCTGGCGCCCTTGGCGTGGCTGTGGGCGCGCCGTTTGGGCGAACCATGGTTCCGCCGCCGCATGACGCTGGTGGCCGGGCTCATCGGCCTGCAGGGCACCATCGGCTGGTACATGGTGAAAAGCGGGCTGATTGACGTACCGTGGGTCAGCCCCTACCGGCTGGCGCTGCACTTAAGCGTGGCGGTCATCATCTTTGGCGTGCTGCTGGTGACGTGGCTGCGGCTGCGGGACGCTCGTCATGCTGAACTTGTTTCAGCATCTTTTCAAAAGACCCTGAAACGAGTTCAGAGTGACAACAGTTACCTCCCTTGGCTCGCCCCCCTCACCCTGGTGGCGCTGTTCCTGCAGATCATCCTCGGTGCGTTTGTCGCCGGCCTGGATGCGGGCTTCACCTACAACACCTTTCCGCTGATGGACGGCGACTTCATCCCCGCTGAGATGCGCGCACTGGAGCCGGCGCTGCGGCATTACTTGGAAAACATCGCCGCCGTGCAGTTTTTCCACCGCTGGTGGGCGTTTGCCGTGCTGGCGCTGGTGCTGGCCACCGCGTGGCAGGGCTGGCGTTCTTCCCTGCTCGCCTTGCGCCGCCTTGGCATGGCGATGGTGAGCATCGCCGCGCTGCAGGTGGTGCTCGGCATCCTGACGCTGCTGTGGGTGGTACCGGTAGGGCTGGGCACCCTGCATCAAGCGGTGGCTGTTCTACTTTTTGGTGTGGTTTTGTGGTTTAACTATCGCATCTTGCGCAGAAAAACAGTAGATTCACTCCAGAACTTGACTACGATCAACGCCACGCCCGCCACGGCCTAGTACATTAGCTGCATGAAATCTTCGCTCCAGCCCCGGCTTGCTCCCACCGAGACCCCGTTCAACGCCTATGACGACGTGTTTTCCGGCGCCCTCTCGCGCCTGAAGGCGGAGGGCCGTTACCGCGTCTTCAACGATCTGGCGCGAAAGGCCGGCCAGTTCCCGCTGGCCTACAGCCACAGCGCCGAGCGCGACGTGGTGATTTGGTGCGCCAATGACTATCTCGGCATGGGGCAGCACCCCGTGGTGCACGCGGCGATGCATGAGGCCATCACTTCGCTGGGCGCCGGCGCAGGTGGCACGCGCAACATCTCCGGCAATCACCACGCGATGGTGGAGCTGGAGGAGACCCTCTCCGAACTGCACGGCAAAGAAGCATCGCTGGTGTTCACCTCCGGCTATGTCGCGAATGAGGCGGCGCTCTCCACGCTCGGCTCGCTGCTGCCGGACGCGGTGATCTTCTCTGATGCCTGCAACCACGCCTCGATGATTCACGGCGTGCGCCATAGCGGTGCCGAGAAGCAGATTTTCCGTCACAATGATGTGGCGCATCTGCGTGAACTGCTGGAAGCCACCGACCCGGCCCGGCCAAAAATCATCGCATTCGAATCCGTCTATTCCATGGATGGCGATATCGGGCGCATCGGCGAGTTCTGCGACCTCGCGGAGGAATTCGGCGCGCTGACCTATCTTGACGAAGTGCATGCGGTGGGCCTCTACGGTCCGCGCGGCGCGGGCGTCGCCGAGCGCGACGGCGTCATGCACCGCGTGGATATCATCCAGGGCACGCTTGGCAAGGCCTATGGCGTCATGGGCGGCTACATCGCTTCGCGCCGTGTCATCGTGGATGCGGTGCGCTCCTACGCGCCGGGGTTCATCTTCACCACCTCGCTTCCCCCTGCGCTCGCCGCCGGGGCGAATGCCAGCATCCGTTATCTGATGGAAAGCGAGGCGGAGCGCGCGGCGCATCAGGCAAAAGCCGCCACGCTGAAAGCGATGCTGCACGAAGCGGGCGTGCCATACCTGCATACCGATACGCACATCGTGCCGGTGATGATCGGCGATCCGAATCTCTGCAAAGCGGCGTCCGATCTGCTGCTGGATGAGCGCGGCATTTACGTGCAGCCGATCAATTTCCCAACCGTCCCGCGCGGCACGGAGCGCCTGCGCATCACCCCCACCCCGCTGCACACCGACGCGATGATGCAGCATCTGGTGGAATCCCTGGTAGCCGTATTCGAGCGGCTGAACATCCGCTTAGGTTGATTTTTCGACGTCTGTTTTGTCATTGCGAGTAGCGTGAGCGGCGCGGCCCTCCAGCGCCCGCTGGATTGCTTCGCGTTGCTCGCAATGACGAGTACACCGTCACCCCGCCACTTGGTACGCGGGGTCTCCTCGTGTGGCAGGGAGACCCCGCGTACCAAGTGCGGGGTGACAATCTTTCAAAGCTCGTCATTCCGGGACGCGTTAGCGTGCCCGGAATCTCCTCGC
>DBAY01000007.1 GCA_002291925.1 Alphaproteobacteria bacterium UBA998 | reverse complement strand
GCTCAAATTTCGCCTTGGACATAGTCTATCTCCGTTCCTGTGTGGCCCTTAAGCGGCCAGTTTGCGTTTGATTTCTTCCGCGACGTTCGCCGGGACTTCCGCGTAGTGATCGAAGGTCATGCTGTAGGTCGCACGCCCCTGGCTCATGCCGCGCAGATCGCCGATATAACCGAACATTTTCTCCAGCGGCACCAGAGCCGTGATGATGCGGGCGTTACCACTCATGTCCTGGTTCTGGATCATGCCGCGGCGGGAGTTGAGGTCGCCGATGACCGAGCCGGTATATTCTTCGGGCGTGGTCACTTCCACTTTCATAAACGGCTCGAGCAGTACCGACTGGCCCTTGGTGAGGGCTTCGCGCAGCGCCATGCGGGAGGCGATTTCGAACGCCAGCGCCGAGGAGTCCACGTCGTGGAACTTGCCGTCCACCAGCGCGACTTTCAGGTCCACGACCGGGAAGCCTGCGAGCACACCGGCGGAGAGCACGCTCTCCAGACCTTTTTCGACGCCCGGGATGTATTCCTTAGGCACCGCGCCGCCGACGATCTTGCTTTCGAAGGCGTAACCGGCACCCGGCTCGTTCGGCTCGGCAACAATCTTCACCTCAGCGTACTGACCCGTACCACCGGTCTGCTTCTTGTGCGTGTAGGTGACTTCCACCTGCTTCTTGATCTTTTCGCGGTAGGCCACTTTCGGCGCGCCGATATTGGCTTCAACGCCATACTCGCGCTTCAGACGGTCCACGATAATCTCCAAGTGCAACTCACCCATGCCGGAGAGAATGACCTGGCCGCTCTCGTGGTCCGTGCGCACTTTGAGCGAGGGGTCTTCCGCCACCAGCTTCTGGATGCCAATGGACATTTTCTCAACGGAGTCCTTGGTCTTCGGCTCAACGGAGATGTCGATCACTGGTACCGGGAACGCCATGCGCTCGAGCACGACCGGGTCGGCCATGTCCGCCAGCGTGTCACCGGTGGTGGTGTCCTTCAGGCCCACGAACGCGGCGATGTCACCGGCCACGACTTCCTTGATCTCCTGACGCTTGTCAGCATGCATCTGGAAGATACGGCCGATGCGCTCCTTGTGACCCTTCGTGGTGTTGAGCACCTGATCACCGGACTTCAGCGTGCCGGAATAGACACGCACGAAGGTCAGGTTGCCGTACTTGTCGTTGATGATTTTGAACGCCAGGCCGGAGAACGGCTTGTTCGGGTCCGCTGGAATCACGCGGCGGTTGGTTTCGTCTTCCTCGTCCTGCCCTTCCTCGGCGGCGACGCGGATGCCTTCCACGTCGAGCGGGCTCGGCAGGTAGTCCACCACGGCGTCGAGCAGCGGCTGCACACCCTTGTTCTTGAACGCGGTGCCGCAGAAGACCGGGAAGAAGGCGCGGGTCACCACGCCTCTCTTGATGCAGCGCTTCAGCGTCTCGATGGAGACGTCGCCCTTGTCGAAATATTCTTCCATCGCCTCGTTATCGACCGACACGGCGGTGTCGATGAGGTTCTGGCGGTATTCCTTGGCTTTCTCGACGAGGTCGGCGGGGATTTCCTCTTCGTGGAATTTCGCGCCCAGCTCACCGCCTTCCCATACCAGCGCCTTCATGGTGACGAGGTCGACGATACCGACGAACTTGTCCTCGATGCCGATCGGAAGCTGCATCGGGATGTAGTTGATGTCGAGCTTGTCCTTCAGGGTCTGCGCGGCGCGGTAGAAATCGGCGCCCGTGCGGTCCAGCTTGTTAATGAAGATGATGCGCGGCACGCGGTAGCGATCCGCCAGACGCCAGTTAGTTTCCGACTGCGGCTGCACACCGGCAACGCCCTCGATGACGAAGATGGCGCCGTCGAGTACGCGCAGCGAGCGGTTCACCTCGATGTTGAAGTCGATGTGGCCCGGCGTGTCGATGATGTTGATCTGGTGGTTCTTCCATTGGCAGGTCACGGCGGCGGAGGTGATGGTGATGCCGCGCTCGCGCTCCTGCTCCATGTAGTCGGTGGTGGTATTGCCCTCGTGCACCTCACCGATCTTGTGCGACACACCCGTGTAATACAGGATACGCTCGGTCGTGGTGGTCTTGCCCGCGTCGATGTGCGCGGTGATACCGATATTGCGGTACAGTTCGAGTTTGGCCGTCATGGCGTTGGGTCCTAATCTCTGGTTTTAAAGGCTGGCTTCTTTTTTCTGCCCGTTACCAGCAACCAGCGACCAGTAACCAGCGCACCTGTTACCAACGATAGTGCGAGAAGGCGCGGTTGGCTTCGGCCATCCGGTGGGTGTCTTCACGCTTCTTCACGGCGGTGCCACGGTTATTCATGGCGTCCATGATCTCGCCGGCGATTTTGGCAGCGGCGGTGCGCTCGCCACGCTTGCGGGCGGCTTCCACCAGCCAGCGGCGGCCGAGGGCCTTGCGGCGCTTCGGGCGGACTTCCATGGGCACCTGGTAGGTAGCACCACCGACGCGGCGGGAGCGAACCTCCACCATCGGCATGATGTTGTCCATGGCGGTGTTGAACGCGTCCAGCGGGTCGCGGCCGGTCTTTTCCTTGATCATGTCGAAGGCACCGTAGACGATGGATTCGGCGACGGACTTCTTGCCCTGCAGCATGATGGTGCTCATAAACTGCGCAACATCCTCGCTGCCAAACTTGGCATCGGGAATGACGACTCGGGTTTCTGCGCGGTGACGACGGGACATCTGGATTACCTCTGATTATTTCGGAAGTTTTGCGCCATAGAGCGAGCGGCGCTGCTTGCGGTCTTTCACGCCCTGCGTATCGAGGGCACCGCGGATGGTGTGGTAGCGCACACCCGGCAAGTCTTTTACACGGCCGCCGCGGATGAGCACGACGGAGTGTTCCTGCAGGTTGTGGCCTTCGCCACCGATGTAGCTCGTCACCTCGAACCCGTTGGTGAGGCGCACGCGCGCCACCTTGCGGAGCGCGGAGTTCGGCTTTTTCGGGGTCGTGGTGTAGACGCGGGTGCACACACCGCGCTTCTGCGGGCAGGCCTGCATAGCGGGCACCTTGTTGCGCTTCGCCAGCGGTTTGCGCCCTTTGCGGACGAGCTGATTGACGGTAGGCATGGACTGCTTGCTCTTTTGTAAAAAATGATCACGTGCAGACCCCCCGGGCCCGCGGAGTGCGCAATCTAATGAGGCGACCTATCCGCGTCAAGCCGAAAATCAAGTGCCTGCGCTTTTTATCCCATCCCCTCCTCAGGGCATGAGTTTGCCTGATTCTGAGCCGGTTTTGATTGCATCCACTACCATATGTAGTAGAAGGGTTCAACGTCGCATAAAGAACCGCGGGCGCTGGCACCGAACGCATGACCTTTCACGATTCCCGATTCCAGCCTGCCCACCCGCGCATCCGCGTGCTCTCGCGCGAGCGGGCACAGCGGTTGCGTGTCGCGTGGTTCGTGCTGGGATCCCTGTTCGGCATGGCGCTGTCGGCGGGGGCGCAGAACGCGCTCGATTGGGTATCGGGCGACGAAGACCCTTCCCCGCGCCGCAGCGCCAGCCGCCGCGCCGACGATCCCCAGCTGCCGGCCCCGCAGGAGCAGTCGGCCCTCCGGCCCTCGCCCGCCAAACCGGCCGCCCCCGCCTGGCCGAAGCGCGTGGAATACACGGTCAGTTCCGGCGATACCCTGCTCGATCTCATGACCGGCAACGGGCTCAGCTATGAAGACGCGCACAATATCCTCTCCCGCCTGAAGAAGACCTTCGACCCGCGCGACATCCAGCCGGGCCATACGGTGAGCATGATGCTGCGCGAGGATACCTCCCGCAAAGGCGACAACGCCGCGCGGCTCGGCGCCATGACCATCACCCTCTCCAAGATCGAGCAGGTGAACCTCACCCAGACCGGGCCGGGGGCGTACCTGATGGAGCGGCGCATGAAGAAGCTGCTCACCAAGCCCACACTGGCGCACCGCCCGATCAAGGGCAGCTTCTATGAAACGGCCCAGCGCGCAGGCGTTCCGGCGGGGCAGATTGCCGAGCTGATCAAGAATTTCAGCTACGACATCGATTTCCAGCGCGACATCCGGCCGGACGATACGCTGGAAATCCTTTACGAGGCCAAGGTGACCGAGGACGGCACGCGCATGGGCACGGGCAACGTGCTCTATGCCATGCTGGAGACCAAGGGCAAGGAGTACCGCATCTACCGCTTCCAGGACGGACAGGGCGCGCGCTTCTATAATGAAAAGGGCGAGAGCATCATCAAGAAGATGCTGCGCACGCCCATCGACGGGGCGCGCATCTCCTCCGGCTTCGGCATGCGCAAGCACCCGATCCTCGGCTACTCCAAGATGCACAAGGGCCTCGACTTCGCCGCCCCCACCGGCACCCCCATCTTCGCCGCGGGTGACGGCGTCATCGAGTATGCCGGGCTGAACGGCTCCTACGGGAATTACATCAAGATCAAGCATAATGCCACGTACCGCTCCGCCTACGCACACATGTCCCGCTTCGCGCGCGGCATGGGTAAGGGCCGCAAGGTCCGCCAAGGCGAAATCATCGGCTATGTCGGCACCACGGGCCGCTCCACTGGCCCCCACCTGCATTACGAGCTGCTGAAGAATGGCGGGCAGGTCAACCCGGCCGGCATCCAGTTCGCCGGCGGCGACAAACTCGGCGGCGGCCAGCTCGCCGCCTTCCGCACCCAGGTGAAGAAGATACATGCCGATGTCGCCCGCCTCAGCCGCCCGACGGACACGAAGGTGGCGGAGATGAGGCAATAGAGGAGAGAGCCTTCAGCGCGAAGGGGATGGGCGCGATACGTTGTTGCCCAGACTCGCCTGTGCGGAAGGTGTAGGTGGAACGTCAAGGGAAATGCTGTGCGAAGACGTCTGCCTCTGCAGGAGCCGGGTTTCCTGAGGCGAGCCACCTTGGATCAGAACTTCAGCCAGATAATCAAGATTATCCGTATTGGGATTGTTACGGAGCACATTGAGCATATGGTCCAAGCGGGATTCGTACACACGTATGAACTGCCCGCTGAAATGATGACGTACATCATCACGCAACTGACCGATAAAACCATTGCCGCTGGCCTGACGGCGCAGTTGCGCATCTCGTGCAATGAAGGCTTCGCTGGGATTGTAGACCATAATGTCGCCACCGAGATGGCTTGGATGGTAGAGAAGGTCCCCGGCAGGATGATATCCCAAAGGGGGCAGACGAGGGATAATGTCGCCCCCTGTTTCGACACGCAGAACAATTACCCCTTTTTCACGGGCAAGGCGATTCATCTGCTGGGCGAACGCCGCATCGCCGACCATCGGGCTGCCGATAGAATAGACGGAGCGTACAGGTATTTCCCCTTCTTGCATCCACCGAAAAGCCAACGCCTGCCCTAGCGCACCCCCCCGCGAATAACCAGCAATACTGACTTCAGGCTCCAGACCTTCCTGGCGGGCTGCCTGCATAGCAGAGCGTACTTCGGCTTCAATGGCTTGTTGAAAGGTGGGATTGACGCGCCCGTTCCGTATATCCTGCCATTCTTGACGTAACGTGCGGGCAAGCGGACGATCAAGTGTTTCGACAAAGCCCTGATGCATCATCGCCCCGCTGGACGTTGCCGTAAGCCCCGTTTCAAAGTTATTAGCCATTCCGCCTGCCGTGCGCGTATCGCGAAGGAATACCGACACCTGCCCGCCCACACGGGCCACTACGGCTTCGTCATGCTCATTCAGCCGGATACGTGTGTGATGGACAGGCGGCACTCCCTCAAGCGATCGCATGTTTCTGGCCATTTGCTCCTGCAGCTGTTGCAACCGCCTCACATCTTCCGGGCTTGCCCGGTCTCCCAATTCTTCCATACGCCGGAAGAAGTCGTCATACGTATTCAAAAGATGGCTAATCGCGTTGAGGCTCGCCTGTGTCCTGAGCGTCGTTTCAAAGCTTGCCGCTACAAAAGTTTTTGAAAATGCTGCGCTGGCTGCCCCAGCGGACGTGGCCGAGCTTGCAGTATTGATGAAATTGCGTGCCGTACGTTGTGAATCCGTCATATTCAGCTCATAAACAGAGCATAAGTATGAGGGATAATGGTTACGAATTCTTTACAGTCTTTTACTATGCCGCCAGCTGGCCGCCCAGTTGCATCGCGAACAGCAGCCCATCCTGATCCGCGCTGACGCTGACCGTATCGCCGTCCCCTACCTTGCCTTCCAGCAGTTCGGTGGCCAGGCGGTTTTCCAGCGCGCGTTGGATGACGCGTTTGAGCGGGCGGGCGCCGTAAACGGGGTCGAAGCCGGTTTCAGCCAGCCAGTCGAGGGCCTTGTCATCGAGCGCCAGCGTGATGTCGCGCTCTTTCAGGCGCGCGCGCAGGCGGCCCAGCTGAATGTCCACGATGCCGCGCATCAGGGGGCGGCTGAGGCGGTTGAACAGGATGATTTCGTCCAGCCGGTTGAGGAATTCCGGGCGGAAGGCTTTACGGACTTCATCCATCACCTTGGCGCGCACCAGCTCGCTCGGCTGCCCGTCCTCCAAGTCGGCCAGATGCTGCGAGCCGAGGTTGGAGGTCAGCACGATGATGGTGTTCTTGAAATCCACCGTGCGCCCCTGCCCGTCGGTCAGGCGGCCATCATCGAGCACCTGCAGCAGGATGTTGAACACGTCCGGATGCGCCTTCTCCACCTCGTCGAAGAGAATCACCTGATAGGGTCGGCGGCGCACGGCTTCCGTCATCGCCCCGCCCTGTTCGTAACCCACATAGCCGGGCGGTGCGCCGATGAGGCGGGAGACCGCATGCTTCTCCATATATTCCGACATGTCGATGCGCAGCAGGGCCGCCTCATCATTGAACATGAAGCGGGCCAGCGCCTTGGTGAGCTCCGTTTTACCCACCCCGGTCGGGCCGAGGAACAGGAACGATCCCAAGGGACGGTTAGGGTCCTGAAGCCCGGCGCGGGCGCGGCGAACGGCGTTGGCGATGGCCTTCACCGCCTCGTCCTGCCCGACCACGGATTTCTGCAACTCCTCCTCGGCGCGCAGAAGCTTTTCCTTCTCGCCTTCCAGCATGCGCTCGACCGGGATGCCCGTCCAGCGCGCCACGATGGCGGCAATGTCCTGATCCGTCACCGCTTCGTTGATGAGCGTGGTCTGGGTGCCGTCCTGCGCCTCGGCCGCTTTCAGCTTCTTTTCCAGCTCGGGGATGACGCCGTAATAGAGCTCCCCCGCCCGCTCCAGCTTGCCATGCTGGCGCGCCTGATCAAACTCAAGCCGCGCGTTCTCCAGCTCTTCCTTCAGCTTCTGGGCGCTGGAGAGCTTGGACTTCTCGTTCTGCCACACCAGCGTCAGTTCGGAAGATTGCTGATCAAGCTCCGTCAGCTCCTCTTCCAGCGCACTCAGGCGCGCCCTGGAGGCCTCATCCGTCTCGCGTTTCAACGCCTCGCGCTCGATCTTCAGCTGAATGATGCGGCGATCCAGCTCGTCCAGCTCCTCAGGCTTGGAATCCACCTCCATGCGCAGGCGGGAGGCCGCCTCGTCCATCAAATCGATGGCCTTGTCGGGGAGGAACCGGTCCGTGATGTAGCGGTTGGCCAGCGTCGCGGCGGCGACAATGGCACCGTCCGTGATGCGCACCCCGTGATGCACCTCGTATTTCTCCTTGAGGCCACGCAGGATGGAAATGGTATCCGCCACCGTCGGCTCCTGCACGAAGACCGGCTGGAAGCGCCGCGCTAGCGCCGCGTCCTTCTCGATATGCTTGCGATATTCATCGAGCGTCGTGGCCCCCAGGCAATGTAGCTCGCCGCGTGCCAGTGCCGGTTTCAGCAGGTTCGAGGCATCCATCGCCCCCTCCGCTGCGCCCGCGCCGACCAGCGTGTGCAGTTCATCAATGAACAGCACCACCTCGCCCTCCGCCGCGTCGATTTCGGTCAGCACGGCCTTCAGCCGCTCCTCGAACTCGCCGCGGAATTTTGCGCCCGCAATCAGCGCCCCAAGATCCAGCGACAGCAGCCGCTTCTCGCGCAGATTCTCCGGCACGTCCCCGGCCACGATGCGCAGCGCGAGGCCCTCGACAATCGCCGTCTTGCCCACGCCCGGCTCGCCGATCAGCACCGGGTTGTTCTTGGTGCGCCGCGAGAGCACCTGCATGGAGCGGCGGATTTCCTCGTCCCGCCCGATCACCGGGTCGAGCTTGCCGGAGCGGGCCGCTTCAGTAAGGTCGCGCGTATATTTCTTCAGCGCCTGGTACTGGTCTTCCGCGTTGGCCGAATTCGCCTTGCGGCCGCCGCGCATGTCCTTGATGGCCGCCTCCAGCTTCTGCGGCGTCACACCCGCATTTTTCAGCAACTGCGCGGCCTTGGTGTCCGTCGCCTGCGCCATCGCCAGAAGAAGGATTTCCACCGTGATGAATTCGTCGCCATTCTTCGTGGCCGCGTCCTCCGCCTGCCCGAACAGCTTGGCCACCGCGGGGTCAAGGTATAGCTGCCCCGCCCCGCTGCCTTTCACGGCGGGCTGCGCCTTCAGGGCCGCTTCCGCTTCGCTTTGCAGCGTGGCGAGATTGCCCCCCGCGGCCTTCAGCACATCCTTCGCCGCCTCCACCGCCAGCGCGGCTTTCAGCAGATGCTCCGGCACCAAACGCTGATGATCGCGCTTTAGCGCGTCGGTCTGCGCAGCCTGGATCAGCTGCTTGGCCTGTTCCGTGTAACGCTCGATCTGCATGGTAATTCAATGTCCTTTCTGGTAGGGATAGACCCGTTATTTCAAAAGATAAGGCCACCGGGCCGCATGTTCAATCGCCTCCAACGCCGCCTGTTCCTTCTTCTGCTGGTCCTTTCTGCCATGCCGGCCGCCGCGTGGGCCAAGTCCCTGGAGATAGCCCCGCTGCACCTGCCCTCGCGCGAAACCGCGACGTACCGCCTGCAGTGGGTAGGCATTACGATTGGCAAAGCGCGCGCCACGTGGCTGGAAAATGCCAAGACGTACCAAGGCACATTTGAATTGCAGACCGCCGGGATTACAGAAGTTTTCAGTGCACTGAAGATGGCCGCCATGGTCAGCGGCACGCGCAGCGAAAAGAACGGCCAGGTGCGCTACACCCCCAAGGCCTATCTCTACCGCAAACAGTCCAGCGAAGATATCGGCGAAGTACGCATGAACTATGACGGGAGCGGGCATGTCACCCATCTCTCCGTCGCCCCGCCGGATGATCCGAACTGGCGGCCCAAAGTCTCCCGCGCCGGCATGGACGGGGCCTATGACCCGCTCACCGCGCTGTTGGCCCTGCTGGCCGGGCAGGCCCCCTTCCCCCTCTTCGATGGCCGCCGTCTCATGCAGACCCACGCCCCGCCCGGCCCCCTCAGCGCGGAAGAAACACAGGCCGGATTGCGCGCCTTGCTGCTGACGCGCACCCCGCTGGAGGGCCATACGCCCAAGGAACTGGCGCGCATGACGCGCGACCGGGCCGTGCGCGGCCTCTGGCGCGCGGGCCAGAGCCGTTTTCCCGAGCTTTTAGAGGTGGATAGCCTCATCGGTAGCCTGCGGGCCGAGCGTCAGTACGCCCCGGACGCAGGCCGTTAAATTTCACTATTCTGTCATACAATTTCAGTCAGATGTTGCTAGACTGACATCATGCCGTTACTTTTCAGCAGTCTTCGCCGCATGACCCGGCCTGAGCCGGAAATCGCAGACGTCTCGCAAGACGATCCCGAAATCGCCCTGCGCAAGGAGCAGCATCGCATCAACAGCCGCCGCGCCCATTTCTGGGGCAAGGTCAGCCAGCTCACCTTCTGGGCGATGACAGCCACCCTCATCGGCACCGGTGCCGTGGCGGGCCTCATGGCAACCGCAGGCCTTGGTGCAGGCGCGGCAGTCGCTAACTACGCCAGCATGTATATTTCGCTTAGCATTGGCGCGGCGCTGGGCGCCACCAGCCTGATCTCCAGCAGCATCGAGAACCGCATCCGCGTGGACAACAGCCTTAATTTTGAAGAGATTCACGCCAAGAACATTGGTAAGCACACGGGCGAGGAAGTAGTGAAAGCCATCGCGAACGCCGTGGAAGGCCGGGCGGGCCACGTCACTTCATCCCCAGCGATTCCGGTGGCTGTGGCGCGTGATACCTCCGCGCCCGCCCCGCAGAGCCGCATCGCCACGTCCGAGGCTGCCCCGCAGGGCCGGGCCGCCATCACGCTGCCGCCGGGCGTCACCCTCCACTGATTCTTTTTCTGGCTACAACCTGAAGGGCCGCTCAGGCCATCGGCTCGTCATCGTCCATGCGCGCAGCGGGGAGCACCGAAGCCAGCGGCAGGGCAAGCTCTTCCTGCGGCGCGGCATGTTCGGCCGGGGCCTGCTCGGGGCGGCGCTCACGCGGCTGGCGCCATTGGCCACGCCCGCGCGGTTGGCCTTGCTGGCCATCCTGACCGCCTTCGCCTTGCTGCTGCTGTCCTTGATATGGACGGCGCGGCTGGCGGAACGGGCGTTGCTGCTGGCCGGGCTGACCGTCTGCCCCTTCTCCGCCATCCATCATCGGCGCGGCGGCGTGTTCGCCGCCCTCATCGGCTGCCATATCCGCGCCTGCGCCGTGTTCGCCGCCTTCGGGGTGGGTGGGCGCGAACATCTCGTTGATGGCGTTCAGGATGCGCGAGTAATGCTCGGCATGCTGCAGCCAGTATTCGGCCTGCACGCGGTCGCCGCCCATCTGGGCATCGCGCGCCTGGTTCAGGTACTTCTCGCGCATGTTCTGCGCGTGCTTGCGCTGACGCGGATGAATTTCCTCGTCATCAAACCCGCCGCGCATAGGGCGGCGCATGTTGTTGTTCCGGTTGCCCCGGTTCATGTTATTGTTATTGCGCATGTTGTTATAGGGCATTCGTTTACGCATTTGCATAGTCCTTCACAGGCGTTGCGGGTTGAAACAGGATCACGCGGGGGATGCCCGCCAAATCATTCACAGTACCACGATGGCTGAGGCCGGCAGCCTCGCCCAGCGCCTGCACGGCGGAGGCCTGCCCGGCCCCCACTTCCAGCGCCAGAAGGCCTTTCGGCGCAAGGTAGGCACCCACGCGCGGCAGCAGCGTGCGGTAGGCATCCAGCCCTTCCGCCCCGGCGAACAGGGCCAGCGCCGGGTCATGCTCGCGCACTTCGGGCATCAGCCTGGCACGGTCGCCCGCGGCGATGTAGGGCGGGTTGGAGACGATGACATCAAACTGCCCTTCCACTGCCGTCAGCCAGTCAGAGCGCAGAAATTGCACGCGATCGGCAAGTGTAAGGTTGTGCGCGTTGGCTTCCGCCACCTGCAGGGCTTTCTCGCTGAGGTCCACCCCCAGCCCCTGCGCCTGCGGGAACTCACGCAGCAGCGACAGCAGAAGGCAAGCGGTACCCGTGCCGAGGTCAAGAATCGATGTGACCGACGCGCGCTGCGGGCGAAGCGCCAGAATCGCCTCAATCACCGTCTCCGTTTCCGGGCGCGGGTCGAGCGTATCGGCGGTGACGCGGAAGCGGTCTTTCCAGAAATCGCGATAGCCGAGAATCTTCGCCAGTGGCTCGCGCGCGGCGCGGCGGGGGACGAGGTCACGGAAGGCTTGCTCCGGATCGGCGGCCACATCCACGCCGGAAAGCAGCGCCTCGGGCGTGCAGCCCATCGCGTGCGCCAGCAGCAGCCGCGCATCCAGCGCCGCGTTTGGCACGCCTGCCGCCTCTAGCGCCTGACGTGCTTCTGCAAGCAACGCGTCGCTGGATGTGGCTGGATCGGATTTCTTCTTCAGTGCCTTCATTTAGTCCTCTTTTTGTTTTGCTCCTGCTCCGGCCTGCTGGCCTCCGCAATGGGCTGCCGCTTCGCGGGCTCATGGCTGACTCGGACATCCTGTCCTCGACTAACCACAAGGTTTTTCCAACTACCGCGTCAGTTCTGCCAAACGCTCCGCTTCGTCATTGGCCACCAGTGCCTCGACCATCTCGGTGAGGCCGGGGCCGTTCAGAATGTCGTCGATCTTGTACAAAGTCAGGTTGATGCGGTGATCCGTCACGCGGCCCTGCGGGAAGTTATAGGTGCGGATGCGCTCGGAGCGGTCGCCGGAGCCGACCTGCCCCTTGCGGTTGGCGGAACGCTCGGCGGCGAGGCGCTCGCGTTCCATTTCATACAGCCGCGCGCGCAGGACCTTCATGGCCTTCAGCTTGTTCTTATGCTGCGATTTCTCGTCCTGCTGCTGCACCGTCACGCCGGTGGGAAGGTGCACGATGCGCACGGCGGAGTCCGTCGTATTCACCGACTGTCCGCCCGGGCCGCTAGCGCGGAATACGTCGATGCGCAGATCCTTCTCGTCGATCTGGATGTCCACCTCTTCGGCTTCTGGCAGCACCGCCACGGTAGCCGCCGAGGTGTGGATTCGACCGCCCGCTTCCGTCGCCGGTACGCGCTGCACGCGATGCACGCCGGACTCAAACTTCAGCCGCCCGAACACATTGCGCCCGCTGATATTGGCGCTGGCTTCCTTGACGCCGCCAATGCCGGTTTCCGACATCGACATCACCTCGAATTTCCAGCCCATGTGCTCGGCGAAACGCTGATACATGCGGAACAGATCCATCGCAAACAGCGCGGCCTCCTCGCCGCCCGTGCCCGCGCGCACTTCCAGGATCACGTTCTTCGCATCCGCCTCGTCCTTGGGCAGCAGCGCCAGCTGCACCTGCCGCTCCAGTAGCGGGATGAGCTTCTCCAGCCCCGCCTTTTCCTCGCGGGCCATCGATTTCATTTCGGCGTCCGTGGACGCGTCGGCGAGCAGCTCCTCAGTGTCTTTCAATTCCTGCTGGGCCGCCTTCAGCGCGAGGATGGTTTCCACCACCGGCCCCAGATCCGACAGCTCGCGCGAATGCCGGCTGAACTCACCCGGCCCCAGCGCATCGGGCCGCGCAATCAGATCGTTCAGCTCGTCATGGCGACGAAGGATGATTTCCAGTTTGTCCTGAAGCATCTCAGTGGTCAGTCGTCAGTATTCAGTGGTCAGTGATATGTCATTCCGGGCAAGGGAGGCAGCGCTGACCGCCGTCCCGAAATCCAGCGCAAGGCCATGTGGCGTTGCGCGCGACGAGCGCCCTGTGGATTCCAGCCTTCGCTGGCATGACATCAAACGACGCATTATGCAACATCCAATCGTTCATGAAGCAGCACCTGCGCCACTTCTTCCTGCGTCCCGGCGGCGAGGTTCTTCACCATCACCGCGCCACGGGCCGCCTCGTCCTCGCCGAGCATCAGGGCCAGCTTCGCGCCGAGCTTATCGGCTTTTTTCAGCGCCTTGCCGACATTGCCATGCACCACCAGTTCTACGGCATGGCCCTGCGTGCGCAGATCATTGGCCAGTTTCAGCGCGGCGGGAAGCTGCGCCTCGCCCATCGGGATGAGGGCCAGGGCCTTCGCCGCTTCCGGCATGCGCTCGGGGGCCACCTGCGCCATCAACATGGCGAGCCGTTCCATCCCGGCAGCAAAGCCGATGCCGGGGATGTTAGGGCCGCCCATCATTTCCACCAGCCCGTTATAGCGGCCACCCGCCAGCACGGTGCCCTGCGCGCCGAGCGCCTGCGTGGTGAACTCGAAGACGGTATGCGTATAATAATCCAGCCCCCGCACGATGCGCGGGTTCAGCAGGTAGCCGATGCCAAGCGCCGCCAAGCCTTCCTGCACCTGCGCAATCCATTCATGGGATTCGGGCGTGAAATAATCATAGAGGTCCGGCGCATCGGCAATGAGCTTGCGGTCACCGGCATCCTTGGAATCGAGAATGCGCAGCGGGTTGGCGTCCAGACGGCGCTGCGAATCCTCCGACAAATCCGCCTTGTGCGCGGAGAAATACTCCACCAGCGCGGCGCGGTAGGCGCTCCGGCTCTCCGCATCGCCGAGCGAGTTGATCTCCAGCGTCACATGCTGGCCGAGGCCGAAGGCTTCCAGCATGCGCCAGCCACAGGCGATCACTTCCACGTCATACCACGGCGCGTCCGCCCCCAGCACCTCGATGCCGATCTGGTGGAACTGGCGCAGGCGGCCCTTCTGCGGACGCTCATAGCGGAAGGCAGGCCCGGCATAAAACGCCTTGAACGGCAGTTGCTGCGTCAGACCGTTGGAGATGAAGGCCCGCACCACCCCCGCCGTAAATTCCGGGCGCAGCGTGATGGACTCGCCGCCCCGGTCGGTGAAGGTGTAGGTTTCCTTGCTCACCACGTCCGAGGTTTCGCCGAGCGTGCGGTGGAAGACGTCCGAGAACTCAAACACCGGCGGCATCATCTCCGCGAACCCGTAACGCGCCGCGATGGAAGCGGCGGTGTCCGCGATGAAGCGGTGACGGCGCATCTCCTCGCCGATCAGGTCATGGGTGCCTCGGACGGGTTGCAGGGCTTGCGTCATAAAACTCGGCTTTCTGTCATTCCAGCGCAGGCTGGAATCCAGTGGACAGGACATCTGGATTCCAGCCTGCGCTGGAATGACATTATATTATTGCGCATTACGCCACCTCCCGCTTGCGCGCGTAGGTGCGCTCGACATAGGCCGCCACACGCGCCTGAAACTCCTCGGCGATGCGCTCGCCGCGCAGCGTCACCGTCTTCACGCCGTCCTCGAACACCGGGGCGACCGGCGATTCACCCGTGCCCGGCAGCGAGATGCCGATATTGGCGTGGCGGCTCTCGCCGGGGCCGTTGACGATGCAGCCCATCACGGCCACGTTCATCGCCTCAACGCCGACATATTGCTCTTTCCACACCGGCATCTGGGCGCACAGATAGTCCTGAATGCGCTCGGCCAGTTCCTGGAAGAAGGTGCTGGTGGTGCGCCCACAGCCGGGGCAGGCCGTCACCAGCGGTATGAAGGAGCGCAGGCCCATGGTTTGTAGAATATTCTGCGCGACAAGCACTTCCTCGGTGCGCGATTCGCCGGGACGCGGCGTGAGCGACACGCGGATGGTATCGCCGATCCCCTCCTGCAGCAGCACGGCCAGCGCCGCCGTGGAGGCCACGATGCCCTTGGAGCCCATGCCCGCTTCCGTTAAGCCCAGATGCAGCGGGTACAGGCAGCGCCGCGCCAGCTCGCGGTAGACGGCAATCAGGTCCTGCACCTTGCTCACCTTGGCGGAGAGCAGGATGCGCTCCGGCGGCAGCCCGATGGCCTCGGCCTGTTTCGCCGAATCCAGCGCGGAGACGATCAGCGCTTCACGCCCTACCTCCTCCGCCGATTTCGGCTCCGGCAATAACCCGTTTTCGTCCATCAGACGGTCCATGATGCGCTGATCCAAACTGCCCCAATTGACGCCGATGCGCACGGGCTTGTCATATTTCAGCGCGAACTCGATCATCTGCGCGAACTGGCTGTCATGCTTGGCGCCAAAGCCGACATTGCCAGGATTGATGCGGTATTTCGCCAGCGCCTCGGCCATGGCGGGATAGTCCGCCAGCAACCGGTGGCCGTTATAGTGGAAATCGCCCACCAGCGGCACGTCGCAGCCCTGTGTATCCAGCGCCTCGCGGATGCGCGGCACGGCGGCGGCGGACTCCTCGTTATTCACCGTGATGCGCACCACCTCGGAGCCGGCTTCCGCCAGCTCGCGCACCTGGCTCACGGTGGAGGCCACGTCGGCGGTGTCCGTATTGGTCATGGACTGCACCATCACCGGGGCGGACGAGCCGACCGGGACATGACCAACCATCGCAGTGTACGTCTTGCGCCTTGGAATCATCACAAACAACGGGTTTTTCCGTTAGCGCCGCACACATTCCGGCGCGGCTTCCGCTTATCAGCGGGGCGTTCATTCTTGCCAAGCGATATACCGGGCCTGCCTTCAGAAGGCAAGGGGCTTTACACGCCGTCCTACATGCGCGGGCGCCACATGGCGTCCGGCTTTTCCAGCTCCATGATGGTGGTAAGCGCGTTTTCCTTATCTGGCTCAGGCGTGGTGAGCAGCGCATCGCCGCGGCAGACCGCATCGGGCAGCAGATTCTCGCCGCTCGTATCGCACAGCTCGGGGAAGGCGGAGGCTTGCGAGGGATTCTGCGGCATTCCGGAAGCAGGGGCCATGGAAGGCACGGCATCCACCAGGTTGAGCGGGTGGTCTTCCTTCTGCTGGCTCATCTGCCACAGCACCACGGCCAGCAACGCCAGCAGCGATGCCAGCAGGGCAAAGAGCGTGGAGCGCGTCTGCTCTTCCTTCTCCGGCGGCAGGTATTGCGTGGCGGCCTGCACGGGCGCGGCGTTTACCTGATTCAAAATTTGCTGGCCGTCATAGCCGAGAAAATCCGCATAAAGCTTGAGGTAACCGCGTGCATAGACCTCGCCCGGAATATCGCCCAGCTCACCCTTTTCCAGCGATTGCAGGTATTTGTTGCGCACCCTGAGCTGCGCGGCCACCTGTTCGGTGGCCAGACCCATGCTCTCGCGGGTGTCGCGCAGCATGCGGCCGATGTCGCGGTAATCATGGAAGGGCGGCGGGGTGGGCGTCATGGACTGTGATTAGAAAGAGATGTGATGGTCACGGGCCCAGGCGGTGAGATGGCCGCGCAAGAACCCGGTTTCGACCTTACAGAGGAAGTCTAAATAATCTGTCAACGCGGCGACGTCGAGCGAGGAAATCATCATCTTCAGCGGGCCGATGGCGCGCGGCGCTACCGAAAGCGAGCGGATGCCGCAGCCTAGCAGCGCCATCGCATCGAGCGGGCGGGTGGCCATGTCGCCGCAGAAGCTGACCTCCACCCCCGCCCCCTCGCAATGGCGCACCACCGTTTGCAGGAGGCCCAGCACGCTCGCGCGCAGCCCGCCATACTGCCTGGTCAGCTGGTCGTTGGCGCGGTCGGCGGCGAAGAGGAACTGCAGCAGGTCATTGCTGCCGATGGAGATGAACTGCAACTCGCCCAGGATATGCGGCAGCTCGAACAGCATGGAGGGCACTTCCAGCATGATACCGATGCGAATGGCGGAGGGCGGCATCTCGCCCGCTTCCTCGATCAGCTGGTATTCATGCATCAGCAGGGCGCGGGCGGCGTAGAATTCCTCCGCCGTAGCAATCATCGGGAACATCACATGCAGCTTCTGGCCGCTCGCCGCCAGCAGCAGCGCGCGGAACTGGCGGCGCAGCAGCATCGGGCGGTCGAGGCCGATGCGGGTGGCACGCCAGCCCATCGCCGGGTTTTCCTCCGGCGGAATGTGAATGTAAGGCACCGGCTTGTCGCCGCCAATGTCGAAGGTGCGGAAGATCACCGGCTTGCCATGCGACTGGCGCAGGATGCTGGCGTAAAGCAGCTGCTGGTTCTCCACGGTCGGGAAATGGCTGGCGGTGAGGTAGGGAAGCTCCGTGCGGAACAGGCCAACGCCGTCGATATCCACCGCCCCCAGATCGCGCGCATTCAGGTTCAGGCCGATATTTAGCATGAGCTTCACGCGCTGGCCGTCCCTGCTGATGGTGGGTTCGCCGCGCAGGGCACGGTAGGCCTCGTCACGCTGGGCGCGCAGGCGGAGCAGCTCGGTGATTTCCGCGTCCAGATCGTCGGAGGGGCGGATATAGACTTCGCCCTGGTCGCCATCCACCACCACCGTGTCGCCCGGCTGCACGATGTCGGTGGCGTCGCGGATGCCCGCCACCACGGGAATATCCATCATCTTGGCGATGATCGCGATATGCGAGGCGGCCGAACCCTCATCCAGCACCAGCCCCTTGATGCGCTCCTGTCCATATTCCAACAGCTCCGCCGGGCCAAGGCTGCGCGCCACGAGGATGAACGCCTCCGGCAGGCGCGAATGGGCGGAGGTGATGCTGACGCCGGTGAGATGGTAGAGCAGCCGGGTGGTGAGGTCTTCCAGATCCTCGATGCGCTCGCGCACGTAAATGTTCTGCGCCTGCTCCAGCCGCACGTGCAGGTCTTCCATCACCTTCTTCGCCGCCGCCTCGGCGGTAAGGCCGGTATGGATGGCCTGAATCATGCTGTTCTTCCAGCCCTTGTCCTGCGCCAGCATCTCGTAGGTTTCCAGAATCTCGGCATGGGCCGAGGAGAGCGGATCGGAGCACTGGATGAGCTGGCGCACGCCTTCCTGCAGTGCCTCGATGGCGGCGACCAGCCGGGCTTCCTCGCGCACCGGGTCGTCGGTCACCAGCTCCTTGATGCGAATCTGCGGCCGGTGCAGCACCGCCGGAGCCTTGGCGAGCCCGGCGGAGAGCGACTGCCCGCCAAAGGTCTGCGAGAGGGTGGAAGCTCGCTTCTCGCGGGTGAGCGCCACCTGGTCGACCAGCGCCTGCCCCACCACCAGCTCGGCAATGACCATCGCCACCGTCTGCAGCACTTCCAGCTGGTCTTCCGAATATACGCGGGCCTGCCCGCTCTGCACGACGAGGACGCCCAGCACCTGGTGGTTGGTGAGAATCGGTACGCCGACGAAGGACTGGAAACGCTCCTCCCCCGTTTCCGGGCGATAGACGAATTTCGGATGGCTCTGCGCGTCGGCGAGGTTGAGCGGCGAGGCCTCGGCGGCGATCTCGCCCACCAGACCCTGCCCCACATTCAGCCGCGTGGCATGGATGGCCGATTTGTTCAGACCCGCCGTCGCGTAGAGCTCCAGCACCTGCCCCGGCTGCATCAGATAGATGGAGCACACCTCCGAGCGCAGCCGGTCGCCGATCAGCAGCACCAGCCGGTCCAGCCGCGCCTGCGGCGTGCCGGTGCCGGTCATGACGTCCCGCACGTCGCGCAGCAGCGCGAGCGGTGAGGGCTCATCCTTGACGATACGCAATTCGGGCATGGGACTCCGCGGCTCGAAACTTACGCAGTATACCGCGCTTTTGCAGCCGCTTATAGCGTTTTGTTCCGCTCGTCCCCGCTGGCGGCACCGGGGCGTAGGTAGCGGGAATCAGGCTATTTTTGCCTGCAGGGGGCCCGCAAGGAACGCTTCCGCCTGCGCTACCAGCTCCGCGATGATCTCACGCATCGGCTGCACGCGGGTGACCATGCCGACGCTCTGGCCCGCCATGACGGAGCCGTTTTCCACGTCCCCTTCCATCACCGCGCGGCGCAGCGCCCCAGCCCAGAAATGCTCGATTTCCAGCTGGGCTTCCTTCTTCTCCACCTCGCCCCGACGGTGGCGGGCGATCACCTCCTGCTGGAAGCGGATGAAATCAGCGGTGGCCTTGTTGGCGATAGCGCGCACAGGAATCACCGGAAATTCCGGGTCGATCTGCACGGACGGCACCGCGTCGCGCGCCGCGCTGCGGATAAAGCATTCCTTGAATTTGGGGTGCGCGATGCTCTCCTCGGCGCACACGAAGCGCGTACCAAGCTGCACGCCGGACGCGCCCATCTGCAGATAGCTGACAATCGCCTCGCCACGCCCGATGCCGCCCGCCACGAACACAGGCACGTCGGTGATTGCCGGCAGAATCTCCTGCGCCAGCACGGAGGTGGAGACCGGCCCGATATGGCCGCCTGCTTCCATCCCCTCAATCACGAGCGCATCCGCGCCCATGCGCACCAGTTTCTGACCGATGCGCGCGGAAGGAGCAAAGCAGATGACCTTGATGCCCGCCGCTTTCAGGGCGTCGATGGTCGGTCCCTTGGGGATGCCCCCGGCCAGCACCACGTGGCTCACCTGCCGGCGCACACACACAGCCACCAGCTCGTCCAGCTTTGGGTGCATGATGATAAGGTTCACCCCGAACGGCTTGTCCGTCATGGCCTGCGTCGCGGCGATTTCCTGCTCCAGCAGCTCCGGCGGCATGGCGCCGCAGGCAATCACCCCGAAGCCACCCGCGTTGGAGAGTGCCGATACCAGATGCCGCTCCGACACCCACGACATCGCGCCGCCCAGGATGGCGCAGTCAGTTCCCAGAAATGTTTTTCCGCGGTTCCAAAGCTGTTCGAGCGTGTGCCTGGCGTTCAAGGGGGCAATCTCCTGAAAAGGGCGTTGGGCCAGCTTGATAGCCTACTTATGACGTTTTAGCCAGCGTAGCAAACGTAGAGCCGCTTTATTTTTGCAGAGCAGCGCGTTCCGGCGCATTGAAAGGGATCACTATCACATGAATATGTATCGTCACATTTGTTTAACAAAGACATGATTAAATACTGAATGATGTAAAGGAGGTTATCATGGCAACACTTGAAGAACTGCAAGACAGGCTTCGTGCAAATCGGGAGCGCCATGCTGGTTTGTCCGTGCTTAACTGGTCGGATCGTGCACGTATCAACCGGGAACTGGGACAAATTTCGCAAGAGATCCGTCAGCAGGGAGGCGACCCGGAAGCCATGGTGCAGGCTTTCCAGCGCGAGCGTCAGGAACAGGCCGCGCGCGAGCAGACCGCGCGGATGGAGTCAGAGCGGCAGCGCATGCTGGCACAGGGGCGCGGCCTGACAGCGGAAGGACGGTCATCGGTTGCCGCAGACAGCGAGACCCCCGAGCAGCGCGAAGCAGCGCGGCTTGGACGGGAAGCCCAGACCATTCTAAGCCAGGGCTCAGCGCTGGAGCAGCGCCGCGCCGCGCTGGATAGCATGAGGCTGACGCCGGAGGAGCAAACCAGCCTTCGCGCTGGCATTGCGCTGGAGCGCCAGAGGTCTAGCGATGCCAATCTCGGCGCCGTCGGCCGCCGCACCGCCACCGCCCGTGCGGCCCAAATGGAGACAGCCCTGAACGCCTTCAGCGAGGAGGAGCGCTCGATTGCACAGGCGCAAGCTGACCTGACGCGGCGCCAGGAAAACTTTCTCACAAGCAACGGTGAGCCTGGCCGCGATGCGCTTGCGCAAGCGGCGGAACGGCAGCGCACTCGCGAGTCCGGCGATACGCAACAGGCAGGCTTTCTTGGCCGGGTCATGGCTGCATTTACCGTAAGTGCGGCCCAGGCCACGGTTGTCTCTCCTCCGGCGAATGAAGGCACAGGCATTGCGGATCCATCGACTCCGCCGACAGTGGCGCTGGCATCGGGGCCAACCCCTCCGGTACCCGCGCCAACCCCTGCTGGCTCGCCTCCTACGCTTGTCGCGGCGGCAAATATCCCTACTCCCGCGGCGCCGCCTGTTGCTCCGATTGCGGAACCCGTGTCTATCCCGCCTGTCCCCCCGGCTCCCCCGACTGTTGCGCCGCTACCGGCACCAGAGGCCGCTGCTAGCGCGCCCGCTCCGGTTCAGCCTGTCCAAGGTCCTCCCGCACCCGCCCCTGCGCGCGAGCCAGTCAATCTTGACGCGGCCACGCATGTTGTGCGGCTGGGGGGCGTGCATATGCGCGGCCATCACGGGGATGGTATTCGTCAGGTTCAAGAAGCCCTTCAGCGGGCGCTCCCCGAAAACTGGCGCGACTCGCGCGGCCGCCCGCTCAGCCTTGACGGACGGTTTGGTCCACAGACCGAGGAAGCCGTCCGTGTGTACCAGCAGCAGGCAGGCGTCACGGTCGATGGCCGGATAGGTCCGCAAACTCTGACCCGGCTGGGCATGGATAGTGGCCATCCTAATATGGCTGAACGCCTTCAGCCTCCGCGCGTAGGTGCCCGTTCGGCAGAAGTAACAGGCGGTCAGGCAGTGTCTGAAATCGCCATGCCTGCAACGCCGGTCGCCTCCGCCGCTCAATTGGAGCGAGCTTCGACGGGGCTTGGCTAACATTCTGCTGGGCACTGGGCCACATTAAAAAAAAGGGAGGCCGCAGCCTCCCTTTTTTTTCATCAGTCTTTCAGGCGTGTTAGCTACCGGAGCGCGTGGTGGCTGTGCCAGACGACGCGCCGCCCATGCTTTGCTGCATCTGCTGCATTTCCTGCTGCTTCTGCTGCTGGATCTCGCTCAGCGTGAGCTTGCCGTTGCCGTCCTTGTCGGCCTGGCCAAACATGTTCTTGGCGAAATCTTCGTGCTCTTCCTCCGACACAGAGTTATCGGCGTTCTTGTCCATCTGCTTTAGGTAATACTGCGCGCGCTGGCCCATGTCGCCTTGCGAGGCGGACATCGAGGCGCCGGAGCCCGAGGACATGCCGGACGACATACCCGACGAGGCACCGCTGTTCATGGAATTGGACGATTGGCTGCTGGCGAGTACGGGCGCAACGCCCATAGCCAGAATGGCCGCCAAGGTAAGAATGGGTTTCATGTGATTCTCTCCTAAATGTGAAAACGGGTAAGGTTGAATTGAACGAAGCTCTTTCCCTCCACGCTGGCATAGATGCTTGAAGCTCAGGTCCCAATACGCCCCTCGCCCTCCCTATGTGAATGGATGATAGTTTCTTGAAGTCACGCGCTTAGCTCAGAAACCGCTTCTGCATAGCAGGCCGGGGCATCGGCCTGGACGCGGTCACCGAGGATGCGGGCAAAACGGCGCTGCGAATGCGGGTGGCTTTTCATCAGCACCTGCAGGAAATGCATGGTCTTGCGCAGGGTCATGGGGTGCAGGCGTTGCTGTGCCGCATGCGCTTCCATGTCCGCCTGCAGCGTATGCAGCAGCTGCGCCAGTTCGGGGCGGTCCTGCCGGTACGCCAATGCCTGCCACTGGCGCAATGTGGTGAGCGCGGCGGCCAGCTCTTCATCGAATGCCAAGGGTTTCATCACTTCATACTCCTTTTTGTTGCACAAAATCATCGCCGATGTGGCGAAATGGCAACATATGCGGGAGTTATTAACGAAGTGTAAATTTTTATAAACTTTTTAATATATATTTTCGCGCTTATGCGAAGCCAACCGGCGCGCGGAAGTCTACCCGCGCTCCACCACCGCATCGAGCCCATAGGTCGTGTGCAGGGCACGCAGGGCCAGCTCGAGGTAGGACTCCTCGATCAGCACGCTGATCTTGATCTCCGAGGTGGAAATGACGATGAGGTTAATGCCCTTGCCCGCCAGCGTCGAGAACATCTCCTGCGCCACCCCGGCATGCGAGCGCATGCCGACGCCGACCACGGAGACCTTCGCCACGTTCTCATCCGTGTGCAGCCCGCCGTACCTGACGTCCTTGAGATTCTCCTTCAGCACTTTTACGGCGTGCGGCAGGTCGCCCTTGGAGACGGTGAAGGTCATGTCGGTGGCCTTACCGTCCGGCGTGACGTTCTGGACGATCATGTCCACGTTGATGTTGGACTCGGCGAGCGGGCCGAAAATGGCCGCCGCCACGCCGGGGCGGTCCTCCACCTCGGTGATGGTGATGCGTGCGTCGTCGCGGCTGTAGGCAATGCCCGTGACCCGGTGTTTCTCCACGATTTCCTCCTCGCGTACCAGCAGTGTGCCCGGCTTGTCCTCAAAGGTCGAGAGCACCTGCAGTTTCACATTGTAATTCATCGCCAGCTCAACCGAGCGCGTCTGCAGCACCTTGCTGCCCTGGCTGGCCAGCTCCAGCATCTCCTCATAGGAGACGCGGTCGAGCTTCTTCGCCGTGCGCACGATGCGCGGATCGGCGGTATAGACACCATCCACATCCGTATAGATGTCGCAGCGATCCGCCTCGAACGCCGCCGCCAGCGCCACCGCCGAGGTGTCCGAGCCGCCACGGCCCAGCGTGGTGATGCGCTGATCCTCCGTGATGCCCTGAAAGCCCGCCACTACGGCGACATGACCCTTGTCCAGCACGGCGTTGATGTTCCTGGTGTCAATCTGCTCCACACGCGCTTTGGTGAAGGCGTCAGTAGTGAGCACCGGAATCTGCCACCCGGCGAAGGCGCGCGCGGGCTGGCCCAGTTCCTGCAGCCGCAATGCCAGCAGCCCGGCCGTCACCTGCTCGCCTGTCGCCACCACGAAATCCATGTCGGCAAAGGCGTCCGGCGTTTCCGGCGTCGCCACCTCGCGCACCAGCGTGATGAGCGAATCCGTGACGCCCGACATGGCGGACACATTGACAATCACGCGGTTGCCGCGCGCCACTTCGCGCTGCACCAGCGTCGCCACATGACGGATCCGCTCGGTGGAGCCCACCGACGTCCCGCCGAATTTCATCACGATGAGGGCCATGGAGAAAACGCCTGCTGCAAAGGCTTTCGTTTTTAGGGAGCAACCATCACGAATGCAAATGATTTTGATGCGACTCAGGCAGGTTTGCGAAAGCAGGCTAGATAATTGACTTCCAAGTCCTTGCCATCAATCCGCCACTCGTTCTTTAGCGGGGAAAACACCATGCCCGACAGGTCCATGAGCGCGAGGCCATGCTTTTCCAGCGGCTGAATCAGCTCGGAGGGGCGCAGGAACTGGTTCCAGTCATGGGTGCCGATGGGCAACCAGCGCAGGATGTATTCGGCGCCGAACTTGGCCATTACCAGCGATTTCAGCGTGCGGTTGAGCGTGCTCATCACCAGCAGGCCGCCGGGCTTCACCAGCGCGGCCACGGTCTCCAGGAAAAACGGCACATCTGCCACGTGTTCCACAATCTCCAGCGCCAGCACCACGTCGAAGGCCGCGCCTTCCGCGCGCAGTGCTTCGGCGGTGGTGGCGCGGTAATCGATGGAGAGCCCCATCTTCTGCGCATGCAGCCCCGCCACCGCGATATTCTTCTCCGACGCGTCGATGCCCGTCACGACGGCGCCCAGCCGCGCCATCGGCTCGCTGATGAGCCCGCCGCCGCAGCCGATATCCACCAGGCTTAGGCCTTTCAGGGGGGCATCGGACGCCAGCGCCTGCTTGCCGAAATGGGCCTCCATGCGGTCGCGCAGGTAGCGCAGCCGCACCGGGTTGATGGCATGCAGCGGGCGGAACTTGCCGCGCGGGTCCCACCATTCCTCGGCAATGCGCGAAAAACGCTCCACATCCTCGGCATCCACCGAAACACGCGCTTTTAATTTTTCTTCCATAAGCTACACTATAAACCCTGATTTATGAATGTATAGCGGGCATCCGGACATTTTATGCAGCCAGAGCAGACCCCCTCGCCGTCCTCCCCTTCCCTCACCCCCGGCGTAGTGCCCAACCGTCAGCGCCGCTCGCCGCTCGGCGAAGCGCTGCGGGATATCCTGAGTGTGCCGGTGAATTTCGTCGACGAGTTTAAATACCGGCTGAACCACCTGCCAATGATCAATTACCAGCTAGGCCTGCAGATGCTGGCGGAGGGCCGCCTGCGCGATGCCATCCTGCGCTTCCGGCTGGCGCTGTGGCTGGCGCCGAACCACCAGGAATCCTGGTATTACCTCGGCACGTCCTATCTCAGCCTTGGCCAGAAAGTGAAGGCCATGCAGGCCTTTGCTCGCAGCTACAAGCTGAATCCGAACCATGAAGAAACCCGCTTCATGCTGGCCACCATTGACCCCAACATCCTCCCGGAAGCCAAGCGCCCCACCACGATGCCCGCTACCATCGCGGTGGATTATTTCGACCGGCTGGCCCCGGACTATGACCGCTCGCAGGCCTCGCTCGGCTACCGGGCCCACATCGTCGCCGAGGCGTCGCTGCAACGCTATCTGGAGCCCAAACGTGTCAACCATACGCTGATCGATCTCGGCTGCGGCACGGGGCTTACCGGCACCATGCTGGCACCTTACTGCGAGCAGGTGATCGGCGTCGACGTCTCGCGCGGGATGCTGGCGCAGGCCAGCGAGCGCCGCCGCGAGGACAAGAGCCGCATCTACAGCAGCGCCTACCAGCAGGATATGCGCCTGTTCCTGCCGGATGTGCCGGAGCCAGTGGAGCTGATCACCGCCGTGCATGTTTTCAATTACATGGGCGATCTCGGCCATCTGTTCGAACATGCGGCGCGGGCACTGCGCCCCGGCGGGCTGTTCCTGTTCCAGGTGGAGCCCTACGCGGCGGCCAAGGGCTTCGCCATGCTGCCCAAGGTCAGCCGCTTCGGCCATAGCGAGGCCTACCTGCGCGAGAAGATCGCCACCACGCCGCTGGAGGTGGTGACGGTGGAGGCCGTGCAAGCCTATCCGGACGGGCAGCTCGCCCAGTACATCCTGCGCAAGCCCGCTTGATCGCCCTCCTTCCCGTTACGCCAGCCGATGCCGAAGCCCTCGCGGCGCTGCATGCCGAAGTGCTGGCCGAAGCATGGAGCCGCGCCTCGTTCGAGGGATTGTTGCAACAGCCCGGTGTCACCGGCTGGCAAGTGCAGGAGGATGGCAAGCCGCTCGCGTTTCTCCTCCTCCGCCGCGCGGCGGAGGAGGCGGAGATTCTCACCCTCGGCACCGCTCCGGCACATCGGCGCCAAGGCTATGCGCGCTACCTGCTCGATTTGGCCCTGCAGGTGCTGGCGGAGGAAGGTTGCGCCCGCGTCTACCTCGAATTGCGCGCCGGGAATGACGCCGCGCGCCAGCTCTATGCATCCTGCGGCTTTCACCTTACCGGCCAGCGCCCGCGCTACTACCCTGACGACGAAGATGCGCTCGTGATGCGGCGGGTATTCTAGATGGAAAAATCCTCCGTCGTCTTGTAGGCGCGGTCATGCTGCAGGCAGGGCAGGTCACGGCGCATCTGGGCCACCTGTGCCATGTCGAGGTCGGCCACCAGCACTTCCGGCGTCTCCTCGGAGGCTTCGGCGAGGATATCGCCCCACGGGCCGACAATCAGCGAATGGCCGTAGGTACGCCGTCCGCCGGGATGGTGGCCGCACTGGCCGGGCGCCAGGATGAAACTGCCCGTCTCGATGGCCCGCGCGCGCAGCAGCACATGCCAGTGCGCCTTCCCCGTGACATAGGTAAAGGCAGCCGGCGCGGCGAACAGCGTGGCCCCCGCCTTGGCGAGGTCGCGGTAGAGATGGGGGAAGCGCATGTCGTAGCAGATGGTGAGCCCCATGCGGCCCCACGGGGTCGGAACCTGCGCCAGATGTTCGCCATACTGGATGCGGTCCGATTCGCGGTAATGTTGGTCACCGCCGACCATGGCATCAAACAGGTGAATCTTGTCATAGAGCGCGGCAATCTCGCCCGCCGCGTTAATCACCACAGTGCGGTTGAACCATTTCGGTGGCGCACCGTCATAATGCGGCGGCGCGGGCACGAAGATGGAACCAATCAGTACCCATACCCCATGCGCCTTGGCCAGCGACTGGCAGAGCCGCACGCCGGGATGCTCCTCCACGGTGTAAGGCGCGGGCGCGTCCTTGTCCGATCCGCGCATGAAAAAGGCGTTTTCCGGCAAGGCCAGAAACCGCGCACCTTGCGCGATGGCCTGCCGCATCAGCCCTTCGGCGTGGGCGCAATTGGCGTCCATGTCGTTGGTGGCGGTCAGCTGGATGCAGGCGGCGCGGAGGATGGAGGATGAATGCATATGTTCTATCTAATCGACCTGCGCGCGCCGCGCCAGCGTCAGCACGCGAATCTCCGCCGCTCCCGCCCGCCGCAGCACGCGGGTGCAGGCCTGCAAGGTCGCGCCGCTGGTCATCACATCATCCACCAGCACGAGGCGCTTGCCCTTCACCAGCGGCAGGGAGGATTGCGGTACCGCAAAGGCTGCGGCCACGTTACGCCGCCGCTGCGCCCGTGACAAGCCCACCTGCGGCGTGGTGGCCTTGCGCCGCACCAGCCATTCCGGCCGCACGGGCAGGCCGCTCAGCGTCCCCAGCTCGCGCGCCAGCATCAGCGACTGGTTATAGCGCCGCGCCAGCATCCGCCGCCAATGGAGCGGCACCGGAACGATCGCCTCCGCCCCCTCCAGCGCGGCATGGCCTGCCAGCCGCATCCAGCGCGCGAGCAGCAGGGCCAATTGCGGCTGGTCGCCATATTTCAGCCGCGTCACCAGCGGGCGCGAGGCATCGTCATAGAGCAGCGCGGCGCGGGCGCAATCATAAGGCGGTGGAGTGGCGGCGCATTCGCCGCACAGCAGCTCGCCCGCCGGGGCATGGCTGAACGGCAGGCCGCAGCAGCGGCATTGCGGCGCCGCAATGAAATGCAGCGTGCCGAAACACTCCCCGCACAGCGTATGCGCGGCATCGACCGCCGTGCGGCACAGCGCGCAGCGCGGCGGCCACAACACGTCCGCCAGCAGACGGGCAGCCCCCGCACCATATCCTTTGATTTTCGCCGACATCGCCGTATCCTGCCCCCCATGCAGGACGAGCGCAACATCTTTGACCGCCCCCTCTGGCGCGCCCGGCGTCAGCGCCGCGCACCCGGTTTCGGCGCGGTGGATTTTCTCGTGCGCGAAGCCTCGGAGCGGCTGGCGGACCGGCTGGACGACCTGACGCACCGCTTCCCGAACGCCCTCGCGCTTGGCGCGCATCAGGGCATCCTTGCCGAGGCGCTGGCCGGGCGCGGCGGCATCGCGCAGCTGGTGCAGGCCGACGCCGCGCCGGCCATGCTGCCGCCCACCGGCCTGCGGCTCGTCGCGGATGAGGAATGGCTGCCCTTTGGCGAGGGCACCTTCGACGCCGTCTTCAGCGCCTTCTATTTGCATTGGGTGAACGACCTCCCCGGCGCGCTCATCCAGCTGCGCCGTGCCCTGAAGCCGGACGGGCTGTTTCTCGCCATCGTTCCGGGGGCGCGCACGTTGCAAGAATTGCGTGCCTGCCTCGCCGACGCGGAATTGGAGATCGAGGGCGGCATCAGCCCGCGCGTCTCCCCCTTCGTGGAGGTGCGCGATGCGGGCGGCCTGCTGCAACGGGCCGGGTTCGCCCTGCCCGTCATCGATAGCGACCTGCTGACCGTCACGTACCCGGACGCACTCACGCTGATGGGTGAATTGCGGGCCATGGGCGAAACCAATGCGCTCACCGCCCGCCGCCGCACCCTTAGCCGCCGCGCCACCCTGCTGCGCGCCGCCGCCCTCTATCAGGAACGCTACGCCGATGCGGAAGGCCGCATCCCCGCCACCTTTGAGCTGCTCACCCTTACCGCGTGGGCGCCGCATGCCTCCCAGCAGCAGCCCGCCCGCCGGGGCAGCGGCCAGACCTCGCTTATGGATTATTTCAAAACAATGACTTAAGGGCGCCACCTTAGGGCTCCTCAGGTGGAAATTTCACAACACTGTCACACACGTTAACAATCCCGTTTGCTAAAGTAAGTGCATGGATCTGCAAAAAGCCACCGACGCCCTTGCCGCCACGCCCCAGGCAGGAGACCTCAACGCCATGATGGCGCAGGCGCAGTCCGCCGCGCCCGCCCCCGCCCCGTTCGACCCCACGCGCTTCCAGCACGAGCACCGCATCATGGTGCTCGGCGATGCCTATGTCGGCCAGGGCGACGAGACTTTCCTGACCGTCCATCCGCAGGAGCTTAAAGCTGAAAACCAGCCTGCCCTGCGCGCCAAGTTGCAGAAGGTCTTCACCCACCAGGAGCCGATGTGGTTCACCGCGCCGGGCCGCCTCTCCATCGTGGCGAGCCTGTCCGACCTCATCCCGCTTTCCGCGGAAGCCGAAGGCGCGCGCTTGTCGGACATGATCCAGCATTACATCAAGAAGACCACCACCGGCAAAGACCCGGACGCTGCCGCGCATGACGAGAAATCGGCCGCGCCGTTTGCCGCCTTCGTCAAGCTGCTGCAGGAAGACAAGCCGCTGAAGCCGGATCAGATCGAGGCGCTGAAAAACGGCATCGGCATGTACCTGCTGCTGGAAAAAGCGGTGGAGGGTAAGCATGACCAGGGCCTGAACGGCCTCGCCGGTCCGCTGGCCGCGCAACCGCACAATGCCGATATGCTTTTTGCCAAGCTGCAGACCTACACGGGCTTGGACGGCGCAGCCATCCGCAAGGTGGCCCAAGAAGGCGGCCTCGCCGCCGTCGGCAAGGCGCTTGGTGTGGATGAGGCCTACGTGCAGGATATCACGCGCCTGGTGAATCACCTGCCAGATCACAAATTTGCCGCCAATGCGGTGGAGAACTGGAAGATCGGCCGCACCCAGCCGGGCATGGCCCATGCGGGCGTGCATGAGCAGATCATGGCGGGCATCGCGCCGCGCATCGAGCAGAAAATCCGCGCGCTGCAAGGCTATTTCCACGGCAAGACCGAAGTCTCGCCTGACATTGAGAAAATCGAGCAGGACATCGCGGGACGCCTGCGCCTGCTGCCACCAGCTGTGACGGAAGCCTTCTTCCGCAAGGGCGGCGACATTGTCTACAGCCCGGCGGGCTCGCTCAATGGCGGCGGGCTGCTTGGCCTCAACCGCCACAGCAAGGCGCATGCGGACGACGTGCTCGGCATCGATCACATTTATGTCTCCGGCGGCACCGGGCCGGACAAGTCGCAGGATACGCTGGTGCATGAAATCACGCACACGGTCTATCCGAATTACCTCACACCCACCGACATCGCGCGCACCGACGCGCTCGCGCTCTCCGACCGCCAGCGCCTGACGCAGCTGCGTGAGGTCGTCGGCCAGTGGATGCGCGCCGCCACGCCGGAGGAAAAAGCCGCCCTTGAGCAACAAGTGGAAACCCAGTTCGCGGTGAGCGGCAAGCCGTGGTCGAAGATACGCGGCAACGCCGATATGAACTCGCTCTACACGCTGGTGAACGAGGCGTGGAACAACCTGAACGCGGAAAGCCCAAAGCTGACGCTCAGCGGGTATTCAGAGCCGGAAAAGCGCATGGCCGAGGTGAATTCCCGCTATGCCGGGATGCGGTTCGTGCGTTACCGCGAGCAGCCGGAATTGCTCAACTTCGTCGTGCCGGGCCTCACCGAAGCCTATGACCAGGTCTACCTTCCGCATGTCGAGCGCGCCCTGACCGATCTGCGCCTGCGCCAGGAACCGCCAGCCAAAGCCCCCGCCGCGTCGGCGGCCACCGCTACGCAATCGGCCCCCTCGCAGGTGCGCACCCTCGCCACGCCGGAGGCTCCTTCCGTGCACGTGCACGCCCAGGACGCCGTGCTGCACCCGCCCGTGCACCCCGTGCAACAGGCCGCGGTCGGACTGCAATAAGCGCACTTTATAAATTGCAAACGTCATCCTGCGAGCCGCAGGCTGCGCAGGATCTTTTCCCCTATCGCGATCAGATTCCGGGCACGCTGACGCGTCCCGGAATGACGAGTTTGGAAAGAATGTCACTTCGCACGTGATGCGGGGTTTCCCGGTGAGGATACGCCAGACCCCGGCATGCGCCGAGGTGACATTTACTTGTCATTCCGAACGGATGTGAAGAATCTTTATACAGGCAGCCTATCCGAGAGTGTCCCTGTAGAAAGATTCCTTCTCCCGTTGGTCGTTCGGAATGACGGCTGCATTGATGGCGTCGCCCTGAACTCGTTTCAGGGCCTATTATTGAAAGATGCTGAAACGAGTTCAGCATGACGAGTAGGGCACCGTCATGGCGAGGGAGCGCAAGCGACGCGACAATTCACACGGGCAGTCGCCTAAAGCACCTGCCGTAGCGCCGCCACCAAGGGTACGTCCGCCGGGGGCATGGGGTAGTCGCGCATTTCGTTCACCCGCAGCCATTTCATGGCCTGCCCCTCGCGGCCTTCCGGGGTGCCGTGCCAGCGGCGGCAGGCATAGAGCATCAGCAGAAGCATCTCGTCCGGGTGCAGCAGCGGGTCGGCTTTCAACGGGTCACAGCCGCCGGGCTGGTAGGGCACGTCCGGCAGGCGCGCATCATTCAGCGGATGGGTGACGAAGCTGATGGGATGAAAGCAGCCCGCCGAGGTAAGGATGCCCAGCTCCTCACGCAATTCCCGCTTCAGGGCCTGCTCAGGCGTTTCCTCCGCGCCGATCTTGCCGCCGGGAAACTCCCACAAACCCGCCAGCACCTTGCCTTCGGGGCGCTGCGTCAGCAACACGCGGCCATCGGCATCGATCAACGCCGCCGCGACGACGAAAAGCATCACGTCTACCAGCGTTCCGAATAAAACGTAAGGAAATGGAGAGCCTTGCGCAGGAACGGTTCCTTGGCGAACTCCTCATCCAGTTTGGCGCGCTCTTCCGTGAGGAAATCCTGGGTGGCCTGACGCGCCTCGGCCATGGCTTTCTTGATGTCAATTGTCTGCGCGTGAAGACGGTTTATCTTCTCCCACAGCACTTGCTCCATATAGGAAAAATCGCCGTCTACGTTGAACAGCACAAGCGCGAAATTGATCAGATGGGCGCGGTCCAGCTTGTCCGTGATCAGTGGCCACACCGTATCGAAAGCGGGTGGGGTGCGAAAATCGTCTTCCAACTGCGCCATCTGCGGCTCGGAAAAATCGAAGTTTTCCCAGTATTCGTGGATTAGGTTTATCTCAGAATTTGAAAGTCCATGATCGCTGTGGCTCAGCACGATAGCCATCCGCCACATGGCAAACTTGCTGTCATTGACGGCGATTCTCTTGGCGATTTTCATATTGTTCCCTAAACTCCATTAAACCATGTCCGCCAGCTGGCGCATGCGGTCCTTGGTGATGCGAAACACCGTCCACTCATCCATCGTCATGGCGCCGAGGTTCTTGTAGAAGCTGATGGAAGGCTCGTTCCAGTCGAGCGCCCACCATTCCATGCGGCCGCAGCCATCCATCAGCGCCTTGCGCGCCAGCCACGACAGCAGCGCCTTGCCGATGCCCTGCCCGCGATATTCCGGCAGTACGTAAAGATCTTCCACGTACAGCCCATGCGTGCCGAGGAAGGTGGAGAAATTGTGGAAATAGACGGCGAAGCCCACCGCCACCCCGCCCTGCTCGGCCAGCACCGCGTAGGCCTTCGGCGTCGGGCCGAACAGCGACTGACGGAGAATTTCTTCCGTCACCGTCACCTCGTGCAGCAGCTTCTCATACTCCGCTAGCGAACGGATGAAGAACATCAGTGTTGGGATGTCGGCTTCGGTGCAATGGCGAATGTCGAGAGGGGCAGGCATGTCAGCTCCGATAGTCAGCGTTGATCTTGATGTATTGCTCGGTCAGGTCGCAGGTCCAGACGGTGGCTTCCGCGTCGCCGACCCCGACATCGACGGTGAAGCGGATGTCCTGGCCTTTCATGTGGGCGGCGGCTTCCGGCTCGCGGTAGTCGGGGTGCACCATGCCCTCCTCGGCCACCAGCGTGTCGCCGATATGGATGCGCAGGCGGTCGCGGTCGGCCCAGGCGCCGGATTTGCCCACCGCCGCCACGATGCGGCCCCAGTTCGGGTCCTCACCCGCCACCGCGGTTTTCACCAGCGGCGAGTTGGCAATGCTGAGCGCGATGCGGCGCGCGGCGGCTTCGTCCTCCGCACCGGTGACGCGCACAGTGACCAGCTTGGTCGCCCCCTCACCGTCCTTGACGATAAGCAACGCCAAATCAAGCATCAACGCGTTCAGCGCCGTGCGGAATTCATCGAGCAGCGGATCACCCGCATCCGCCAGTTTCGGGTTGCCCGCGCTGCCCGTGGCAAAGAGCAGGCAGGTATCACTGGTGGACGTATCACTATCCACCGTGATGCTGTTGAAGCTCTTATGATTGGCGCGCGAAAGCAGCGTCTGCAGAATGGGCGCGTCGATGGCCGCATCCGTGAACACAAACGCCAGCATAGTCGCCATGTCCGGTGCGATCATGCCGGAGCCCTTGGCGATGCCCTGCAGCGTCACCTCCACCCCGCCGATGCGCGCTGTGCGGCGGGCGAGCTTGGGGAAGGTGTCGGTAGTCATGATGGCCTTGGCGGCGCCCATCCAGTCCTCGCCCCCTTGCCCCTGCATCAGCGCCGGGAGGGCATCGAGAATTTTCTGGTAAGGCAACGGTTCACCGATGACGCCGGTGGACGCGATGAACACTTCCTCCGGCTTGCAACCCACGGCCTTCGCCACGCCCTGCACCGTGCCCTGCACGGCTTCCACGCCGCGACGGCCGGTGAATGCATTGGAGTTGCCGGAATTGACGATGACCGCGCGGCCCGTGCCGAAGCTCAGCGCATGGCGGCACCATTCCACCGGGGCACTGGCGGTCAGCGAGCGCGTCAGCACGCCGGCCGCCTGCGTGCCTTCCGGCAGCAGTGCCAACCAGACATCCGTGCGGTTCTTGTAGCGCACGCCGGCTTCCGCCGCGGCCATCCTCACGCCGGGCAGCGGGACGAGCGTCGGAAACTCTTTCGGCGCCAGCGGCGAGACGGGCAAGGGCATGCGCGGTTATTCCTTGGCCTTGCTGTCCTTCGGCAGTTCCTTGCTGAACGGCTTCTCGGAGCCATCCGGCGCGAAATACTGCACCTTCGCGCCTTGCAGCAATTCGCCGACATAGTCTTTGAGCGCCTTGGCCTTCAGCTCCTGCGCGAAATTCCCTTTGACCTGCTCATAGGGCGGCACCTCGACCTTGCGACGGTCCTGCACCTGAATGATATGCCAGCCGAAGCTGCTCTTCACCGGGTCGGAGATGGCATCTTTCTTCAGCTTGAAGGCAGCCTTGGAGAATTCCGGCACCATCTGCTCCTCGGTGAACCAGCCGAGATCGCCGCCCTTCACGCCGGTACCCTTGTCGAGCGATTCCTTCTTGGCGATGTCCTCGAATTTGGCGCCCTTGCGGATCTTCTCGGCGATATCCTCTGCCTTGTCTTCGCTGTCAACGAGGATATGGCGCGCCTTGATTTCTTCCTTGCCTTTCAACTCGGCGACCTTTTGATCATAGATTTTGCGGATTTCCGCGTCGCTTACGCGGGCGTCGGCCTTCTGCTCAAGGAAGGCCTGCGTCACCAGCTTTTCCTTCAGCTTGGCGAGTTTCTCCGCCACTTCCGGGCTGTTTTCCACGCCGGATTTCTTGGCTTCTTCATAGACCAGCTGCTCGCTGACGATGCCGCGCAGCACGTTCATGCGCACTTTTTCGTCGAAGCTGTCAAAGGCTGGGGCCTTGCCGTCCGGGAACAGGTCATGCCAGATGGCCAGCACGCGGGAGCGCGGCACGGCCTCGCCATTCACGCGCAGCATGATGTAATCATCCTTTGCTTCCTCTTTCGCGGCGGGCTTGGCGGGCTCTTCGGCATAGAGAGGTGCCGCGGCGGCAAGCGCGACGAAGGCAGCGGAGGAAAGGAGGGAAATGAGGCGCATAGAAGGCATCCTGCAGGCTTGGGTTGGGGTTAATAGCGGGTATTACATAATAACCTTCTGATGGCAAGCGGAGAGAATTGACAGCCCAGCCCCTGCCCGCTATCAGTGAGCGGCTTGAATTTTCAGGCTTGTACGGCCCTTTTCGTCCCTTGCCTCCGATGCTGGAGCGCACTGCCGACCAAGACCCCGGACAGGCCGGGAAATTTCACACGGTAAACGCTCGCAAACGCCCACGGCCCGCCCTAAATAACAAGGCCGGACAACACAGGATTTTTCGCATGCTTGGGGGACTCGCCCGCAAATTCTTCGGCAACGCCAACGACCGCATCGTGCGCGGCTACATGCAGCGCGTGGACGCCATCAACCGGCTGGAGCCGCAGTTCGAGAAACTCTCCGACGCCGAGCTGGCCGCCAAAACGGAAGAATTCCGCACCCGCCTGAAGAACGGTATCCCGCTTGACAAGCTGCTGCCGGAAGCCTTCGCCACCGTGCGCGAGGCCTCGAAGCGCGTGCTCGGCATGCGCCATTTCGACGTGCAGATGATCGGCGGCATGGTGCTGCATGAGGGCAATATCGCCGAGATGAAAACCGGCGAGGGCAAAACGCTGGTCGCCACTCTGCCCGTGTACCTGAATGCGCTCGAGGGCAAGGGCGTGCATGTGGTGACGGTGAATGATTACCTCGCCACCCGCGACGCCGCGTGGATGGGCAAGCTCTATAACTTCCTCGGCCTCACGGTCGGCACCATCGTGCATGGCAAGGACGATTTCGAGCGTCAGGAAGCCTATAATTGCGACATCACCTACGGCACCAACAACGAGTACGGCTTCGACTATCTGCGCGACAACATGAAATACTCGCGCCTGCAGATGGTGCAACGCCCCTTCAACTTCGCCATCGTGGACGAGGTGGACTCCATCCTCATCGACGAGGCACGCACGCCGCTCATCATCTCTGGCCCAACAGAGGACAATTCCGCGCTCTATGTCGAGGTGGATAAGATCCTGCCGCTGCTCACGGCGGCAGATTACGAGAAGGATGAGAAAACCCGCGCCGTCGCCCTCAATGAGGAGGGCACGCACAAGGTGGAGGAGCTGCTGCGCGAGCGCGGCCTGCTCGAAGCCGATGCCAGCCTCTATGACATCGGCAGCATCAGCCTCGTGCACCACGTGAATCAGGCGCTGAAGGCCCATACCATCTTCCAGCGCGACGTGGATTACATCGTCAAGGACAACAAGGTCATCATCATTGATGAATTCACCGGCCGCATGATGGAAGGCCGGCGTTATTCCGACGGGCTGCACCAGGCGCTCGAGGCCAAGGAAAAAGTGGCCATTCAGAACGAGAACCAAACCCTCGCTTCCATCACCTTCCAGAATTATTTCCGCCTCTATCCGAAGCTCGCGGGCATGACCGGCACCGCCATGACGGAAGCCACGGAATTCTCCGACATCTACAGCCTGGAGGTCATTGAGATTCCGACCAATGTCGCCGTATCCCGCGAGGATTTCGACGATGAAATCTACCGCACCTCCGCCGAGCGTAACGAGGCGGTGATCGCGCTTATCAAGGAATGTCACGAACGCCAGCAGCCGGTGCTGGTGGGGACGGTTTCCATCGAGAAATCGGAGCACCTCTCCAGCCTGCTGAAAAAAGCAAAAGTCCCGCACCAGGTCCTGAACGCGCGCCACCACGAGAAGGAAGCCTACATCGTCGGGCAGGCCGGGCGCCCCGGCGCGGTGACCATCGCCACCAACATGGCGGGCCGCGGCACCGACATCAAACTCGGCGGCAACGCGGAGATGCGAATCGAGGAGGAAACCGCGAACGCGAAAGGCGAGGCACAGCGCATTGTACTCGCCGAGCAGATCAAGGAAGAGGTGGAGCGCGATAAGCAGACGGTGCTGGAAGCCGGCGGCCTGTACGTCATCGGTACCGAGCGCCACGAATCCCGCCGCATCGACAACCAGTTGCGCGGCCGCTCCGGCCGTCAGGGTGACCCCGGCGCGTCGAAATTCTTCATCTCGCTCGAAGACGACCTGATGCGCATTTTCGGCTCCGAGCGCATCGATGGCATGCTGCAGAAGCTTGGCATGAAAGAGGGCGAGGCCATCATTCACCCATGGATGAACCGCGCCATCGAGCGCGCGCAGGGCAAGGTGGAAGCGCGCAACTACGACATCCGCAAGAACCTGCTGAAGTTCGACGACGTGATGAACGACCAGCGCAAGGTCATCTATGAACAACGCATCGAGTTGATGGAAGCCGACGACCTCACCGACACCATCAACGACATGCGCCAGGACGTGAACGACCTGCTTGTGGAAGCCCACATCCCGCCCAAATCCTATCCCGAACAGTGGGACGGCGAAGGGCTGGAGAAAGAGCTGTTCCGCGTCTATGGCCTGCACCTGCCCGCCTCGCAGTGGGTGAAGGAGGAAGGCATTGCCGATGAGGAAATCCGCACGCGGTTGAACGCGGCCACGGCCGAGCTGTTCGCCGCCAAGGATGCCGAATACACGCCGGACATCATGAAGATGGCAAAGAAGCGCATCCTGCTGCAGACGCTGGATCAACTGTGGAAGGACCACCTGCTGTCGCTCGACCATCTGCGCGGCGGCATCAATCTGCGCGCCTATGCGCAGCGTGACCCGCTGAATGAATACAAATCAGAAGCATTCGGCCTGTTCGAGCGGATGCTCACCCAGCTGCGCGAGGTCACTATCTCCCGCCTCGCCCATCTGCAGATTCGCGTCAATTTGCCCCCGGAACCGCTGGAAGAGATGGCCCCGCCCCAGCATATGCGCGAAGGCCGCGATGACCCCGCCGCGCAGCCACACGGCCTGCCGGAAGGCGCGCCCGTGGTGCGCCGCACAGTCAGCGGCCCCGTCAACCCCGCCGACCCCACGACGTGGGGCCGCGTTGGGCGCAACGATGCCTGCCCCTGCGGCTCAGGCAAGAAGTTCAAGCATTGTCACGGACAGTTAAGCTAGCGCTGCACAGTCCCGGCTTGACGCTCAAACATTCCACGTATCTTGCGGACGAATTTACCTTCGACCATTATTTCCGGCTTTTCTCCCGTGCGCGAGCCTTCGCCATGGCTGAGAGCCACTGCTCCTCGCCGGGGATCACCAGTTGGCTCAGGGTATGATCGCTCAGTGTAGAGTTCTTCCGGCTTAGTTGCCTGAGGATTAAGGCGAGCTTTTCGGCGAACATTGGCATAACCCCTCTCATCTAGAACATGGCAGCGCTTGGGTGTGGCGATGGCAATAGGTTCCCTGCCTGACGGCCCCTTGCCATGTCGATTATTGTCCACAATAATCGTAAGGTCGAAGTTTTTAATGTAGTGGTCGATGTTCTGCGCGAAATCCCGGTGCGTACTGAGCCCGCTGGAAAGGCTGTAGGGGCGTCCTGTCTCCGTCTTCCTTTTTTCGACCCTCTCAAAATAGGTTTCCGCTTCGATGTGAGGCGAAATCAGAATGGTTTCATACCCATGTTCCTGCGCCTGCTTCAGCACGTGGTCGACAAACATGGGATTATCCATGTGGTTGTCTATGAAGATAGGAGATTTCTGGGAAAAACATGTATGAAGGGAGTAATCAATCAGGCGTGTCACGACGTTGTCTGAGCCTGTTTCAATTGCGGCCAGTTTTTGCTTGGTGTGCTTATTGAATGCCACACGCAAGGGGCGCACCAAAGGGTGGTTGAGAACATCTTCAAAAACAAAAGTTCCCATTTTGCCGATGTAATCTTTTTGGTAGCCCTCCTGTTCCAGCGCGTCAAAAAGATACTCAAGATAAGTGCTTTTGCCGGAAGCCTTTCCACCGCCGACAAAGATAATGAATTTCCCTTCCTTAAATCCTTTCGGCGGGTCATCCGGCTCGACAGGGGTGATGATGCGACGGGAGACCAAGCTTGCCGCGATAGAACTCACCTGATGACGTACCGCATTCATTTAAATGACCAATGTGGAAAATACCCCGAAATTATAATTTATAGATAAAAACCATCAAATTACATTTTGGTTAAATACCGGACGGCCGGATGCATAAAAACCCACCCGGTTTTCCGGGTGGGTTAAGCAGATCGAATGCTAATTCCGATGAAGGAGATGTGGGCAGGGATACACTTCTTTGGGAGAGATGGGGCACCCTTCGGTGGTTTCCTGCCCACATTTATTTATGTACTATATTTGATTTTTCTTATCTGCCACGTAGTCACGTGACACCTTAAAAAGCAATTGGATAACAGTCGCTTATGCTCCCTTTATGCACAATATTTTTTTATGGGTGCCGGTTTCCCGCTGCAACTTATGAGGTAAATTAGGACAAAAAGTGGTCAGCTAATCCCAATCAGGCCCCATTGAACAGCGCGGATAACGGCAGCGGTGCGCGTCGTGACGTTCAGCTTGCGATAGGCCCGTCGTAGCAGTGAATCAACCGTGTGGTCAGAAATCTTGAGAATATCGGCAATGACTGTGTTGCTCTTGCCCGCCGCCACCCAGCTCAGCACTTCACGCTCGCGTGGCGAGAGGTGGGGCTGAATCGGCTGATCACCCTGATCCAAATAGGTCGTGTAAAGATGAAAGGCCTTATGCTGCAGCATCAGCATCTCCTCGTGGGTCAGATCAACGCGCCCGCGTTGCATGCCGAATCCGGCAAATCCAATGGTGCCGTTTGGGCCAAACAATGGCACGGCCACGCCATCCACAATTCCGGCATCATCAAGCTGCTGAAGGTAATGGGTTTCTCCCGGAGTGAGCGGCTTCAGCTCGCCCACTTGCCGCCAGCGATAAGGCATGACGCGGTGAAATGCACACTCCACCACGGGGTCAATAGCCAGAAAGTTCTGGGAAATATAGGCTTCCACGAAATCGTCGGGAAAGCTGTTGACCAGGGGCATGGTATCCAGCCCGTGGCGATGAAAATCGCTTTGCAACTCCAGGAAGCAAGCCATGTCAAACCCGGCGTCCTTACCCAGCTTCAAAAACGCCTGCATGGTTTCTGCGCGGCTGGAAAAAAATCGGGTTTCCTGAAAAAGGGATTCGAGTTCAGACATCAGAAAAAACAGGCGCGCACTGCCAGATTGTTGGGGTTGCGTGCATCCTCCCAAAGTCTGAACGTTCGGTCAAATGACGATCTGGTTACAACTCGAAGTTGCTTCCCTTATGCCGCTTCGTCGGCCTGACCGTCCTGCTTCTGACGCTCTTCCTCCAACATCTTCAGCGCCTTGGGGGAGAGCTGGATGTTCAGCTCGCGCAGCTGCTTCTCGGTCACCGTGGCCGGCGCGCCCATCAGGAGATCCTGCGCCTGCTGGTTCATCGGGAAGGCGATGACTTCGCGGATGTTCGGCTCGTCGGCGATCAGCATCACCATGCGGTCGACGCCCGGCGCTAGACCACCATGCGGCGGCGCCCCCAGCTTGAAGGCACGGATCATGCCACCGAAGCGCTCATCGACTTCTGACGGCGGATAGCCGCAGATGCCGAATGCTTCATACATGATTTCCGGCCGGTGGTTCCGGATGGCGCCGGAGGACAGCTCCACGCCATTGCACACAATGTCGTACTGGTAAGCGCGCATGGCGAGCAGCTTCTCGGTGTTGCCCTTGGCGGCCTGCAGCGCCTCCAGCCCGCCTTGCGGCATGGAGAACGGGTTGTGCGAGAACTCGATCTTCCTCTCGTCCTTGTTCCACTCGAAATACGGGAAATCGACAATCCAGCAGAATTTGAAGACGTTCGGATCGATCAGGTTCAGTTGATCCCCGAGTTTATTGCGAACCTTTCCTGCAAAACTTTGAGCATCTTCCTTTTGATCGCATACAAAGAAAATGACATCGTTAGCTTTAACACCAAGTTTGTTAACAGCTGCTTGAATAAATTCCTCTGAAAAGAGCTTAGCTACTTTTCCTGTGGCAATAAGTTCGATCCTTGATTCCACCGAATCATTACTATTAAGAGAGGCAAATGCTTTCCGAATATCTTCCTTTAGCTCATCTATCCCAAGTTCAAATTTAATGTAGGCAAGGCCCTTTGCGCCTTCAGAAATTGCCCATTCCTCTAATTTATCAAAGAATGAACGCGGATTTTGGGCGATGTTTTCAGCTTTAATCGCCTTAAGTACGCCCCCAGAATCAATAATCTGGTTGAAAACCTTAAAGACGCGTGGGTTTTCCTTATATTCCTCAGTTAGGTCAGAAATGATAAGCGGGTTCCGCAAATCAGGTTTATCCGATCCATACTTTTCCATCGCCTCATCGTAAGGAATGCGCACGAAGGGCGGCTTGGTGGCTTCCTTCGTCGAAAATTCGCTGAACACTTCATAAAGCACCGGCTCGATGGCGGCGAAGACGTCGTCCTGCGTGACGAAGCTCATCTCCATATCAAGCTGGTAGAACTCGCCGGGTGAGCGGTCAGCGCGGGCGTCCTCGTCGCGGAAGCAGGGCGCGATCTGGAAGTAGCGGTCAAAGCCCGCCACCATCAGCAGCTGCTTGAATTGCTGCGGCGCCTGCGGCAGCGCGTAGAACTTGCCCGGATGCACGCGGGAGGGCACCAGGTAATCGCGCGCGCCTTCCGGCGAGGAAGCCGTGAGGATCGGCGTCTGGAATTCATTGAAGCCGCGCTCGGTCATCTTGCGGCGCAGGGCCGTGATGATCTGCGAGCGCAGGATGATGTTTTTGTGCAGGCTTTCGCGGCGCAGATCGAGGAAGCGGTAGCGCAGGCGGATATTCTCGTTCAGGTCGCGTTCGGCATTGACCTGCAGCGGCAGCGGGTCGGCTTCGGACTCGACCTGCGCGGCGGTGAGGCGCACCTCGATCTCGCCGGTGGAAAGCTCCGGGTTCACCGTCTCCGCCGTGCGGCCAATCACCTTGCCTTCCACGGTGATGACGCTCTCCAGCCGCACGCGGTTCAGCATCTCGAAGAAGGGCTGGTCATTCTCCAGCACCAGTTGCGTGATGCCGTAATGATCGCGCACATCGATGAACAGCAGCTGCCCGTGATCGCGCTTGCGATGCACCCAGCCGGAGAGCTTCACGGTCTGGCCGATGGTGGCCTGGGTCAGTTCGCCACAGGTATGGGTGCGGTAAGCGTGCATAAAACGGCTCATTTCCTAGGGTTTGGCAGGAAAAGTCGGTATAAAGCAGGCAACAGGAAAAGCCAAGGGCTGTTTACTCGTCGTCGCGGCCGTTGCGGAAGATATCGCTCTGCACCTGATATTCACTGGCGCGCGCAATCCTCGCGCGGTTTTCCGCCGCCTCATCCTTGAAGAAACTGATGACCGACCAGAGCATCGCCACGGCGCCCCCGGCAATCAGCGGGGATTTGGTGAAGGCCCACGCGCCGATGAAGAAAAGCGTGTAGATGAATAGCATCCCCGTATCCATCAGGCGGCTCCCTTGCTGCTGTCACCTCGCGCGCACTCTAGCCACAGCGCGCCGCCTGATGCAAGCACTGGGCGCGACAAGGGGCTTGATTTGGCCGCATAAACATGGATGCTCGCGCGCATGACGCACCTGATTACTGACAGCGCTTCCCTGCACGCCTTCTGCGACCACCTGCGCGGCGCGGAGTTCATCACTCTCGACACGGAATTCATCCGCGAGAAGACCTACTTCCCGCAGCTTTGCCTGCTGCAGCTCGCCGGGCCGAATGAGGCGGACGCCGCCACGGTGGATGTGATGGTGCCGGGCCTCGATCTGGGGCCCGTGTTCGCGCTGATGGACGCGCCGGGGACCGTGAAGGTGCTCCATGCGGGCAAGCAGGACATCGAAATCCTCGTGCGCCTCACCGGGCGCGTGCCTGCGCCGCTGTTCGACACGCAGGTGGCGGCCATGGTCTGCGGCTATGGCGAGCAGGTGGGCTATGAGAGCATCGTGCGCCAGCTGCTGCGCCAGTCCATCGACAAAACGCAGCAATTCACCGACTGGGCGCGCCGCCCGCTCACCGAGGCGCAGCTCGCCTATGCGCTGGCGGATGTGGTGCATCTGCGCGAGGTCTACCGCAAGCTCCTCTCCGAGCTGGCGCAGGGCAACCGCCTGCCATGGATGGAGGAGGAGATGGCCAAGATGCAGGACCTCTCCGCCTATGTCATCGACCCCGCCGAGGCATGGCAGCGCCTGAAGAAACGCCACGGCTCCGCGCATTACCTGGCGCGGCTGCGGGCGCTGGCGGAGTGGCGCGAGCGCGAGGCGCAGGCGCGCGACGTGCCGCGCGGGCGACTCATTAAGGACGATACCATGCAGGAGCTGGCGCTCACCGCCCCGAAGAACATGGCGGCGCTGATGCGCGTGCGCGGGCTCGGCAACCATCTCTCGAACGCGCAGAAGGAAACGCTGCTGGCGCTGATTGAAGAAGCGTCCTCCCTGCCCAAGGCCGACTGCCCGGCGAGCGAGCCCTCGCGCATGCTCGCCCCGGCGCTCGAGCAGCAGCGCGACCTGCTGAAAGTGCTGCTGAAACTGTTGTGCGACCGTCAGCGCATCTCGCCACGCATGGTGGCGGATGGCGACATGCTCACCGCCATGGTGGAAGGCGAGCGCGACCTGCCCGTCTATGAAGGCTGGCGGCATGACCTGTTCGGCAAGGCGGCACTGGCGTTGATGCAGGGCAAGCTGGCGCTGGGCGTGGACCCGGCCACGAAATCCGTCGTCGAATTCAGGGATGAATAGGCGCGTCAGGCCCCGAGCGGCTGGCGCTGGCGGATGATGGCGAGGATGTAGGAGAGATTCTCCACATGCTCCTCTTCCGCCGTTTCGATCATGCGGCGCACGACGAAATTGGAGAAGTGATGGCTGCCGGGCCGCGCCCCTTCCGAGAGCACGGCGCGCACGGAATCGAGCAGCAGGCGCACCGCCTTGTACATGGTGCCCGGAAGCTGCGTCTTGTTATAGAGCGCGCGGAAGCCGAGGCGGCCTTTGTCCGAGATCAGCAGGCGGGCATTCTCGACCGGAATATTCGCCAGCCGCGCCAGAGAGGTTTCGAAGAAATCGAGGTTCCCCTGGCACAGGGCATTGATGATGAGCGAGGCGGTCAGGCGGCCGTCTTCATACAATTGATTCACCAACCGCACGGTCTGTGAGGCATCCGCTGTGGAGCCCAGCAACTCCAGCGTGGTGCTTTCCTCCGCTTCGCGGGCACGGGCTTCGAGCTGTTCTGCATCCACCGCTTTGCAGCGCTCTTTCAGAGCGCGCAGCATTTCCTCGGAGACAAAATGCGTCAGCCGCTCTACCGCCGCCACGGGTAGCGAGCCGCGCGCGATCATCCGCTCAATGATGCCTTGGTCGCTTTTTGCCTGCTCCACGATCTGGAAGAAGGATTGCTCGGAGATACGAGCCGTCGGGTTGTCCAACACCTCCTTGATCACCTCATTCACTTGCGTACCTACCAGCGAGCCGGAAACGCTCTCTGAGAGATTTTCGCGGCGTGCAATAGCCAAATAGCGCCAGATTTCCTCGGAATGATTGATAATCTCCACTAGATCGCTGTCCTGCAGCACACTCGACATGGTGAGCATCGGCGTCGCCACGGCCTCCAGATCGCTGGCCAGCGTCCGTGCAATATCGTGGGGGATGTGCGGATTGTCCTGCAGGCTTTCTGCCATGGCGCGACGCACGCGTACCACGGAGTCCTGCATGAGCAGACGGAAAATCTGCTCGGCAATTTGCATTTCAGCATCGCTTAGTAGATCGGGGCTGTAATGCTTGCTGACCTTTTCCAGCACCTCGATCTTGGTGTCGAGCGAGGGCTGCTCCAGCAGGCGCCGTACATCTTCCTGCGTCAGGCGTACGCTGTCTTGCAGGATGAAACGCTCAGTGAAGGGTTCGAAGCTCATGGTCCGCCGCGGTAAGGAAATGAAGCACTGCATTCATATGCAACACCAGCGTATCATAGCGATGGGCGCGTATGTAATCGAGCAGTTGTTGTGTGTATTTTTCGCTGCTCATCTCCTGCGTGCGCGGATGTCTTTGCACAAAACGGTAGACGATTTCCAGCGCATCGATGAAATGCGTAGGCACACCGCCGGAACTGCACAGGCTGCGGAAACCAAGTGGGCCTTTGTCATTTACCAGCTTCTTAAACGCCTCGCCCGTGATGCCGGCGCGGGCGGCCAAGGCCGCCTCGAAGAAACGGCGCTCCCCCTGCGCGAGTGCGCGCAGCGCCAGTGTCACGGTCAGACGCTTGTTGCGATGCATCTGGTCCACCAGCAAGGTGACCTCGTCATCGCTCATCCAGAGAGAAAGAAAGCGCAGCATGGCGGCTTCGCGCACCAAGTCTGCTTCCTGCCCCATCAGGTTCCATGGCAAACGGTATTTCTTGGTCAGTTGCTTGCGCAGCTGCGTCGAGACCAAGTAATAAAGCTTTTCTGCCAAGCGGACGCTAAGCCCACCCCGGTAGACCAAGGCTTCCAGTACATCCTGTTCGTGACGGAACTCGTTCAGCATATACTCAAGATCACCTTGCTCAATCTGCGCCCCACGGTTGCCCAGCAGTGACACCACCACCACCTCGCTACGGGTAGCCACCAGCTGACGGCTGACCTTAGGGGAGAGTCTCGGGCGGCGGCTGACCGCCAGCCATTTGCGCACTTCGCGGGTGGAGCGGATAATTTCCAGCAAATCCTCATCGGTAAGGATTTCCGAGCATTCAATGACCGGCGTGGCAATGTCAGCACTGTCATTGGCAAGCGCGAGGATGATATCGCGTGGCACCTGCGGGTTATTCTTCAAGTTTTCGGCAATCGCCTTGCGTACAGCGGCTGCGGTATCGCGTAGAAGCAGGCGGAAAATCTCGATGGCAATTTTTGCCTCGTTGGGCGTGAATTGAGACTGGTTGAACTGCTCGGAGACTTTGGCCGCAATATAAGAGCGTACCTTGGGAGAGGGCTCATGAATCAGACGGTTCAAATCATGGGGCGTAATACTCATTCCGGAGTTCCTTAACTCTTGATGGCTTATTCCCCTTAATTTAGCTCGGAATTAGTAAACAATCGTTTAATAGAAATACCAAATTACCGATAAATTCTCATCAAATCCAAATTAGAATAAATTGTTATTATTCATTTGCTTGGAAATCTATCCTTATCATTTTTTACGGGTTTTTCATGTTTTTTCGCACAAGAAAAAGGAGGCGCCTTTAACAGACTGTCTCCCTACCAAACCCACACCGAGGCAGAATTGTTAATGATTTATGTATGGCAAATCAATGTAGACGATCTCGGTCGGCACTCGCGCATAAAGCGAGAAATCCTCCGGTCCATGCACTTCCAAGCCGTCACCGGCCACGAGTGATGCGCCACGCACCTCCAGCGTGCCGCGTGACACCAGCAGGTAGCCTCCCCCGGCGACCTCGAGGTTCAGCGCTTCCCCCTCCGCCAGCACGGCGCCGTACACTGCGGCATCCGCATGCATCGTCAGCGCGTCGGTGCCTGCATGGTGCGGCAGGCCGGATACCAGCACCTTCAAACCCTCGCCCGGCGTTTTGGGGAATTGCTTCTGCGCCCAGCGCGGGGCCACGCCGCGCTGGTTGGGCAGAATCCAGATCTGGTAGAGGCGGGTATCCCCCGTCTCCCGGTTATACTCGCCATGCACGATGCCTGTGCCTGCGCTCATCACCTGCACGTCGCCCGCCGCCGTGCGCCCCTCATTGCCGAGGTTGTCGCGGTGGGTGATGGCGCCCTGGCGCACATAGGTGATGATTTCCATGTTATCGTGCGGGTGCAGGTCGAAGCCGCCGCCCGCCTTGACGATGTCGTCATTGATGACGCGCAGCGGGCCGAAACCCATGCGATCAGGATTACGGTAATGCGAAAAACTGAAATGATAGTGCGCATCGAGCCAGCTCCCCTGAAAACGGCCCAGTTCGGCATAAGGGTAATGTGTCAGCATGATGGGTTCTCCCTTTTTCCCGCTATATAAAGCACAAAAGGAAGCAAATAAAGGAAGGCTGCGGCGACCGGCTAGGCTGACACCTTAAAGTCTGGGGAAGAAGAAGCGGAACGGGGAGCAGAAGACGGATCAGACTCGGCTATCAATTCTGCACGAAGCCATGCAGAAGCCTGATGTTCGTCCATCGAGAGCCGCCGCGCCACCACTGGAGCCAGCCTCTGGCAGATGGCATCCAGCGCCATGCCGAACTGGGCCAGCCGACGCGCTTGCAGTACCGCTATATCCCGGAAAAGCACCGTTTGCTCGGGGGGAAATCGCCTCGGCCAAGGCCATGAAATCAGCTAGCACTGGATCGGACATAAGAAAATTAACGGGTTAAGACCCCGTTAGGATTAGACCCGTATGCATCAAGAAGCCATAAGCTTTATATAAGACGATGCTGATTTTTTTATTTTCCAGCTTATGCACCGCGTTGCTTGCGCGGTTTACCCTCGGGCCCGCGCTGGTAGGGAATAACACTGATATGCCCGTCGCTCTCCATGCACGCGCGCTTGACCTGGTCCAGCCGCTCCAGCCCCTGCTCGCGCAGCTGCTCCATCAGCTCATCGCGGGTGATGAGCTCGCGGCGCAGGTTGCGGTGCAGGATGCGCCCCTTCTCCACCAGCGGCAGCGGCGGCGGCTCCAGTAGGCGGCGGATGCGCGGGAAACGGAAGCCCAGCCAGTCCAGCAGCACGCTCCAGAACAGGATGGTCGCCACCAGGAACAGCCCGTCCGTGACGGAATGGTAATCCGCCGCCATGCCGTTCTGCGCCGCATCGGCAATCAGCACTACCACCAGCATGTCGCTGATGCCCACCGTGCCCGCCGTGCGCTTGAGGATAAAACGCAGCATGAAGAACAGGCCCAGATAAATCATCGACCCGCGTAGGAAAATCTCCAGCAGCGGCGTATCCGCCTCCAGCATGGTCTTCCAGTCCACGTTAAAGAGCCAATCCATTTGATTTTCCTACCATCGTTTGCCGCCGCGCGCCATGGGCTTCGCCTTTCAGGAAACGTAGATATTCACAAACTCTTCACACAAACAGCCCTTCGCATTCGATAAAATCGTGGAAGAACTTGAGATATTAGGAGCTATTTCGTGGCTGAACCTCTGCAAACGGAAGATAAAACGCAACGCGCCGCCGATTTTGACACGCGGCATGCAGAAGACCTCGGCGTCAAGCGCTTTGCGGTTAAAACGGGGCTGCAGACGATTATCCCTCTCGGTGCCATGGCGGCGGGGGGTGCCCTGGGTTATTTCGCCCTGGGCGGTCCGTTGCTCCGAATGTTCCCGCGGCAGTTCGCGAAAATTGGGCACGTGTCTGATTTCGCCAGGAGCGCTCTAAAAATCGATATATCCAAGCTCGGTCCGGCGAAAGAGCAAATCGAACGTATCTGTAAAGAGGCACTGGAGAAAATCCGTGCCACAGAGCCAGACTTTCAGGTAACGAGCGGGCAAAACCTAAAAAGGTTGATTGATGAAATGGAACAGAACCCGGAGCAAATTCGGGAACTGAAAAAGACGCTGAATCTGACCACGGACAGTGAACAAATGGCAGCCAAGTTTATTGGCGCCGGCTTGCTGGGCATTCCCGCTTCCATGTTCGGCAGCCTGGCGGTGGCCTATGATGAATGGCGTAACGAGGAATCCGCCCGCCTTGCCGCGCGCGAGATTGATCGCGATATCTCCAAATTGGAAATCTTCCGCCCCTCCAACCCGGAACTCGTGGCCGAGAACAAGCGGCTGCGCGCCATGCTGGCGGAGACGGAGAAGAAAACAGAGATGGCAGCGCCCGCCAATGACGATCAGCCGCGCACAACGGTGACGGAAGCCGATCATCAGGGAGCGGCCAAGGACGCCGCCGAACGCCAGCGCGCCGGGTGAGCTGACCGTGGTGGAATCGTTCCAGACAGAATCATTTGAGGAACGCAAATCCCAGAATCTGGGGTTTGGCGATTTCGTCAAGGGCAGGCTTCTCTGGGTCAGTCTCCCCTTCACGCTGGGCGGGGCGGCACTGCTCGTCGGCCGCCTGACAAAACATCGGATGTTCCCTCTGGACGGCACGCCGATGATTACAACCAAGATTTACGACACCCTCGTCAAGAAGGGATTTGGCAAGCTGACGGGCGAGAAATTAGAGATCAATGAGGTTGACCGCCTTTCGTTCATCACCCGCTGGTTTGCAGACCCCAAGGACCAGGTTCAGGCTGCCAAGCATACGTGGAATTTCCTCAAAGGCTTCGAAGTCGGGGCGATACCTGCGATCTACATGCTGTGGCGTAACAAGGAAGAGAAAAAGCTGGACCTTGTCCCCGCCTATGACCGCCTGAAAAAGCTGAACGAGCTCAAGCCTTCCGATGAGGAGCTGGCGGCAGAGAATGCGTCTCTCAAGCAGCAACTGGCATTCGTTCAGAGCCGCGAAGCACCCTCTACGGAAGCCTCGCCGGTGCTGCATCTTGCTGATGCATCTCACGAAGGTCGGGTAGCAGACGGCCCGGCACGTGAACGCGCCGTCTAGACCAGATCCTCGTTATACCGATCCCGGAAGAATTTCAGGGTCACCAGCGTCAGGGCGGCGGAGGCCATGAGGTAGAACGCCACCACTTTCGGATCGCCCGTTTCACGGATGAGCCAGGTGGAGACGATCGGGGCCGTGCCGCCGAAAAGGGCGCCCGCGATGTTGTAGGACACGGCCATGGCGGTGGAGCGGATGGCGGTGGGGAACAGCTCCACCAATACGGCGGGCACCGGGCCGAGGAAGGCGCCGTTGATGAGCGCGTACAGAAGCAGCCCGGCGAGAATGACGAAGAAGCTGCCGGAATTGAGCATCAGGAAGATGGGATAGGCCAGCAGCAGCAGCGCCACCGCGCTTGCCCTCAGGATGCCCTTGCGGCCATGTCTGTCCGACCACCAGGCACTGCCAACGATGATGGGCAGCATGAACACCATGGTGATGGAGTTGAGCAGCAGCGCATCCTCCATGCTGTGCCCCAGCACCTGCGCGAGGTAGCTGATCATGAACACGGTGAGGATATAGAAGGGCAGCGTCACGGTGAGGTAGATGCCCACCCCTTGCGCCATCGGGCCGAGATATTTCGTAAACGCATCGCGCAGCGGCGTGGAGGACAAGCTGCCCGCCTCCTTGGCTTCCATGTATTTCGGGCTTTCTTCCGTGTGGTGGCGGATATAGAAGCCCACGAAGCCAATGAGCAGGCCCAGCACAAACGGAATCCGCCAGCCCCATTCATGCAGGTCCGCCTCGGTCATGGCGGCCGCCGTCAGGGTGGCGACCAGCGATCCGAGCAGCATCCCGGCTACCAGCGAGGCCATGGAAGCACTGCCCGCCAAGCCGCGGTGGCGGTCCTTCGAATGCTCCACGATGAAGGCAATGGAGCCGCTGAACTCACCACCGAGCGAGAGCCCTTGCAACAGCCGGATGAGCGTCAGCAGCACCGGCGCCATCAGGCCGATCTGCTCATAGGTCGGCAGCAGACCGATGCAGGCGGTAGGAATCGCCATCATCAGGATGGCGATGGTGAGTGACAGCTTGCGACCGTAACGATCACCGATATGACCGAACAGGATGGCCCCCAGCGGCCGCATGGCAAAGCCCGCCGCAAACGCGCCATAGGTGGCGATCAGCGAGAGCAGTTCGCCGTCCGGCGTGCCGTCATTGGGAAAGAAATGCTTGGCGATGATGGGAGCGAACTGCCCGTAGAGCGCGAAATCGTACCATTCCAGACCGTTGCCGACCATTCCGGAAATCACGACTCGGCGCATAGCGTCCCCTCACGCGTTGATGGAGGACTAAAGTCATAACCGCGCGGTGTGGAGCGGGCAAGTGGTTTGGCGTCAGGCAGGCTCCAGCCGCGCCTGACCGGTGGGACACACGTCCAGCACCACACAACGGTGGCAGTCAGGCTTGCGAAAATAGCAGCAGCGCTGACCGTGGAACATCAGCACCTCGTGATGGTCATAGACCTGCTGCGCGTCCCATCCTTCCGGCAACAAGTCGGAAAGCAGTACATGCGCCCGCGCCTCGCCCACCGTGGGAGCGATCAGCCCCAGCCGGAGGGCGACGCGGTGATGGTGGCTGTCCACTGGCATCACCGGGCGGCGCAGCGCGGAGAAGAGCAAGGTCGCCGCCACCGTCTTCGGGCCAACACCGGGCAGGCTGTCGAGCCACGCACGCGCTTCCTCCAGCGGCAGATTGCCAAGGAACCAAAGCGAGAGATCACCCTGCCGCGCCGTGATCTCACGCAGCATCTGCTGGATGCGCGGCGCCTTCTGCTCCGGCCAACGCGAAAAGCGGATGCAGGCTTCCACGTCCCCCGTCGGCGCATCCCGCACCGCCTCCCATGTGCCAAAGCGCTCCTTCAGCGCGTTGAAGGACTTGGCCGTATCGGAATTCTTGGTGCGGTGGGAGAGCAGCGCGGAGATCAACTCCTCCAGCGGGTCGTCATGGCGGAAGAACGGTACGGGGCAGCCATATTCCGCGCAGAGGCGCGCATGCACCCACAAGGCCTTTTCGGCCAGCGCTTCCTGCGTCATGGCATGGGTCAGCGTTTGCGCGTCCATGCAGGCAGCTTGCGCATCCAGGCATCAACAGGCCAGCGGCGGCGATTGCTTCTTTATTGGAAAATCCGCAAGGCTGGCAGGAACTTCAGGAGAAAACCATGCGCATCCATCACCTCAATTGCGGCTGCATGTGCCCCCTTGGCGGCGCGCTCTATGATGGGGTCAGCAAGGGCCTCAGCGCCCACCTCGTCTGCCACTGCCTGCTGCTGGAAACCGAGCAGGGGCTGGTGCTGGTGGATACGGGCTTTGGCACGCGCGACATCGCCGCACCACGTGAGCGCCTGAGCGCGTTCTTCATCCTGTTGAACCGCATTCAGTTCGAGCGGAAATACACAGCGCTCCACCAGATCGAGACGTTGGGATACCGGGCGAGCGATGTGCGGCATATCATTCTCACCCATCTCGATTTCGACCATGCAGGCGGGCTGGAGGATTTTCCCGACGCCACCGTGCATGTGATGCAGAGCGAGTATGAGGCCGCGCAGCAGCGGCATGGCTTCATCCGCACGCGGCGCTACCGTCCGCGCCAGTGGGATGAGGTGCGCCACTGGCAGTTCTACCCCAGCAGCGGCACGAGCTGGTTCGGCTTCGACGCGGTGCGCGACCTGAAGGGCCTGCCGCCGGAAATCCTGATGATCCCCCTGCGCGGCCATACGGAAGGCCATGCCGGCGTCGCCATCCGTAACGGCGATCACTGGCTGCTGAATGCGGGTGACGCCTATTTCTATCGCGGCGAAATCGGCCAGCGCGAGCGACGCTGCACGCCGGGCCTGCGTTTCTACCAAATGATGATGGAAGCCGACCGCCGCGCCCGGCTGCGTAACCAGGAGCGGCTGCGCCTGCTTTCCGTCGAACAGCCGCAGGAGGTGCGTTTCTTCTGCAGCCATGACTCGGTGGAGTATGATGCCTACGCTGGATATGGCACACAGGCTGCTTCCCATACGCAGGCACAACCGCATCAGCTTCATACCGCCTAGGACTTGTTTTCCAAAAATTGATAGGACTAACCCACTGCCGTCTGGCGCATCGGCAGCCATACGCTAGAAGCATATAACGATATAAATGCGTCTGTATTCTGGTCTAGGTTAGATGCTTCTATCAGTCTGATACCAGATAAGAAAATACCCTGAACGAAATTGATATTAAGATTTCAACTAAAAAAATCTTCGCACACTTTCCTTTCTCACCTATCGATCTTTTACTGAAAAAAGTTCTCTTCGATTCCTTTCTAGGGATATGGAGACGGACATGGCCAAAATGATTCGCGGAACCAACGAAAATAACTTCATTATCGGCAGCGAGCTGACCGAGAAAATCTTTGGTTATGGCGGTAATGATATGATCTTCGGCGGGTACCAGTTTTTTGGCGAAGGATTCGACGATCCCAATCGTGATTCGATTTATGGCGGCAGCGGAAATGATCTCCTGACGCTTGATTTCGCTGGCTTGATTGATGGGGGCTCCGGCCGGGACACCCTATTCGGCAGTTTCGGGAAGGACACCTTGGTAGGCGGCAGCGGCGATGACAGCATCTTCGGCAGTGAGGGAGATGACAGGATCAAGGCCGGTGACGGCAACGACCTCGTCTTCGGCGGCCTCGACGATTACGGGACCGATCGAGGGCGGCAACGGCCATGACACCCTCATCGGCAGCTACGGCAATGATTCCCTTCTGGGCGGCGCGGGCAATGACGTGCTGGTCGGCGGGGACGAGGGCGACGACGCGGCGGACAATCCCGAGGGCGGCGGGCGTGACTTCATCGATGGCGGCAGCGGAAATGATACCATTAGCAGCTATGTCGGCGCCGATACGGTCAAGGGCGGCAGCGGCAACGATCTCATCAATGGCGGCGCTGGCAGCGACAGTTTGCGCGGTGGCAATGGCCGTGACCAGATCGATGGCGGAGATGAGAATGACCGCATCAACGGCGAGGCCGGTGACGACACGCTGACCGGCGGGCTCGGCAACGACACCGTCCTCGGTGGCGACGGCAATGACCGCATCTATTACGCCCTTACCGAGTTCGAGAACAGCGCGGAAGGTGGTATCGACCTCTATAGCGGGGATGACGGCCTCGACACGCTGGTGCTGGTGCTGACCCTTGAACAGCAGCAGCAATACGCCAGCGAGATTGCCGTCGCCCGCGAAGCCATTAGACAGGATGACGTGTTGGAATTCCTCGGCCTCACCGCGCGCGACTTTGAGCGTCTGGAAATCACGAGCACCCCTTTCGACCTCGAAAATATCTGATTCCAGCACACCCAAACACTGGGCTTTTCCAGCCCCCCACCCATCAAACTCCAATTTGAGGAGCAATACTCCTGGCCACCACCATCCACGGCACCAACAACAGCGAAACCATCACCAGCACCGCGATGTCAGAGTGCATTTTTGCGCGTGGCGGCAATGAGAATGTCGTGATCAAGGGTAAAGGCGGCAACGATCTCATCGATGGCGGCTATGGAAACGACACTATCCACGCTAAGGGGCGGACCACGCTGGGGGGCGGAGACGATAACGCCTTCTTCAACTTCAACTGCGTTTCGCTAGCCGACAACGAGTAGAACTATTACTCGGGCGGCAAGGGCTATGACATTCTCTAGCTCATCATGTCGGAAGAGGATCAGACAACCTACGTGGACGAGATCAACGCCATCCGTGCCCAGATCCAAGGCGATGACACCGGCACGTTCTTTGGCCTCACCGCCACCGGTTTTGAGGAACTGCGCGTCAGCGACAGCAGCCTGTTCTTCGAAAACTGATCCCTGACTGGTCTTTTGCTGATGTCTCCTCTATAGGAGGGAAAACATCCCGAACATGGAGGAGACATCATGCTGACCCGTCCCATCTTGAGCGCTGAAGAAGCACGCACCGTGGTCGCCGCCGGCAAGGCCGAATCGGAGAAGCAGGGCTGGCGCATCACCATCGCCGTGGTGGACGAGTCCGGGCTGCTGATGCATCTGGAGCGCATGGACGGCGCCGTGCCGCAAAGCCCGGACGTCGCCATCCGCAAGGCACGCACCTCCGCCCTCACCCGAACATCCACCAAAATACTGGAAGACGTCGCCAAGGAGCGCCCCGGCACCCTCACTTTCCCGGACCGCCTGCCCGTGCAGGGCGGCATTCCGCTGATGTATCAAGGCCAGTGCGTCGGCGCGATCGGCGTCAGCGGCGCGAAATCGCCGGAGGATGAGGTCGTGGCGCTGGCAGCAGCGGCCGGGCTTCCACGTTGACTCCGTCGATTTCATGCTGCGTTTGCACGACATACTGCTTCAAGAATATCTGTACATCCAAGGGCATTCCAAGAGAGATTCCCCCCGACATTCCGTCTGGAAAGCGCTCGCCTGCTTTCGCCAAGACCATGAATCATAGGCGATACTTCGCTTTCTTCTTCACATGAGACGTCTTAATATGCCCGCTGGACAAGGCCACGCCATCCTTCCTATAACTGTCGGCACAAAGGATTTACGTAGCAGCGACGGGTGAAGCATATGAAAGTGGTATTGCTGGCGGGCGGTTTCGGCAGCCGGATTTCAGAGGAGACGGACCTCAAGCCCAAGCCAATGATCGAGATCGGCGGCAAGCCCATCCTTTGGCATATCATGAAAATTTATTCACATTACGGCTTTCATGATTTCATCATCTGCCTCGGCTATCGCGGCTATTACATCAAGGAGTATTTCGCCAACTACTTCCGGCACATGTCGGACATCACTTACGACATGCGCACCAACGCCGAGCATTTCCACGATACGCGCAGCGAGCCCTGGCGCGTGACGCTGGTCGAGACGGGCGAAAACACCATGACCGGCGGCCGCGTCAAAGCCATCGGCCGCTTCCTCGAAGAGGATGAGCATTTCTGCCTCACCTACGGCGACGGGGTGGCCGACATCGACATCCGCCGCCTCGTCGATTTCCACCTGGCGCACGGCAAGCTGGCGACCGTCACCGCCGTCAAGCCGTCCGGCCGCTTCGGCGCGCTCGAACTCAGCGAGAGCGGTCAGGTCAGCTCCTTCATTGAAAAGCCGCAGGGCGACGGATCCTACATCAATGGCGGCTTCTTCGTGATGAACCGCAAGGCGCTTGGGTATATCGACTCGTCGCAAACCGTTCTCGAGCGCGAACCGCTGGAAAACCTGGCGCGGGAAGGGCAACTCGTGGCCTACCGGCATTCCGGCTTCTGGCAGCCGATGGATACGCTGCGCGACAAGAACTACCTCATGAAGCTGTGGGAGGAAGGCGCCCCATGGAAGCTCTGGCAGGATAACGGAAACATCTGCCTATGACGCGCCTTGCGGATTTCTACGCCGGAAAACGGATTTTCCTCACCGGCCATACCGGCTTCAAGGGGAGCTGGATGGCGCTGCTTCTGGCGCATCTCGGCGCGGAAGTGTACGGATTCGCCCTGCCGCCGGTGAATCTTCGCGGCAACCTGTTCGAGCAGCTGTCCATCGGTGACCGCATCACCCGCTCCACCTACGGCGATATCCGCGACGCCGTGGCGCTGGAAGCCGCGATGGCCGCCGCCCGCCCGGACATCATCATCCATATGGCCGCGCAACCGCTGGTGCGCGCCTCCTACCGCGACCCGCTGGAAACGTGGCAGACCAATATTCTCGGCACGGTCCATCTGTTCGAGGCGATCCGGCGCCAGAACAGCTGCCGTACCGTGCTCAATATCACGACCGACAAATGCTACGAGAACGCCGAATGGGTCTGGCCCTATCGCGAGAACGACCGGCTGGGCGGCCATGACCCCTACTCCGCCTCCAAGGCCTGTGCGGAGCTTATCACCACCTCCTACCGGCGCTCCTTTTTCGCGGAGGCCGGAATTCATCTGGCTTCGGCGCGCGCGGGCAACGTCATCGGAGGCGGCGATTTCTCGCAGGACCGCCTGATTCCCGACATCGTCGAGAGCGTCATGCGCGGGCAAACGGTGACGCTTCGCTCACCGGACGCCATTCGTCCCTGGCAGCATGTCATCGAGGTGGTCGCCGGCTATCTGATGCTGGCGGCATGGCTGCACACGGAAGGTGCCCGCTTTGCCACCGCCTTCAATTTCGGCCCGGATGACGTGCATCCGATCACCGTTGAGGCGCTGACACAAATATTCATCACCACGCTCGGACGCGGCGAGTACCGCATCGAACGCGATGACCGCCTGCATGAAACCCTGACGCTGCGGCTCGATAACAGCCAGATCAAGCATGCCATCGGCTGGCGCCCGCGCTATACGCAGGAAGAAGCCATCCAGCTGACGGCGGACTGGTTCGGCGAGTATTTCGCCAAGGCCGACATGCACGCCGTCACCCTGCGCCAGATCACGCAATACCTCGATCTGGCCGGTCTCTGATACGCCGTGGATGGGCGTCAGGAATCCCTTTGACAGGGCTGGAAGCAAGGCGTAGATATGGTTTTTCCAACATGTTGTCATTAGAGAAGTTTCTGCACCCATGACCCCCTCGCTCGCTGAAAAGCCGACCCTCTCCTCCGACGTGGAAGAGGCGCCGCGCACCATCTCCCAGCTCATCCTGACCGCCGGGCCGACCATTTCCACCCGCGAAGTGGCTTACGGCGTCGATGCCGTGAAGAATGGCTGGAACGATAAATGGGGAGAATATCTCGCGAAATTCGAGAAGACCTTTGCCGGCTATGTCGGCACCAGCCATGCCATGGCCACCTCCAGCTGCACCGGCGCCATGCATCTGGCACTGCTGGCCGCCGGCATCGGCGAGGGCGACGAGGTCATCGTGCCGGAGCTGACCTGGATCGCCACCGCCTCGGCGGTCGTCTACACCGGCGCCACCCCGGTCTTCTGCGACATTGACCCGGAATCCTGGACCATGCTGCCCGAAAGCGTGGAGCGGCTCATTACCCCGCGCACCAAGGCCATCATGCCGGTGCATCTCTACGGCCATCCCTGCGACATGAACCCGCTGCTGGAGCTGGCCCGCAAGCATAACCTCTTCGTCTTCGAGGATTCGGCGCAGGCCATCGGCGCGGAATATTACGGCCGCAAGACCGGCTCGATCGGCAATGCCGCGGCCTTCAGCTTCCAGGGCGCCAAGGCGGTGGTGACCGGCGAGGGCGGCATGCTCGTCACGTCGGACGCCGAGTTGATGGACCGCGCCCGCATCATCGGCGACCATGGCCGCAGCAAGACAAAGGTCCTCTTCAACGAGTCGATCGGCTTCAAATACAAGATGTCGAACGTGCAGGCGGCCATCGGCCTCGCCCAGATCGAACGGGCCGAGGAGATTGTCGAGCGCCGCATCCAGATCTTCAAATGGTACCAGGAGCGGTTGCAGGACATCCCGGAGATCAGCATCAACGGCCAGAAGCCGTGGGCCAAGAACATCTACTGGATGAGCTCCATCGTCCTCTCGGACAAGGTGCCGCTAGAGCGTGACGCCTTCATCGCTGAGCTGAAGCAACGCAAGGTCGACTCCCGGCCGATCTTCTACCCGATCAGCGCCTTCCCGATGTTCACCCAGGCCGCCAACCCGACCGCGTACCATGTCGGGCTGCGCGGCATCAACCTGCCCAGCGGCCATAACCGCACCGAGGAGGAAATCGACTATATCTGCGGCCATGTGCGCGATATCCTGGCGCGCACGCGCGGCGGCAGCGCCTCCATCCCGGTCGGCGGCTGGCTCGCCCGCCGCGAGCGGACCACCGCCACGCTGCGCCGCATCAAGACCGGCGAGGAAAACCCGTCGCTGGCCTTCACCTATGGCGCGCAGGGCCAGAAGGGCCGCCTCGTGCCGGTCACGCAACAGGATTCCTCCCGGCCGGAGCTGGTGAAGCTGCTGGCCGACTGGCGTCGCAACGCGCAGGAATGGTTCCCCTCGCAGTTCACTGTGACCGAGGAAGGGACGCAGCGCTGGATGGACAAGGCCCTGTTCGAGGTGCCGGACCGCCTCCTCTTCTTCGTGGAGAATGCGAAGGGCGAGAAAATCGGCCATGTCGGCCTCTTCCGCTTCAATCACCAGCAACGCTTCTGCGAGCTCGACAACATCGTGCGCGGCGTAGCAGGCGCGGAGAAGGGCATCATGCAGGCTGCCTGCACGGCGCTGATCGACTGGGCGAAACAGGAGTTCGACCTGGCGCACATGTATCTGCGCGTCCTCGGCCATAACACCCCGGCCGTGCGCCTGTATGAGGCGCTGGGCTTCAGCGAGATCCTGCGCGTTCCGATGCGCCGCGTCTCCGAAGCCGGGCAGAGCTTCTATCAGGAGATCGTGGCTTCCGAATATGAGCCCGCTGCTGCCTACGACGTCACCATGCGGCGCGCGTTCTGAGATGAACGGCTCGGAATACATTGCGGAGTTCCTGCATCAGCGCGGCGTCTCCAATGTCTTCCTGATGACGGGCGGGGCCTGCGCCTTCATCATTGATGCCATCGAACGCCACCCGCAGCTGGGCTATACCTGCTTTCACCATGAGCAGGGCGCGGCGATGGCGGCGGATGCCGTCTGGCGCACCACCGGCATTCCGGGGGTGACGGTCGCGACGTCCGGGCCCGGCGCCACCAATCTCATCACCGGCATCGCCTGCTCCTATTTCGACTCCATCCCCTCCATTCACATCACCGGGCAGATCAACCTGCGGGAGAGCGCGCAATATCTCGGCGCGGATGTCCGGCAGGCCGGGTTCCAGGAAACCAAGATCGTCGACATGGTCCGCCCGATCACTAAATACGCCGTGCAGGTGACCAGCGGCGAGGAACTGCGCCGCGAGCTGGAGAAGGCATGGAACATCGCTATCAGCGACCGCAAGGGTCCGGTGCTGATCGACGTGCCGATGAATGTGCAGCAGGAAGATATGGGCAGCGTCCTGCAATATGCACCGCCCGCCGTCTCTTCGCGCAGCGCGTCGGAAGATACCGCCATCGCGCAGCGCATCTCCGAGTTCTTCCGCGGCGGTGAGCGGCCGCTGGCCATTTTCGGTGCCGGGCCGGGCTTGGCGGGGGCGCAGGAAGCGGCCGCCGTCGAGGCCTTCCTGAACCGCCACGGCATCTCGTTTGTCGCTAGCTGGAACGGCATGCGCTATTTCGACAATTACTCGCCGAATTATCACGGCACCATCGGTGTCTATGGCAATCGCGGTGCAAACTGCCTCGTGCAGAATTGTGATCGCCTGCTCGTCCTCGGCAGCCGGCTCGATAACCGCCAGCGCGGCTCCAACACCAAGCTGTTCGCCATCAGCGCCGAAGTGCTGGCGATTGACGTGGACGGCGAGGAGCTGCGGAAATACGCCATCAACGAATACCGGACGATCCAGGCGAATTTCGCCGGGTTCGGGAGCGTGCTGGATCAGGTGCCCGCGCCGGTGCAGTCACCCGCGTGGCGCAGCTATGTGGGGCAGATGCACGCGCGCTATTTTGGCAAAACGCACAGCCAGTTCGCCGAGCGCAGCGGCACGCTCTCGCCCTACGCCGTCATCGAGCGTCTCAGCGAGTATGTCACGGAGGATGCCGTGGTCATCGGCGATACCGGCGCCGCCATGTGCTGGCTTTTCCAGACCTTCCTGCGCCGCCGTCAGGCCATATTCACCGCCGGGGGCAACTCGCCGATGGGCTATGCGCTGCCGGCGGCCATCGGCGCGGCGCTCGTGCAGCCGGGCCGGCAGGTGATCGCTGTCATCGGCGATGGCGGGATGCAACTCAACATTCAAGAGCTGCAAGTCATCCGCGAGCACGGGCTGCCGATCACCATCATCGTGATGAATAACGGCGGCTATGGCATCATCAAGCAGTTTCAGGACCTCAACTTCGCCGGGCGCTATGCCGCGACCGGCCACGGCTATAGCTGCCCGGATTTCAGCAAACTGGCCGAGGCTTACGGCATCGGCTATCAGCGCGTGGAGCAGCTGGAGGACATCGCCGCCTCCCCCTTCAGCGGCGGCGCGCGGCTCATCGACGTGATCATCCACCCGAATACGGTGCTGGAGCCGAAACTGGAGCTGGGCAATCCGCTGCATGACCAGTTCCCCTATCTGAGCGATAGCGAATTCATCGCCGACAACCCCTTCGTGGCCGACCATCAGCGCAAGACCCGGCCAGCCGCCGCCTGAAATACCGGAAGACTCTGCCGAGCGTCGCTACCGCGCCGCGAAGGAGAAGCGCTTGTGCAGGACGTAGCCCAGCGCCGCGATGACCACGGTGCAGATAAACTGGGCAAGAATGGCGCCCATACCCAGACCGTCCACCAGCAGGCTGAGCAACGGAATATTGGCTCCGAGCAGCGTTAGGTAGGAAAGCTGGCAGCGCAGATACTCCCGCCAGACATGGCCGCGGCTGCGAAAAACGAGGTACTTCATCGTCAGGAAGGAATGGGTAACCGAGATCAGGTAATTCAGCACCAGGATCAGGAGGTAATGCAGCTTCTCGCCGAGCAACAGGTAGAGCCCGGCATAGAGCGCGCCGCTCATGACCGTGTTATAGCCACCGATCAGCAGATAGCGCAGCGGCTGCGGCAGGCGGAAAAAAACTGCCAGCGGCCAGAAGCGTATTCCCGCGGCCTCGTCCGTCGTCACGGACGGATCCCGACCAGCTCATCCACCACGAAGAGCGGGCGCCCCTTCACCTCGCTGTAAATCAGCGCCACATATTCACCCAGAATCCCGATCAGGAAGAAGAGGATGCTGAACATCAGCAGCATCAGCACCACGATGGTGCCAAACCCGCTGAAGGGAAACGTATCGAAGAAGAGATACTGCACGATGAAATAGACGATGGCGAGCAGCGAGAGCCCCCCGGTGACGCAACCCAGAATACTGGCGATCTTGAGGGGAAAATTCGAGTAGGAGAAAATGGCCTTGAGCGCCAGCGCCAGCACCACCAGCGTCGAGGCTTTCGATTCGCCGCCCGCCCGCGTGGTGTTGCGGTCATATTCGATGCCGAAGGATTTATAGTTCAGCCACGCGAACAGGCCCCGCAGGAAGCGGTTCTTCTCGGTGATGCGGTTGATCTCCTGGTAGACCTGCCGGTCGACCAGCCGGAAATCCGCTACATTCTTCGGCACCACGTTATTGGTCAGCCGGTTGATGATGGTATAGAAAAGCTGGGAATTGAAGCGCCGCAGGCGGCTGCCCTGCCGCTGCCGCGTGATGCCGTATACATGCTTGTAGCCCTCCTCCCATTTGGCGATGAAGTCGCGCATCAGGTGGGGCGGGTCTTCGAGGTCGGCATAGGTGATGATGGCCGCATCCCCGCGCGCGAACTGCAGGCCGGCACAGATGGCGTTTTCCGGGCCGACATTGCGGGTCAGCTTGACGATCTTGTAACGGCCATCGCGCTGGTGGATTTCCATCAGCTGCTCGTAGGTGCGGTCATACGAGCCGTTCTCGACGATGATCACCTCGAAATCATACTGCGGCAGGCTGTCGATGATGCCGCTGATGCCGCGCTCAAGCGGGGCGGTGCAGGCCTCCTCGTTATAGGCCGGGATGACAATGGAGATCAGCTTCTTCGCCGCCATGCGCGATTACACCGCCTTGGAGACACGGCCCTGCGCCAGATACGGCCGCAGGAACTCCTCGATATGCCCGTGCATGTAGGTGAACATCTCCTCGGTCAGGCCGTGGTGGCAGGCCAGCAGGACGCCGCCGCGCATGATATTGTCCGCGTTGGCCAGCCCCTGCGGCGAGATGCGCATCGGCAGGTTCCGGTAGCCGGGCTGGCGGGTGATGTTGCCCGAGAACACCGTGCGGGTCTGCACCGCCTGTTTCTCCAGCGCAATCTGGAGTTCGCGGCGCTTGAAGGGCGCATCCGGGCGGATGACGACCGGATAGGCGAGCCAGGCGGTACGGGTTCCTTCGGTCTGCTGCGGCAGCACGAAGAATTCCTCATATTGCTGGAAGAAGCGCGTCTGGCGGGCGTAATTGGCCTCGCGGGTGCGGATATTCTGCTCGAGATCCTCAAGCTGGGCGAGCCCGAACGCAGCGCCGATCTCCGAGCCCTCCAAATTGTAGCCGATGCGCTCGAAAATGAATTTCGCGTCGTACTCAATCCCGTCCACATCCACGTTGAACCGGTTCTCAATCGCCTCGCTCTTCTCATCGAAGATCGAGGAGGAACGGCCCCAGGAGCGCAGCAGCTTCGCCTCGCGCAGCTGATCCGGATCATTCAGGCAGAGCATGCCGCCATTGCCGGCGCAGTTGATGATGTGCGAGCCGTAGAAGCTGGTGATCGACCAGTCGCTCCAGTATCCGCTAGACTTGCCGTGCAGCGTCGCGCCCAGCGTATCAGCGGAATCCTCGATCACCTTGAGGTTATGGCGCTTGGCGATGTCCGCGATCTTGTCCCATTCGCACAGATTGCCGAGCAGGTTCGGAGCCAGGATGGCCACCGTCTTGTCCGTCACCATCTCCTCGATGCGGCTGACATCGATGCAGTAGTCACTGACGCCGACATCGACGAAGACGGGCACCAGCCCTGATTTCACGATGCAGCCCACCGTGGTGGAGAAGGTCAGCGCCGGAGTGATGACCTCTCCGCCCGGCGTGAAGCCCATTGCTTCCATGCCGATATAGAGCGCCGAAGAACCGGAATTGACGAACAGCCCGTGCCTCTTGGCAAAGAGGGAGGCAATGCGCGCCTCGAACTGGCTCGCATATTTGCCCATCTGCGTGCTCTCGTTCAGGCATTTGACGACGGCATCAATTTCCTTCTGGCCATAAACGGTTTTGGCGTAAGCGACTTTCGGCTGCATGGTTGGTCTTTCCGTATCGTTCAGATGGGTGGGTAAAAACGGCGCTACCGTAGTTTCTCAGCTCCAACTTCGCAAGAAAAACTGTACGTTGATCATTACTCTAGATTATGACTACGGTGTTGTCTTCTCAGGGCGTCGATAGACAGAAATGGTGACATTTTGTGCCTTGAGATCGGTGACGTGGATGAAGCCATGCTCGCGCACATAGCGCTTCAGCCGCTCCGTTTCGGCATAGGGCTTTTCAGAGACGCGAAATTCCGGGTTAAACATCAGTACGTCAGGCGCAAACTCCTCAATTGCGTCCGTGCCGCAGCCCTGCCAATAGTGGCACGACTGCAGCTTCATGGCTTCAGGTATCGCCACGAAATGATCATGCACCACGCGCGTGTTCGCGCCCACATTCTGGCGCACATATTCGTACGTGATCGATGCGATGGAATCCTTGTAATTCAATCGGTCATAAAGCGCCTGAACAGAATAGAGCATAAAGCCGCCAATCAGTATTGCCCCAAGATACATACCTATGACATGCAGCACCCACCCGCCGCGCCATTGCGTATCTCGCGCCCATACCAGCAGGGCGATGAAATTGAGAATGAGCAAGGGATAGACCGGCTGAAGATAACTTACCATGATAAACAACCGGTTCATGGTAATGATGACCGCCAGCAGTAGCAGTGCTGAAAGCGCATTCACTGCGAGCCAGAGCATTTCCGGTCGTCGCGTAATGCGGTAATACCAAAACCCCGCTATGATCCCCGGAATCAGCAGCGCCATCAGGATGAGCGTTCCCGGATGCGCGTCAAGCACCTCCTTCCACAGCCTGAGCGCCTTTTGCAGGGAAGTGGCATTCTCGCCATTCACAAATCCCCCAAGAGTGGACTGGTATTCAAGAAATAACGGAAACTGAATAAACGCAGACGGATGGATGATGAAAAACACGACCAATGCGCCAAACGCCGTTAGCGCAAGCATTCGTGCCATCATCACTGAAAAAGGGTTTTCAGGATGCCCCGGCCGCTCGACTCGGCAAAATGCAGAAAGAACACCCACATCACCGGCAGGGCCAGAAGAAAGTAAATCTGCTTGCTGAGAGAGGCCAGCACAAGCGCGAATACGCCGGCGGTATAAATAACCCCGTCACCAGGATTTCTGCGAAAATCAAGCAAGGCATGCAAACTTAGAAATATAAAGAGAATTCCGGTCGTTTCCGGGTGAATGAAGTAAAAGAATTTCGCGGTGACCGGGGAGAGCGCATACATTGCCCCTGCTGCCAGGGAAAGCGTCTGGCGATTGAAAAGGCGATGTACAAGCGCGTAGAACGCAAGAGTGGACGCCAGGCCAATCACAAAAAGAATCAAACGGATTCCAAAATAGATCGCTGTTTCGTCGGGCACTCCGAATGCTTGACTAAACTGGTAGAGAGGAGACAGCAGCACATATTGAATGAAAAAATACGTCCATCCATAATATTTGCTGTGATACCCGGCATGCATGCTGTAATGCGCCAGCACATCGCGCATGGCATGAATATGGCTACCGGGATCCACCTCGAAGGCGGAGATTAAACCCATGTCCTCAATGAGGATAAAAGCCTGCGGCAGGTAGAGCAGCGTGAAGATGAGCGCCAGCAGCATGGCCGCAGGCTGGGCCAGCGTGCCGCGGATTCCCTCCGCCAGACGGCGGCGCATATAGGCGCAAGTGCGTTCGAGATAAAGCGGCATGACCGTCCTTGTTGAAACAGGCATTACTGACCAAGGTTATCGTATTGCACTAGCGAGTCAAACAGCTTGTTTCATGGCAACGTGACAATTGCTGCGCCATCCTGTATGGACTGCTACGTTTTCTTTGTATTCTGCCTGAAAATGGCTAAGGATGGCGGCATGCCTTTGAACGATTGCCATATTATTGACTTGCCGCCTATGATGGATTTGTACAGCAACGTCATCTTTATGAATCGGCAGCAGGCGGCCCAGGCCGCGCGCCATTCGTTCATCTCATGACCCGGGACAGCGCACATCTCTCTGCGGAGGACATGGGCGGGGCGCCATCGGCCGCCACTCCGCCGCTGACGCCGAGGATCATCGAGCTCTGCGAGGCGGCGAAGAGATTGGAGAGAAAACCCCTCAACATCTCCGATTTTCCCCGGCTGCTTTCAATCTACCGGCGCACGATCCGCCGTGTGCCAGTCCTGCACCGGCTCTGCCTTTACGGCTGGAGGTTTCTGCACCGACATGTGCGCTATGCCGCCCCAAAATACTGGCACAAATTTCGCCAGCTAATTTTTCGACTACTCCCGCAGCCTTTGTTTACATCTACAGCAAAGCTTACACGGCATAACGAATACTTAGCGGAATATCCTTCTTTGTGCTGTGAAACCGCACTGCCAGAGACTGTCGTTTACCTGCCGCCGTTACGTGTAATCGGCCTGCAAGGAAAAATCCCACATCGCCTTACAAAAGAAGAAAGTTTCTTATTTCCAGCCGTAAAAATTTTTGAAACGCATGACGCCGTACAACAGGGGGCAACCAATCTTGTATTTCTGCCCAAGCAAGTGGCCTTACTTCAAGGGAAGGCTTTATATCATGACCTGTATCGATTTGAGACAGACCGCACTTCGGAAGAGTTACATAGCCGGGTGCTACTGAATATCGGTCGGGGCACCATTCGCCGCCGGATTAACACAGTTCCCCCGGCTTCCATTCCAGTCGCCGCCAGTTTTGTCGATAGCTGCGCTGGAAATTACGCCCACTGGATGAGCGAGGTGCTGCCACGGATTCATCTGTTCTGCCGTGAGCCGCGTTTCAGTGGCGTCCCCATCATCGTGAATGGCGGGCTGCATGAAAACTTGATGAACTCGCTCTTTCTGGTCTGCGGCGACCGGCTGATTTACACGCTTCCCACCTTTGGGACGGTCTGGGCGGATCGCCTTTATGTCACCACCCCTACCGGCTATGTGCCGTTCGATCAGCGGGGCGGGGAAGGCGAGCAGCATTCCCACGGAAAATTCTCGCCCGACGCGCTCCGCCTCCTGCGCGATCACCTGATGAAACAGGCGTTCAACCTCGCGCAACGGGACTGGCCAGAGCGCATTTACCTGCGGCGCAGCAGGGGCATCCGCCGTGTCGTCAATAACGATACGCTGGAGCGCATCGCCCGCGAGGCCGGCTATGCGATTCTGGACCCGGAAAAGCTCTCCTTCCACGAACAGGTGCAGTATTTCACCCATGCAAGGCACGTCATCAGCGCCACCGGCGCGGCCTGCGCCAACGCCATTTTCATGCCGCAAGGCAGCCGCCTGACGGTGCTGATGGGCGAACACCCGAAGATGATCTACCGCTACTGGCAGAGCATGGTGCAGCCCCTGGGGGTCGCCGTGGACATGCTATGCGGGCCGATCGTCGACCAGATGAATCTCGGCATTCACGGCAGCATTAGCATCGACCCCGACCTGTTCGGCCGCGAAGTGATGACCTCATGAACGCCGCGTCACCAGATCGCACCGGGGCGTGCATCTTCCGTGCCGGAACGCCCTCCATCGCTTTGCTGAAGCGCTTTGGTGCCCGCAACACCGAGTCTGGGGTTGCGCCGAGTCCCGCAGAGCAGTACCCCTTACCGTAACGTGTTTTAGGAAAGATAGGAGTTTTCCGTGCCCTTCACTTCGACGCCCCTGCAGTTCAACAACAGCAGCAGCCGTTTTGCCCGTCAGGGTGACAAGGCCATGTTTGACGCGATTGTGGCCGACATGCTGGCGCATGGCGGTGCCCTGGCGCCGTCCGACCACTGGAACCAGAACCTTGGCAAGACGCCGAGTCAGTCGCGCATCAGCAGCTACACGGAATCGCTCTACAAGGAGAAATACAGCAACCTGGCGCTGATGCTCGACCCGTGGGTCGGCGTCACCGGCATGCAGCCGCTTCAGGCCCATTCGGTCACCAAATACGAGCCTTTCCTGCGGGCGCTGGATCATGACCGGCAGCTTCCCGGGGATCTGCTCGCGTACGGCCAGAAATACGGCTGGCGTGAGACCGACCTTGGCAGCCTGATGGACGTGGCGCTCATCACGGCTTTCAACCGCATCACACCGGCCAGCGGCGAGCGGCTGCGCGTCTTCGAGGTCGGCGGCGGTTACGGGCGTCTGGCCGAGGCGATGCTCAGCATGGTCCCCGGCAAGATGCATTACGTGCTGGTGGACGCCGTGCCCGGCTCGCTGATGTATGCCTTCCTCTACATGCGCCAGCAATTTCCCGATCTGAAGATCGGCTCCTTCTACAATGGCGACACCTACAGCCAGGAGTTCGACTGCTACATCATGCCCGCCTGGCAGACGCCGTCGCTGCCGGATCGCAGCTTTGACATCGCCATCAATGTGGAAAGCCTGCAGGAGATGGAGCAGCAGCATGTGGATTACTACCTCCCGCTCTTCGCCCGCCTGACAGTCATCGGCGGGCTAATCTACCTCTCCAATGCCAGGGATTACGTGTTCCGCGGCACGTGGCATCTTCCGGCGGGGTGGCAGCCCCTGCTCATGTGCAATACGCCGCGCTCCTGGACGGCCGATCACCCGACGATGGCCTTCCGTAACGAAGAGGGCGATTACCGCCACGAGCAGCGGGCGCATGAAGCGGCCTTTGCCGCACAGATCAATGCATGGCGCAACGAACAGGAGCTGATGGCACGCATGGCGGTGAAAGAGGTGCCACCGCAGGAGCAGCCGCGTCCGATGTCATTCCCGCTGCGTCTGCTCAAGCGCGCCGTCCGCTAGCACACGCGGACGAAAAGCCTCTGGCTTCGCTCTTTGCGGAATTAAACCTGACTAGCATGTCTGGCGATCCCGGAGGGACTCGAACCCCCGACATTCTGCTTAGAAGGCAGATGCTCTATCCAGCTGAGCTACGGGATCGCAGGCACCTAGCGTAGCGGACATGCAGCCGCGCGGCAAGCCGTCCCACCATCCCTAGCCCCGCCCAACACTTTGGGCCGGCTCCAGCGTGCGTGGGCATGCCGCAGGGGAAAACTGGGAACCATCCGGCGTTCCGTGGCAGGCCACCGGAGTTTCCATTCCAGCTACGGCACTCTGGGCTTGGGCAAGGACGTTCGAGTCCATCCCTCTCGCCGGCTCCTCAGGCGTACGATTTTGCGGCGGCGCCGATCCGGGTGCCGCGCCGGGGGCCGGATCGTCGAACCCTTCGATTCGCCGCACCATATGGCGCCCCACATTGCCGCGTGCGGCCTGTTGATGCTCCATTTGCAAATCAGGATTCCTGTTTTCACGGATGGCTCGCAAGCCACCCACCACACCGGTAGGATCCAGTAATTCCACGGTGTCACGGGCTGCCCGTCCGTAATTACCCTCACGCACACCGTCAACAACTGTACCCCCGGCGGCATCCCTTGCGGCGGTCACAGCGGCCTGTGCGCTACCCGTGGCGATGAATTGGCTCACCCCGGCAATCCCTGCCCCTAGAGCGATGCCAAACACGCCGCCACCTATGCGTCGCCCGCGCGGCGCGTGTCCTTCAGGGGTTGGCGCATGGGCTCCCGTGCCAGCGGCACGCCCCCCAACTTCAGCCGCCACAGAATGTCCGCGCAGGTCTGGCGTTCCAAACCCCGGCTGTTCTGCGGCGATGCGTGCCGCCTCGGGGGCAATGATCGGCGGGTTAACCACCGTCTTATTGGGCAGGGTTTGTGGACGGCCCATCGCGCCTAGGATCTCTTGAGAACTGGCCCCCGGAGGCACAGAGACGACCCCATGCCCGCGTTCAAGACGCGTCGTGACATCCGCCCCTTCAGGCGCAGGAAAAGGAGTTTCGGTACGAATACCTGCAGCGTTCAAGTGATTGCGAATTTCCTCCGCCGATTGGATGCCACTCATCGAGGGGGACGCTTCGACCGGACGGATGACGTGCGAGCCATCCGGCCGAGGCTCAATAACCAGCTCCGTTCCACGGCTAAGGCGCGTGAGTTCTGCATTGAAAACAAGCTGGTTACCCCCTGCCCCCTCCTGAATCCGGGCCAAATGGCGGGCTCCGTTTTGCCCCGGCGCAAAGAGGCGTTGGGGGTTTTGGCGCAATTCGTGATCAATCGCCCCCAGACGGCCTGCGTCACTAACAATCCCTGCCCCATGCGCCGACTCTACCACCGCCCGAACATCGGCAGCGTCAGGAGTATGGCCGGCAGGGAATTCCACGGCGAAATTGGTACGGCGGGCATCAATCTGATTTTGCTCCGCAGTGATTCTGGTTCCTTCGGGAAAACGCTTTTCCGCTTCTTGCCGAAATCTCTGAGCGGCCTCTTCTCGTTGGTTCGGATTCAGTCGGTGTCCATCTTCATCTAATGTGAAACGGATGTTTGAACGCTCTCCAAATCTGATTTCCTCAGGCAAGGGCGTTCTGGCGTGAATATCCAAACGTGACTCACGTCCTGAAGGGGATGCCAGCTCGACGCGATAGCGTGTCATTCCCTCGTCAATGACGGACGCATCAAACGAACGGATATCTTGTGCCATCAAGGAACTCCTGATCCCAATGGATTGATATTAGCAAAGAATGGATTAAATTTAGGTTAACGACGTTAACCTTTGACGGTATTTTACAGGTATCTTAGGAACTTACCGCGCCTCTTGCGGGGGCTTGTTGAAGCGGCCGACATTGCCGAGGAGCTGTTCGAAGAAGCCGAGCTGGTGGCCTTCGGTGGGGGTAATGTCCTGCGTCACCTCGATGTCGCGGCGCTCGTTCAGGCCGTGGCGCTCGATGGCGGAGACCATGCCGTCGGCATCGAAGGTGATCTGCGTCACGTTCTGCTGGGTGACTTTGGGGGCGAGGAAGCCGAACGCTTCCTTGCGGGCGGTGATGTAATACCAGCGCTCCTCGCCGAAGGTGGAGGTGGTGGAGGGCGAGCCGAGCAGCCGCATCACGTCCTGCTTGTGGCTGCGGCCCACGATGAGCTGGTCGATCTGCTTTAGCGCATCGACATGGCCCCTTGAATCCACCTTGGGCGAGCAGGTGGCCAGCCCCATCAGCACCGCCAGCATCAACGGCTGGCGAAACGCGGAAACGGCGCTATATAAGGAAGACGCGATGTGCATCGAGAAAAGGAATACCGGATGCTTAGCCAGTTGACTCGCCTGTTCTTTCCGTCCGCTGAACGCCAGCGGGCGCATGTGTTGTATTTAGCACTAGTGGAACAATCACGAAACCCCTTTTTCTATACGGCTGCCGGCGTGCCCGACACGCTGAATGGCCGCTTCGAGCTGATCCTCACGCACATGTTCCTCGTGCTGCAGCGGTTGAAGGAGTCGCATGGCGGCCGCTTCGACGCGCAGGAAAGCGGCTTCGAGCGCCTGCTGATCGAGGTGTTCATGGAGGACATGGACCGCTCCTTGCGCGAAATCGGCGTGGGGGATTTGAGCGTCGGCCGCAAGATGAAGGCGATGGCCAATGCCTTTTATGGCCGCTTGCAGGCCTATGAGCTGGCCCTGCGCGGCAATGAAGAGGCGCTGCATGATTCGCTGCGACGCAATCTCTACGGCACGGCCACCGCGACGGACGACCAACTGCGCATCATGGCGGGCTATCTGCGTGGGGCAGCAGCGGCGCTGGCGGCGCAGGAACTTACCGACCTTCAGGAAGGCCGCGTCTCGTTCCCCGACCCGGCGGGGCGGTAGAAGCGCTCCTTCAGCCGGATGAGGCTGTAGAGCCCGTTGAGGTGGGGCATCTCCACCTCCAGCCATTTGCCAATCTCGCGCACCGCGCCGACGATGGCCTCGATCTCCGTCGGGCGGCCCGCATCGATGTCCTGCAGCATGGAGGTCTTGTGGCCGACAAGGCGCGCGGACGTCTCCAGCTTGTTCCACGGGCGGCCGACGAACGTGACGCCGATTTTCTCGCCCACCGTCCGCGCTTCATTCATAATGGCTTCCATCAGGTCGGTATCGTCATAGCTCTGCACCACCGCGTCCATGGTGGCGTGGGTCAGCGCGGTGACCGGGTTGAAGGCGATGTTGCCCCATAATTTGTCCCAGATTTTTGCGCGGATATCCTCCAGCGCATGCGTGCGGATGCCACCTTCTTTCAGCATCGCTTCCAGCTTCTGCAGGCGCGGGCTTAAGCTGCGGTCAAGCTCGCCGAGATACATGGTGTTATAGGGCAGATCGAGGTAGTGGATTTCCCCCGGCGCGGTGATGGTGGTGGCCTGATAGACCGCCGTGCCGATGACATGCTTCGCCGGGAGGGTGCGGGTGATATGCCCTTCCGGATCCAGCGAGCGGAGAATGGCCCCGTCAAAGCGGCCGCCATGATTCTGGAAATACCACCACGGCAGGCCGTTCAGCGCGAAGACAGCCAGGCTTTCCTCATGCAGCAGCGCCGCGATTTGCTCGGCTGCCCGTTCCACCGCATGCGCCTTCACGCAGACAATCACCACGTCCTGCTTCGGCAGCGCCGCCGCATCCGTTACCACTCGCACCGCCACGGTCCGGCGGGATTCAGCGGTGGCCATCACCAGCCCGCGCTCGGCCATCGCCTCAGCATGGGGCCCGCGCCCGATCAGGGTGACGTCTGCGCCTGAAGCGGCAAGGTGCCCGCCGAATTCACTGCCAATCGCGCCCGCGCCGAAAATGGTGAGTTTCATAGTGTATTAGTTTCACCCCTGCTACGCGCTTCCTGCGCTCCGCAATGGGCGCCGCTTCGCGGGCTCATGGCTGACTCGCGCCTGCTGCGCTCGACTAACGATGAGGGCTTCATACCACTCTAGTCCCTCACCTAGCAAACGGAAGAACGCTTGTTACCTACCCTATGCTGATACATCACGCTGCTTTGCCCATCGAGAGTTGAAATGCAACCGGCTGAAGTAAGCAAAAAGGAGAGACCCATGAGCGACAAGGAACTCGAACGCGGCTACGGCTCGGATACGGACATCGACGTGCTCGACCGCGCCGATGAAAATACGCCGGAGGTAAAACCGCAGGACGTACCCGCTGTCGGCGGCTACGGCATGCAGACGGAGCAAGGCGTGGCGCGCGACCCCGGCGGCTCCGCCACCGCGCAGGCGCGGGCGCAGAAGCAGCCCACCTCCGGCAGCAATCCGGCACCGGGAGCGGGCTTTACCGGGGCGTCCGGCGGCGTCGCGGGCTCCGGCGTGGATACCACGGGGCTGGCCGTGCGCGGCGGTGTGTCGGATGAGCAATCCGCCGGGCAGTTCGTCCCCGGTGACGGTGGCAAGCCGGGCGTCAGCGCGAGAGATCTCCCGCGCTGACGCCAGCCGGGGCGGCATGGAGGGCCAGGGCGCTGCCGGTACGGGCGGCGCGGAAGCAGGCAGCGTCGTCACCAGCGGCGGTGCCCCGATGAGCGCGCATGACGCCGAAAACCGCCAGGCCCGCTCTTTTGATGAAGGCTCCGGCGGCTCGGCGGATGCGACGCAGCCCGGCGCGCAGGACGAAGGCACCGGCAACCACAGCCGCAGTTCGCAGGGCAGCCTGCTACACAACTCCCCCGGTTCCGGGGCGGACTAACAGGGCGGAGAGAACCCATGGACATCTACGAACTCATCAAGAATGACCATCGCCGTCTGCTCGACGTGCTTGACTCCATCGAGGCGACGCCGGAGGCCAATGCCGAGCAGCGCAAGCGCCTGTTCAGCTATTTCCGTACCGAGCTGATGGTGCATGCGAAGCCGGAGGAGGAAATTTTCTACGGCGAATTGCGCCGCAGCGATCTCGGCCGTCATCTCGTGCAGGAAGCCATGGATGAGCATCACACGCTGGAGCGGCTGGTGATGGACATCCAGACCAGCTCCGCCAAGGATGATGACTGGATTGGCAAGCTGCGCACCCTGCGCCAGGTGCTGGAGACGCACATGCAAAAGGAGGAGAGCGAGTATTTCACCCTCGGCAAGCAGCTTTTTCAGGCGCAAGACGCCGAGGACATCGCCGACCGCATGCTCGCCGAAAAAGGCCGCTACGGCATGGAGAACCCGGTGGCCGTGGTGGGCAAGAAAATCAAGGAAGTGCTGGGGTGAGGGTGGTTGCTGGTTTCTGGTCTCTGGTTGCTGGTCTTTGGTGAGAAGCGGAGCCCCATATCCCCCTCCCCTGTAGGGGGAGGGTTGGGGTGGGGGCTTAAGGATACCTCTGACTGCGCTTCCGCCCCCCTCCCGTCGACGCTTGTACGCGTCGACCCCGCCCTACTGGGGAGGGGTTTAAGAGGCCTTTGTTTCCACAGCCACCCCATCTTCCATTTCCGGCGCAGCAGCGGTGGCCACCACGGCAGGTGCCCGCAGATTCACCTCATTGCGCGTCATCGACGCAGTATAGGCCTGCGCCCCGCTGGTGCGCACGAGCGAGGGCTCCGGCCGCATGGTCGGCGCGGGGCGGTTGTCATTGCCCGCGCTCGGCAGTCGCCAGTTGCCATTGGCGGCCACGTAGGCATTGGCCGGGGCACGCGCCGGCATGGCCGGGACGCGGCTGGCCGCTTCCGCCGCCGCCATCAGCGCCACGACTCCGCGGGCCGGGTCCGCCGGTTTGAACGCGTTGCTCGGCTTGTATTTCACCTGCCCAAACAGCTCCATCACTCGCGCATCGAGCACCGAGGTCGGGGTATTATCGGCAAGCTCGGCCATGAGCACCGCATTGTCCTGCACCGGCAGCTGCGCGAACATCTGCGCCAGGAACTGCGAGGAAAAGCGGATGACCGGGGGCGCCCCGGCGCTGCGGAAAGACGCCAGCGCGTCCGATGCCGATGGCGCAGACGCCAACTCCTCCAGCAAATCCGGCGCGGACGCCGTTGCCATCACCGCCGCACCGCCGCCCTGACGCTGGTTCTGCACGCGCGCCTCGGCCGCGGCGGAGGCCACCGCAAACGAGGGCAGCGCCACGCCCGAGGTTTCCGCCGGGGCCGCAAAGACGGACGCCACGATGGCGGGCGCCGGGGCCACACTGGAAGGGGGTGCGAGGTACGGGGTCAACATTGCCTTGCTCTACCTCATAAGAAGCAACAGCTTACAATTTCATCTTAGCACTTTATTAATATTTGTCAAGGCATCGGGCTGTCACGGTTTCTTCACGTTGATTTCACCCCATCGCGTCTTATAGTAGGGCCAGAGAGAATAGACGAAGGGTTGCCGCATGCGCTGGCTCTGGCTTTCGGGCATACTGGGAATGGCCATCATCCTGGCCAGCACGATGATGTGGTTCGGCCACGAACATTTCACCGAAACCGCCGGGCGCGAAATGGCCGCCCTCCGCCCCGCCAGCGGCGGCAAGGCGCAGATCGGCGGCGATTTCACCCTCACCGACCAGAACGGCAACCCGGTCACGGCGCAGGACCTCAAGGGCCGATTCGCGCTGATTTCCTTCGGCTTCGCCTCCTGCCCGGATGTCTGCCCCACGGCCCTTGGCACCATCACCGAGGCGCTGAACCGCATCGGCAGCGCGGCGGATGCCATCCAGCCCGTCTTCATCACCGTTGACCCGGAGCGCGACAGCGCGGCGGCGCTGAAGAACTACATGACTGCCTTCCACCCGCGCTTCCTCGCCCTCACCGGCACGCCGGAGCAGATCAAGACCGTCACGCAGGCCTACAAGGTTTATTACCACGTTCGCAAGGAAACGCCCGGCGACAAGAACTACCTGGTCGACCACTCCAGCTTCCTGTACCTGATGGGGCCGGACGGTGAATATGTCACCCACTTTCCCTACAGCATCCCGGCCTCCGAGCTGGCGGTGCGGCTGAAGGAAATCTCCCAGAGCGAGGATGGATACTAGGATGCGCCTTTCCCACAACCTTTTGCTGACCACGCTGGTCGCCTTGCTGGCCCTGCCCGCCGCCGCCGCCAGCGTCAGCGACCTGATGGTGCATGGCGCCTGGGCCGCCCCGACGCTTCCCGGCCAGACCACGGGCGTGGCCTACGTCAATCTGCACAATGCGCAGGATGCCCCCGTCACCCTCACCGGCCTGCAAAGCCCTGAGGCCAAGCGCGCGGAATTCCACACCCACACCATGGATGCCCACGGTGTGATGCGCATGGAGAAACAGCCCTCCCTCACCATTCCGGCCGGGGACATGGCGCAGATGCAGCCCGGCGGCTTGCATATCATGCTGTTTGACCTGCGCGCGCCGCTGAAGGAAGGCGATACGCTGCACCTCCTCTTTTCCGACGGGTCGGCGCAGCTGCCGGTGGACGTGCCGGTGGAAAACCGCCGCGCGGAGGGCCATGGCGCGCACCCCATGGGCGATAAACCGGGTGACAAACCCCATCACGCCCATTAAAGTGCCGGCCTTTCGCGGCTTTACCTTATCTTAACATGCCTGCGGCATCCTATGAGGTCTGTGTATCATGCGTGCAGCACCCGTCATGGCCCCTTCGGCCCACGATGACTCCGTCTCCGCTTCCGGCATCCGCCGGGGGTTCATGTTCGTGCTCTCCTCGCCCTCCGGTGCGGGCAAGACCACGCTCTCCCGCCTGCTGATGCAGGAAGAGCAGAATCTGCGCATGTCCGTCTCCGTCACCACGCGCCCCAAGCGCCCCGGCGAGGTGGACGGCGTGGATTACCATTTCGTCACGCCCGAGACGTTCAGCACCATGGTCGCGCGCGGCGACCTGCTGGAGCACGCCACCGTATTCGGCAATTCCTACGGCACGCCGAAGCAGTATGTGGAAGAAGCCCTGGCGGGCGGCACCGACATGCTGTTCGACATCGACTGGCAGGGCACGCAGCAGCTGAAGAACACCTGCCGCAAGGACCTCGCCAGCGTGTTCATCCTGCCCCCCTCGATGGCCGAGCTGGAGAACCGCCTGCGTAAGCGCGCGCAGGACAGCGACGAAGTGGTGCGCTACCGCATGGCCAAGGCGGCCGACGAGATCATCCATTGGGATGCGTATGACTATGTCGTCATCAATCACGACGTGACCGAAACGCTGGAGCAGATCCGCCACATCCTCAAGGCCGAACGCTTACGGCGCAACCGCCAGACCACCCTGCCCGCCTTTGTGGCGAAGCTGTGTGGCGAGCGGTAGAAGTGGTTTTTGTGTTTGCCGAGTTTTTTATGTTTGCCCCTGCGGGTTTGTTTGATACCCCTGCTCCGGCCTGCTGGCCTCCGCAATAGGCGACGCTTCGCCAGCTCATGGCTGACTCGGACATTTTATCCTCGACTCACAGATATAGAGGCCGTCATCCTGCGAGCCTGAAAGGCTGCGCAGGATCTCCTTCGTGACGCGGGGAGATTCCGGGCACGCTTATGCGTCCCGGAATGACGCTGCTAAAACAGAATGTCACCCCGCACGTGATGCGGGGTCTTCCTACGTAACGGGGAGATGCCGCAACGAGTGCGGGGTGACAGTTACTCGTCATGCTGAACTTGTTTCAGCATCCATCTCAAAAAACCCCTCACCCAAATGCCTGAATAAGCCGGCCGAACTCGGCGAGGCTCAGCGTCTCGGCGCGGCGGGTGGGGTCGAGGGCGGCGCGGGTGATCAGGGCTTCGCCGCCGAGCGGCTTTAGCGCGCCGCGCAGCATCTTGCGCCGCTGGCCGAAGGCGGCGGCCACCACCTTCTCCACGGCCTCAAACCTCGCCGCAAACAGAGGCTGCGGGCGCGGCGTCAGCACCACGACGCTCGAGCTTACCTTCGGCGGCGGGGAAAACGCCCCCGGCGGCAAATCAAACCCCGGGCGCACCTCGCACAGCCACTGCGCCAGCACGGCGAGTCGCCCGTACGCATCCTCCCCCGGCGCGGCCCAGATGCGCTCGGCCACCTCCGTCTGGAACATCAGCACCAGCCGCGTGGCAAAGCCCGGCCCCTCCTCCGCGATGCCGCGCAGCCAGCGCACCAGCAGCGGCGTGCCGACATTGTACGGCAGGTTGGCCACCACCATGCGCGGCGCAGGCGTCGCCTCGCGCAAATCCACGGTCAGCGCGTCCTGATGGAGGATGCGCAGCTTGCCCTGCGTTGCTTCGCGCAATTGCTCGAGCAGCGGCAGGAAACGCGCATCCAGCTCAATGGCCGTCACCGATTCTGCATTGGAACGCAGCAGCTCGCGGGTAAGTGCTGTCGGCCCCGGCCCTACCTCGATCAGGTGATGGCCAGACACATCCCCCGCCAGCGCGACGATGCGCGCAAGGATGTTCTCATCGGTCAGGAAATGCTGGCCAAACCGCTTGTCCGCCCGTAGCCCTTCGCTGCGTATCCAGTCACGCACCGAGGGAAGCTGCGCGAAGGGATCGCTCATGCATCGTTCGCGGGGCGGTGGCCGAGGCGGATGTCCACGAAGGCGGTGCGGCGCAGGTCGCGCATGTATTTCTGCGCCGCCAGTGCCAGCTTCTCGCGAAGCAGCTGCTGGCGCACCTTCTCACGGTCCGGTGTCTGGGGCAGCTCGGTCTTTTCGCATAGCATCAGCATCTGGATACCCTCCGGCGAGGCAAACGGCTCGCTGACTTGCCCGACCGAGAGATTCTGCACCAGCGGCTTCATCTGCGGCGTCACGGCGCTGCGGCGCGTGCGCAGGTAATCCACCACGATGTTCAGCCCCCCGAAATTCTCCAACCCCGCAATGCCCTTCTGCAGGCAGGTCCCCGGATGCTGGCGCACCGACTTGGCGATATCCATCAGCAGGTCCACTTCCTTCGTCTGCGCATCCGGCGCCAGCGAAAGCAGGATGCGGCGGAAGGCCAGCTCGGCATCGCGCTCGGGCGTATCGGCCACCTCGCGGCGCTCGCGCACCTGCAGCAGCTGGTAGCCGACCGGCGAGCGGATCGGGCCGATGACGCCCGGCAGCGGCGCCCGGCTGACGAGGTCCGCCACGCGCGGGTCCAGCTGCGCCGCATCCACCCACTCCGGCTCCAGACTATCGGCCTGCGTGCCCGCCAGCTGGGTGGCCAGCGCCTCGAAGCTCGCACCCTTGTCTACTTCTTCTTTCAGCTGCCGGGCCAGCGTGCGGGTATTTTCCTCCGCATCCGGGGAGTCCACCGGCAGCACGAGCGAGGAGATGAGCAACTCCTCGCGCTTGATATCGGGGTTCAGGCGGCGCTCGATTTCACTGTCGATCTCCTCGCCGCTGACATTGACGCCCTTGCGAACCTTCTTGCCCACCAGCTTGCTCCACGCGATCTGCGCCGAGAGCTGGTCGCGGAAGGTGCGCTCCGGCACGCCCTGCTTCTCCAAGAACGTCACCAGCGAGCCGGACGGTCGGCCCCGCTCCTGCTCCAGCGTACCGATGGCCGCATCCACCTCGGCGGGCGCAACGGTGATGCTGTTGCGCTTGGCTTCCTGCTCCTGCAGCGATTCGTCGATGAGATTCTGCACCAGCCGCGGCAGCAGTTGGCGGCGCACCTGCGGCGAGTCGGCCAGACCCGTAGTGGCCAGCGCCAGGCGCAGCCGGTCCTGCACATCCAGCTCGGTGATGATGTCCTCATTCACCACCGCCGCGATGCGATGGCGCTCCTCGGCCTGCGCCGACGCGGACAGGGCCAGCAGGCAGAGGGGAAGGACAAGAAAACGATACTTCATATCGTTCCTATAGCGGCCTTCGCCGCTTCGCAAAATTAGAAAATGGGCGTACATGTCCCCTACTGGGGGAGGGGTTGGGTGTGACGCCGCATCGACGGCGTTGCGCCTAGTTCAGGTTTTTCAGAAAAACCTGCAGCATGATGGAGGCATCCGGGCGGAAGTCGCGGTCGCTGGTGAATTCGCGGTCAAACCGGCCGACCACGGTGATGCAGTCATTGTGGTAGGTCAGGCCGCCGCCCGCGGAGCGGAATTCGCCGACATCGAAGTCACGCCGCGTGTAGCTGTTGAGCAGCCAGTTTTCGTTGAGGGTAAAGGTGCCGGAGAACAAGCCCTCGTTGCGGTCAAGCAGCACCGGATCATCCGTGATCAGTACATAGTTGACGGCAAGGATCAGCGGATCGAAATCGGCCGTGCCGCCCACCTCGCTGCGGTGCAGGGTCAGATCGTCCGGGTCAAGCCGGAAGCGGTAATCCAGCATGTAATCCTCGAGATTCATGCCCAGCCGCCCCACGTAATCGGACCGGTCCCCCGAGCTGCTGGAGACGGGGAACACACGCTCGCCCTCCAGCATGAAATCCTGACCGAGCATCGCGTGATAATTGTCGCCATCCGCCTCACGGTACTCGCTGCGCAAGCCATACACCGCGCGCGTGCCGTTCTCGATGCGGTCATAGCCGGCGAAGCGGTTATAAGCGAACAAATTAATGTCGGAGAATTCGGGAATCTGGCTGTCCTCGTTGGGGATGTCGCTAGGGTTGTTGCCGTTGGAGCTGGCCACCACCTGCACCATCGGCTCCAGAATCACGCTGTCGCTGCCCAGCATCTGCATCACCGGGTAGCGCCATCCGGCGGCGAGGCGCGGCACGGCGCGCGTCACTTCGCCGTCGAAATTACCACCGCTGGTCAGGGCCAGGTCGCTAACTGAGTAGGCATCCGTGCGCACGCTGGCATCGGCCTCGAAGACGTGGCCTCCGCGCGTGATGAACGGCACGTGCCAGCCCGTATCGAGCGAGGCGCGGCGCGAATCCGCGCCCAGACGGCGCGTGATGGTGCGGCCGCTCGCCTCCATGCGCACGCGCGAGCCCCACACCAGCGGATCGCTCTCCACATACGCCTTCGCCGCGGGCAGCACGACGGGGGACACATCCGGATCGGACGTCGCCTGCAGGCCCTGGAAGGCGACGCTTTCCACCACCGCATAATCCCGCTTCTCGATCCGCTCGCTGAACAGGCGGGAGCGCAGGAAGTTCTGGTTATCGAAGCGGTAGCGGCGCAGGTACGTGTCATCCGTGGCGCGGTTGACATCGAAACCCCAGGTCCAGTGCTCATTCAACGTGCTGCCGCCCTTGGCGAAGATATGGCCGCGAATCTCGTTCTGGCCGGGGATGACCTGGCCGAGGGAGTCGCGCGCCTGCGGGTTGGTGATGGAGCCATCGAACTGGTAGTAACCCTTCTCGGTCAGGTGGCGGTACTGACCGATCATCACCGGGTTTTCCTCGGTGGTCAGCAGCGGCGTCAGCGTGGCATCGCTGTTGGGCGAGATATTGATATAGACGGGCAGCTGGATCGTCGTGCCCAGCTGCTGGTTCTGCGAATAGGAAGGCGCCAGCAGGCCGCTCTTGCGGTCCGCGCCCGGGGTGGGGTGGGAAAGGTAGGGCGAATAGGCCACCGGTACGCCGTACACCTCCATCCACGCGTTATGGTAAGTGACGCGCTGCTCCTGCTGGTCGATGTTCACCTCGCTGGCCTTCAGCTGCCACAAAGGCGGTCCCGTCTCCCCGGTCTCTTCGTTCTTGCATAGTTTGCAGGGGGAATAGACGGCCTTGGAGAGCTGGTATTCCGTTTCGCTAACCTTGCGCGCCTCGCGGGCGGCAAAAAGCGAATTATCCGCCATGCGGACGCGGAAGGAATCGATGATGCCTGCCTTCAAATCGTCCTTCAGCCGCAGTTCATCGGCAAACAGGACATTGCCGTCCGGCTGCAGCAGGCTGATATTGCCCTGCGCGCGCACGATGTTCTGATCCTGATAATAGGCAATGCGGTCGGCGAAGAGCACATAATCGCCCTGCACTACCTGCACCTTGCCCTGCGCCACCACGATGGCCTTGGTCTTGTCATAGCCCAGCTGCTGGGCAGACATGTAGACCGGCTGGCCGTTATCCTTGCCCACGGGCACATCCGCACGCGCAAGGGGCGCAGCCAACGCCACGCATGCCAGGGCCAGCAGCGATGAGAAAAGACGCATGGAGAAATGTGTAACGGCTCCCATGGCTCAGGGCAATGCAGACCCTCCACTTGGCATGCTCCACGCCGCAAGAATCCGCCTTGTGTCACTTTGACATGGCCCCGCCGCTCTTTCTTGCCTCCCCCGTCATTCCGAACGAGCGAAGCGAGGAGGAATCTTTCTAAAGGGAACATCGCGAGTATCCCTGTATAAAGATTCCTCACCTAACGGTTCGGAATGACGAGATTGAAACTGTCACCCCGCACTTGGTACGC
>DBAY01000054.1:24115-38160 GCA_002291925.1 Alphaproteobacteria bacterium UBA998 | reverse complement strand
ATCTTAATGGAACAATGCCAAAATGCAAATTATCTTAACCCATCACTTATCTGGCTCTTGTGGGTTGCATCTTTCACGCTGAGGTCTATTTGATTAGAAATTAACGAAATTCACTCAATAGGAGTCCGCCATGCTGTCCCGTTCCGCGATCAATTTTCTCTCCGGCTCCGTGCTGGGCACCGCCCTGGTTGCTGCCTCCGCCAGCGCCCAATCCATCCAGTACACCGCTCCAGCGGCAGCACCCGCCCCGGTCCCCGGCCTCAGCGCTCCGGCGGCCTCTGTCGAGGCCCAGCCGGGCTATGGCTACCAGCCCGCGGCTCCGTTCAGCGCGCCTTCTGCTCCGCCTCCGATGAATGCCCCGATGGCGGCCCCCGCCCCGATGGCTCCGCCGCCCGCCCCGATGGCGGCTGCTCCCATGGCGCCCCAGCCCGCCCCGGTGCCGATGCAGGTTCCCCAGACCCTGGACCAGCAGGCACAGCAATTGCCGCCGGGCTATGTGCCGAGCGTTCCGGCAGGCGGCGCGGAGAATGCGGCTTCCTCCAGCCAGACCTACCAGATGCAGGGCGCCGATCAGGCCTATAACCCGACCCTCTATCCCGCACCGATGCCCGCCCCGCAAGCGCTGAACCAGACGGCCCCCAGCGCCTCGAATGATACGTTCTTCATCTCCGGCGGGGTCGGCAAGGCCGAGCGCGATCGCCTGGAAGCCATGAGCCGTGATTATAACTTCAAGATGCAGATGGCCACGTCCGGCGGCGCGTTCGTCAGCGACGTGAACGTGAAGATCAAGGACGCCAAGGGCAATGTAGTGCTGGAGACAGTCACCGACGGCCCGCTGCTGATGGCCAAGCTGCCCACCGGCAAGTACACGGTCACCGCCAGCAAGTTCGGCGAAACCAAGACGCAGACCGTGCAGGTGGGCGCCAAGAGCAGCAAGCCGGTCAATATCTTCTGGAACCGCGAAGCGGCTTAAGGCTCGCCGCCCGGCGGGCCCCAGAAGACGACAAACGTCTCGAAGTCATCGGAGAAATCGTGGAAGCGGTGCGCGACGTCCGCTTCCACAAACAGCGTGTCGCCCGGGCCGACCGCCACGCGCTCGCCTGCCTTCTCAAAAACGGCGGCGCCCCGGATGATGAAATAGAGCTCATCCTGCGCGTGCGGTTGCTGCATATCGCGCCCGTGGGGGCGGAAAATCTCCACCGACATCGTGCCATGACGCAGCAGCTCCGCGAAAGGCTGCGGGCTGGCCGCCAGGGCGGCGAGGGCATTGCTTCTGGAGATGTGCCAGTGCATGAGAACCTCCAACAAAAAAGGGCATCCCGAAGGATGCCCTTTTTTATCGGTTTCGGCAAAGTGGCTATTTGCGGATGTTCAGCTTCTCGATGAGCTGCTGGTAGCGCGCCTCGTCCTTGGACTTCAGGTAATCCAGCAGGCGGCGGCGGCGGCCGACCATCATCAGCAGACCGCGGCGGGAATGGTGATCCTTCTTGTGCGACTGGAAGTGGCTGGTGAGGTTGTTGATGCGCTCGGTGAGCAGCGCAACCTGCACTTCCGGCGAACCGGTGTCCTCTTTCTTGGTCGCGAAATCCTTGATGACTTTCGTCTTGCGTTCAGCGGTAATCGACATCGTGCTTCTCCAATAAAAAATGTTAGTGGCGGAACACGCGCACCGGGGAGAACTTTCGTCCCTGCCTCTCGGCGAGGGCCACCAGTTCACGGCCAAGCATCGCTTTGTAAAGCGTGGCCTCCTCATCCTGATAAAAGGCGGGGGAGGCGATGACCGGGTTCCCGTTGCGCAGCAGTGCTGCCATGCCCTGATCCACTTGAAGTGCCGGGATGTCGTCCAGACCATCGACCGGTGGAAGCAGGAAAGTATATCCCTCCTTGCCGGAGGGAGGCGCATCTTGGCCAAAAGCCTCCAGTTTTTCAAGCGAAATCGCGTTATTTTCGGTGAATTTCCCCACCCTAGTGCGCCGCAGGGCGGAAAGATGGCCCTCGGTGCCCAGCATATGCGCCAGATCGCGCGCCAAGACCCTGATATACGTACCTTTTCCGCATTCCACACGGAAGATGGCGTGGTCGGGATCAGGCATGCCGGTGAGCTCGAACGCGTGGATAATCACCTCACGCGGCTCGATGTTCACCTCCTGCCCGGCGCGCGCCAGATCATAGGCCCGCTGGCCTTGCAGCTTGATGGCCGAGAAGGCCGGGGGCGTCTGCAGGATGACACCCATGAAGCGGGGCAGGGCGGCACGGATGGCCTCTTCCGCCGGGCGCACATCTGACGTGGCGATGACTTCGCCCTCGGTATCATCGGTGGCGGTGCGCTGGCCCCAGCGGATGGTGAAGACATATTCCTTCGAGGCATCCATGACGTAGGGCACGGTTTTCGTGGCCTCGCCGAGTGCCAGCGGCAGGATGCCGGTTGCCAGCGGGTCGAGCGTGCCTGCATGGCCGATCTTATCCGGGCGCAAGATGCGCTTCACCGCCCCGACCGCCTGCGTGGAGGTCATATCGTAGGGCTTGTCGAGATTGATCCAGCCATGCAACTGCCGCTTGGGCTGGCGTGGCTGATTAGGGGCAGGTGCGTTCATAGGCGGCGGGTAATACAGGGTTGGATGAAGTGGGGAAAGGCTTACTTTCTGTCATCCTGAGGGCGCGAAGCGCCGCGCAGGATCTTCTTTGTGACGCGAGGAGATTCCGGGCCCGCTTCGCGTCCCGGAATGACGAATGAATCAGGCATCCCGCTCGCGGCCGGTTTCCTCGGCCAGATCGCGCTGGACGCGGGGATCACGCAGGAGATTGTTGATCTTCTGCGCCTCGTCGAAGGACTCATCTTTCTTGAAGCGGATTTTCGGCGAAAATTTCATGTGCTTGATCTGCCGCGTCACCTGATGGCGGAACTCGCCGGCGTTTTCGTTCAACACGTCCACCACCGCATCCACATCCGTGCCACCGAGCGTAATCACATAGGCCGTGGCATGCTTCAGATCCGGGCTGATGCGTACTTCCGAGACGGTAATCGACGCCGTTTCCAGCTCCGCCAGATGCGTATCACCCCGCATGAAGGTGGAAGCCAGCGCATGGCGGATTTCCTCGCCGACGCGAAGCTGGCGTTGGGTGGGGGCGTTGAAGGAGGGAGCAGAGGATTTCATAATCGCATCTCATTATAGGATTCAGGATTCGGGGATCAGGGTTCAGCAGGTTTTTGCCAAAAATGAAGTCCTGAACCCTGAATCCTGATTCCTGATTACGCCACGCTCCGCGCGATCTCCTCAACCTCGAAGGCCTCGATGACGTCGCCTTCGCGGATGTCGTCGTAATTCTCGAAGGCCATGCCGCACTCGTAGCCCTTCTGGACGTCCTTGACCTCGTCCTTGAAGCGCTTGAGCGTCTTGAGCTTGCCTTCGTGGATGACCACGTTGTCGCGCAGCAGGCGCACGCCCGCGCCGCGCTTGACGGTGCCTTCCGTGACGTAGCAACCCGCGACCTTGCCGACCTTGGTGATATTGAACACCTGGCGGATTTCCGCGTAGCCGATGAAATTCTCGCGGCGCTCCGGAGAGAGCAGGCCGGAGAGGGCGGCCTTCACTTCATCCACCAATTCGTAGATCACCGAGTAATAGCGGATATCCACTTTCTGCTGCTGCGCCATTTCGCGCGCCTTGGCGGTCGGGCGGACGTTGAAGGCGAGGATGATGGCGCCCGTGGTGCCCGCCAGCGTGACGTCGGACTCCGTGATGGCACCCACACCGGAGTGCAGCACGCGCACGGTGACTTCGTCGCTGTTGAACTTCTGCACGCTCGCCACGATGGCCTCGATGGAGCCCTGCACGTCTCCCTTGATGACGAGCGGCAGTTCCTTTGCGGCGGTGATGCTGGCATCGGCGAACATCTGGTCCAGCGTGCGGGTGGCGCTGATCACCTGCTTGGTGCGGGCCTGGCTCTGGCGGTATTCCACGATGTCGCGCGCGGTTTTCTCATTGTCGATGACGGAGAATTCATCGCCCGCCATCGGCGCTTCGGAGAGGCCGAGAATCTCGACCGGCTGCGAGGGCAGGGCGGTCTTGATGCTCTGGCCCTTGTCGTCGCTCATGGCGCGCACGCGGCCCCAGGCGGAGCCGGCGACCACGAGGTCGCCCACGCTGAGCGAGCCGCGTTGCACGAGGAAGGTCGTCACCACGCCACGGCCCTTGTCGATCTTCGCCTCGATGACCACGCCCGCCGCCTTGCGGTCCGGGTTGGCTTTCAGCTCGAGCACTTCGGCCTGCAGCAGGATGGATTCGATGAGCTTGTCGAGGTTGATTTTCTGCTTGGCGGACACTTCAACCACCTGCACATCACCTCCGAAATCCTCGGCGACGAGTTCATACTGCATCAGCTCGGTTTTCACGCGCTGCGGGTCGGCCTCGGGCTTGTCGATCTTGTTGACGGCGACGATGATGGGCACGCCCGCCGCTTTCGCATGGCTGATGGCTTCCTGCGTCTGCGCCATGATGCCATCATCGGCGGCCACGACCAGCACGACGATGTCCGTCACCTTCGCGCCGCGCTGACGCATGGCGGTGAAGGCTTCGTGGCCGGGCGTATCGAGGAAGGTGACTTTCTGGCCGTTCATCTCGACCTGGTAGGCACCGATATGTTGCGTGATGCCGCCCGCTTCGCCCGCCACTACGTTGGCGTTGCGCAGGGCGTCGAGAAGGGAGGTCTTGCCGTGGTCAACGTGGCCCATGATGGTGACCACCGGCGCGCGCGGACGCAGATTTTCTTCCGACTCGGTCTCCTCGATCAGCACGTTCTCAACGTCGCCCTCGGTGACGCGTTTGAAGTTGTGGCCGAACTCGGTGACGATCAGCTCCGCCGTATCGGCGTCGATAGACTGGCTGGCCGCCGCGATGGTGCCTAGCTTCATCAGCGCCTTGATGACGTCCGCCACGCGCTCGGCCATGCGGTTGGCGAGTTCCTGCACGGTGATGACTTCGGGAATCACCACTTCGCGCACCACCTTGTCCTTGGCGTCGCTGCCATGGCCGCCCATGCGGGCTTTCTCGCGCTGGCGCTTCAGCGAGGCGAGAGAGCGCATGCGCTCTTCCTGGTATTCCAGCGCCTGCGCCACGGTGATCTTGTTGGAGGAGCGGCGCTCCGTATCGCCTTTCAGGCGGATTTTCTTCTTCTCGGTCTTGTCGGTCTTGATCTCGGTGTCGAGGTCTTTGATCTTGCGATTCTCCAGGATCGGCGCGCCGCGCATGGGGGCGGGCAGTTCCGGGGCGCCCGTGCGGCCACGGGCCGGTGCGCCGGAGGACGGGCGCGGGGCGCCGCCATCACGACGGGCGGGGCCTTGCGGCTGGGCGGCCTTGGCACGGGCTTCCTCGGCGGTGCGGCGGCGATCATCATCCGCGGAAGAGCGCACTTCGCGGTTGGCGGCGTCAATCTGCGTTTTGTCGCGCACCTGCATGTCGTGCAGGTTGACGGCGGGGGTGAGGTTTTTCAGCTCTGCCGGCTGCGGACGCGGCGCGGATTTGTTCTCCACCTCCACCATGCCGCCGGCGCCACGCGCGAAGGAGCGCGTCTTGCGCACTTCCACCGTCACCGTCTTGGAGCGGCCATGGGTGAAGTTCTGCTTCACTTTGCCGCTTTCCACCGTCTTGGTGAGCGAGAGCTTGCTCGGCCGGTTGACCGTCAAGGTTCCACGCTTGTTATCGCCTTCGTCCGTCATGTGATTCCGTGTTTCTTTCGTCGTGTGTTTCGTTGAATGGCCCCTTATAGAGCACCCGTGGCACAAAATCCAGCCAAACGCCGGATTTCTTTTTGCATTTGCGCCGCGATGCCGCCGGGTTTGATAGCCACATGCACCGCTTCCTCGCGCCCGAATGGCCGCCCCAGTTCCGTGCGGTTGAGCAGGGAACAGAGTTCCACCTGTTTCCATCCCGTAAGGGACTGAATTTTATCGGCATCGGCAGGCCCCGCATCAGCGGCAAGGAAAACGATCGCCAAGGCTTCACCCTTCAGCGCCGCCTCCACTTTGGCGAAGCCCATCACCGCCTCGCCGGACTTGTTGGCCAGCGCCAGCCAGTGCAGCAGGAGGGCGCGCAGCAGATTCTCCACCTGCGGCACCAGTTCGGGCGTGGCTTTCACCGGTTGCTTGAAGCCGCGTGAGAAAGCCTGCTTCTTCACCACCGTTTCCAGCGCCTCGCGGGTGGCCGTCACCCAGACGCCACGGCCCGGCAATGTGCACGCCACATCCGGCGTCAGCGCGCCGTCCGGTGCCAGCACGAAGCGCACCATGTGTTCCTTGTCCTTCACTTCGCCGGTGGCGAGGCAGGTGCGCTCAGGCGCTTGCTTAGGATTCGCGACCATTCAAGACTCTCAGTTTACGTCATTCTGCGGCTCGCGAAGCGAGAGTGCAGAATCTCTCCGCGTGACGAGGGAGATCCTGCGCAGCCTTCGGCTCGCAGGATGACGAAAAACCTATGCCTCCGGCTGCTCACCTTCCGCGGCGGTCTCGCCCTCAAACCAGTGGGCGCGGGCGGCCATGATCAGCTCGTTGATCTCGGCGTCCTTCATGCCGGTTTCCGGAAGAAGTTCCTTGAACTCGTCGATGGCGAGGTCGGCGAGATCGTCGCGCGATTTGATGCTTTTTTCACCGAGCGCGATAATGAGGTCGTTATTCAGGCCTTCCAGCGTGGCGAGGTCGTCGGTGATGCCGAGTTCCTTCATCTTGGCTCGGAATTCCTTATCCTGCGCCTCGATCCAGTCATTGGCACGGTTGCGGAGTTCCTGCGCCACTTCCTCGTCGAAGCCCTCGATGGTGGCCAGTTCCTCGATGGGCACGAACGCCACTTCCTCGATGCTCGTGAAGCCTTCCGTCACCAGCAGGTGCGCGATGACTTCCTCCACGTCCAGCGCGGTGATGAACATGTTGGAGAGCTTGTTGAACTCCTGCGTGCGGCGCTCGGACTCGGTCTCCTCGGTGAGGATGTCGATGCTCCAGCCGGTGAGCTGCGAGGCGAGGCGCACGTTCTGTCCACGGCGGCCAATAGCCAGCGAGAGCTGATCATCCGGCACCACGATTTCCACGCGGCCATTGTCTTCATCCAGCACCACTTTCGACACTTCGGCGGACGAAATGGCGTTGACGATGAAGGTTGCCTCGTCCGGATTCCACTCGATGATGTCGATCTTCTCGCCCTGCAGTTCGCCAACCACGGCCTGCACGCGCGAGCCGCGCACACCGACGCAGGAGAGCACCGGGTTCACGCTCGGATCATGGCTGAATACCGCGATTTTGGCGCGCGAGCCGGGGTCACGGGCCACGGCCTTGATCTCGATGATGCCGTCATAGATTTCCGGCACTTCCTGCGCGAACAGCTTGGCGGTGAATTCCGGGCGCACGCGGGAGAGGAAAATCTGCGGGCCAGAACGTTCGCGGCGCACGTCATAGACATAGGCGCGGATGCGGTCGCCTTGGCGCACGTTCTCGCGCGGGATGAGTTCGTTGCGGCGGATGAAGCCCTCGGCCTGGCCGAGATCCACGGTGACGTTTCCATACTCGACGCGCTTGACGACGCCATTGATGATCTCGCCCACGCGGTCCTTGTATTCCTCGAAATGGCGCTCGCGCTCGGCGTCGCGCACCTTCTGCACGATGACCTGCTTGGCGGTCTGGGCGGCGATGCGGCCGAAATCGATCGGCGGCAGCGGGTCGCGGATGGAGTCGCCTGCTTTCAGGCTGGAGTTGATTTTCTGGGCGTCGGCCACCAGCATCTTACCGATGCGTTCTTCTTCCAGCTCCGGCATTTCCTCGACGATGTCGGTGACGCGAAAGAGCTGGATTTCCCCCGTGCGGCGATTGATCTCCGCCTTGATGTTCTGCTCGGCGCCGTACTTGCGGCGGCCTGCGATCTGAATCGCCTGCTCCATCGCTTCCAGCACCGACTCGCGGTCGATGTGCTTCTCGCGGGCGACCGCGTCCGCGATCTGGATGATTTCGGCATTGCCGAAGGCTTGGGCTGTCGCTGCCATGATGATTACCTCGTTCGTAATTTAATGAATGTGATGGTGATAGCTGGTTTTAAAATTTTGATTACGTGGGTTTATCATTGCGCATGCAGAACCCCTTGGTCCGTGTCTTGTATCATGCGTCGCTCCCCTCCATGCCGTCGGCGGGGGCGAATTTTTCCTTGTACCACTTCAGCAATTCATCGGTGAGCACCAGTTTGGCCTGCGCAATGGCGGGGAAGGGGATGCGGTGCTCGGCGCCGTCCACTTCGACGATCACGTCATCGGCTTCCATGCCCTTCACGATGCCGCGCCAGCGCTTGCGGCCCTCGATGGGGTAGCCGGATTCCAGCTTGGCCTCGAAGCCTTTATAGGTCTCGAAATCCTCGCGGCGCACCAGCGGGCGGTCGACACCGGGAGAGCTGACTTCCAGATGATAAGCGGTGGGGATGGGGTCGTTCACATCCAGCACCGCGGAGACGGTATGGCTGATCTCCTCGCAATCCTCGATGCCCATGGGGCGCTCGTCCTGCCGCTCGGCCATGATCTGCAGGGTGCGGCGGCCATCCAGATCGTTCAGCCGCACGCGCACCAGGCGGTAGCCCAGATGCTCCACCGTTGGCGAAATCATGTCCGAAATCTTCTTTTCTAACATGAGCTTAATGCTCCATTTCTGTTCTGGCTCAAGATACAAAAAAAGGCGGAGAATCTTCTCCACCTGTGCCTGAGTCACAGAATTTCGCTTACTATACTCCAATCCGCGCGCCGTGCAAGCCTTTTATGCGGCGGAGGGGGCGCAGGCCCTTGCTGTGCGCAGCCCCATGCGGTAAGGTCAGGCCCTCTCAAGGAGATGATCATGGCCGCCCAGGAACGTATGTTTACTGCCCGTCACGCCCTTATGCTGGCGGGGGGGTGTGTGGTTACGGCGCTGGTGGCCATGCTGCATCGGCCCGTGGGCACGCAGGCGCCGTCTGTTGCGGCGGCCACGCTGCCAGCCGGGCAGGTGGAGGAGGCCGCAGCGGCCAGCGCGCCGAAGCCGGTCTCGGCCCTCGAGTTACTCGAGAATGAAGAACTGAACGCGCCACCACGCACGACGCCGACCGCAGGCGCGGGATCGCTCCTCTCGGCGGATGAGCCGCAGGGAGTCACCACGGACGCGTCCCAGCCCGTGCCGTCCTCGCCCGCCCTGGCGCCGTCAGAGCCCGTGGAGCCCCCGTCCGGGCAGGTTCCGGTCGCGGCGGAGGCGGTGAAATCCCTTTAAGGGCTTGCCCTCGTCCGCATCTCCCGCTATCCCGAATCACGCGCGGGGCCATAGCTCAACGGTTAGAGCAGGGCGCTCATAACGCCTTGGTTGGGGGTTCGAATCCCTCTGGCCCCACCACTGCCTTTCTCCCGCGTTGGGCCCTGTTTTGCTAACGTCTGAAACTTCAACAATTTTGTCTGCCCGCCCGGCATGGCGGAAGGCGCGGCTGCAAATAAAGAGATGACAGGAGGGCTTTTCAAACGGGTCACAATCATTATAGTGCGTTCCGTTGTACCTGTATGGATGTATGACGAATGCGTGCCTATCTTTTCCGCCGCGCCGCGCCGTTTGCCGCTGCGTATCTTTTTCTCCAGTGTGTGTTTCGTATCGTGCTGTTCCTGCGGGAGCGGGCGAACATTGATGCGGGGGTAGGGGACGCGCTTCGGGCGTTCGCCATCGGGGGATTTTTCGATGTGGCCGCGCTCGGTTTCATGCTGCTGCCGCTGGTGGCCTATCTGCTTTTCCTGCCGTCGCGCCGCCATCTGGGCAACGGCGACCGGCGCACAACGGCGGTGCTGTACGCGCTGTTCCTCTTCCTCATGCTGTTCGATCTGGCGGCGGAATGGGCCTTCTGGGACGAGTTCGCCACGCGCTTCAACTTCATCGCGGTGGATTACCTGATTTACACGCAGGAAGTGCTCGGCAATATCTGGGAATCCTACCCCGTGCCGATGCTGCTGGGGCTGCTGGCGCTGGGCGCGGCGCTGCTCTACTGGCCGTCCCGCCGTTTCCTGATGCCGCAGGGCGGGGTGCCGTCGTTCCGCGGGCGCTTGGTGCAAACGGGAGTATGGGCAGCTGCCACGGCAGCGCTGTTCTTCGCCTCCTCGCTGGATCAGACCGTGGTCAGCCGCAACCAGTATGTGAATGAAATCGCCGGGGACGGTCTGTACGGCCTTTTCTCCGCCTTCCGCCAGAATGAGCTGGATTACGCCCGCTTCTACCGCACGGAAGATACGGCGCTGGTCAGCGCGCGCGTGCGTTCCCTGCTGCAGAAGGACGCGCCGTTTCTGGATGCCAACCCCGACAGCATCACCCGCGCCATCCGCCACGAAGGCCCGGAGAAGCGCATGAGTGTCGTACTGGTGGTCATGGAGAGCATGAGCGCCGAATACATGGGCACGTTCGGCAACACGCTGAACATCACGCCCAACCTGGACCGTCTGGCGAAGGAATCGCTGTTCTTCAGCAATCTCTATGCCACCGGCCCCGCACGGTGCGGGGGCTGGAGGCGGTGACGCTCTCCATTCCGCCAACGCCCGGCAACTCCATCGTGCGCCGCCCCGGCAATGACGGGCTGTTCACCCTCGGCAGCGTCTTTCAGGATCGCGGCTATGACACGCGCTTCATTTATGGCGGTCACGGCTATTTCGATAATATGAACGCCTTTTACGAGGGCAACGGCTTCACCATCATCGATCGCAATGATTTTGCCGATAGTGAGGTGGAGTTCGCCAACGTCTGGGGCGTGTGCGATGAGGATTTGTTCAAGAAAGTCATCAGTGAGGGGGATGCATCCTTTGCGGCGGGCAAGCCGTTTTTCTCACTCATCATGACCACCTCCAACCACCGGCCCTACACCTTCCCCGAAGGCCGTATTGACATGCCTTCCGAAGGGGGCGGGCGCGAGGCGGGGGTCAAGTACGCGGATTACAGCGTCGGTCGCCTGATTGAATGGGCACGCACGAAGCCATGGTTCGACAATACGCTGTTCGTGTTCGTCGCCGACCACACGGCAGGCAGCGCGGGCAAGATGGCCCTGACGCCGGCGAAATACCATATCCCGCTCATCTTCTACGCACCAGGCCACATCGCCCCGCGCGTCTATGATCGCATGGCGAGCCAGATCGACATGGCACCGGTACTGCTGGGGCTGCTCAATGTCAGTTACACGTCCAAGTTCTACGGCGAGGACCTGCTGAACGAGGCCGAGCCTTCCGCGCGTGCTTTCATCAGCACCTACCAGAAAATGGGCATGCTGCGGGACGGCGAGGTGGTGGTGCTCGGCCCCAACCGCCAGACGGACGCCTACACCATGGGCGAGGGCACGCCCGTAGATCCGAATGCGTCACTGCTTCAGGACGCCATCGCGTACTATCAGCACGCCTCCGGCTGGAAAGAGCGCCAGCGCCGGATTGATACAAGGCTGGCGCAGTAATGAGCAATGCGTCAAAAGATATTCAATCTTCTGGTGCGAACCCGTCATATGTTATCCGGGAGTTGACGGAAGAAGAGTTCAAACCGCTTTTCGAAAAGCATAAGAATAAGGCATTTGAGAACACACACGGTTACAATTCCGGTGGTATTCTCAGTGCTGATGAACTTGAGCGAATGAAAGAACTACAAGAGAGATTGGGTTCACCCTGCCGGCTCCATCTTGGCGTCTTTGACGATCGTGGCGATTTCGTTGGCTGGAGCTTTGGCCAGCAGGAGAGTGCCACAACCTTTTATATGGTCAATTCTGCTATCCTTCCAGAACATCGGCGCAAAGGGCTCTATACCTGCCTGCTCATGCGCTCCTTGGAAATTCTTTCTGCCAAAGGTTTTCAGCTGATTTATTCCCGGCATAATGTGACTAATAATGCCGTAATTATTCCCAAGCTAAAGGCGGGGTTCGTCATTTCTAAGATAGAGTTGGACGACAGATTCGGCGTGTTGGTCCACCTGCATTACTATACCAATCCCCACCGCCGAAAAATCATGTATTATCGCGCCGGAAATCTGCATCCCGATGAAGAAATCCGGCAATGGTTTGGTATCTAGCTTTCTGTTGAGGAAAAAGCATTTTTTGCCAAGCCGCTTGTACACCAGCTTCAAAAAGAGTATATCCCTTCGCACCTTTGCCGAGTGGCAGGGGTGTTCATGGAATGGATCTGATTGCACCGGAATAGGCCGGCTGTCCCGTTGAGGTTGCGTTTGCTGTCGCTGTGGGGAATAGAAGATTGGATGCCGCTGTGAGGGATATAACTTTGAAAAAGAAAGCTGTTTAGATGTTTAACATTACACGCAAATCCATCGAATGGGGTGGCAAGACGCTGACGCTGGAAACGGGCCGCATCGCCCGTCAGGCCGATGGCGCCGTGATGGCCACCTATGGTGACACCGTCGTACTCTGCACCGTGGTTTCCGCGAAATCGCCGAAGCCGGATATCGATTTCTTCCCGCTGACCGTACACTACCAGGAAAAAACCTTCGCCGCCGGCAAGATTCCCGGTGGCTTCTTCAAGCGTGAAGGCAAGCCCTCCGAGAAGGAAGTGCTCACCTCCCGCCTGATCGACCGCCCGATCCGCCCGCTCTTCATCGACGGGTTCCGCAACGAGACGCAGGTCGTCTGCACGCTGCTCTCGCATGACAAAACCAACGATCCCGATATCGTCGCCATGGTCGGTGCCTCGGCGGCGCTCACCATCTCCGGCGTGCCGTTCCTCGGCCCGATCGGGGCGGCGCGCGTTGGCGTCATCAACGGCGAATACGTGCTGAACCCCACCATGCAGGAAATGCCGGAAAGCGTGCTCGACCTCGTGGTCGCGGGCACCAAGACCTCCGTGCTGATGGTGGAATCCGAAGCGCAGGAGCTCAATGAGGAGCAGATGCTCGGCGCCGTCGTCTACGGCCATGAGCAGATGCAGACGGTCATCGATTTCATCATCTCCTTCGCCGAACTCTGCGCGAAAGAGCCGTGGGACATCGCCGAGGACACCATCGGCGAGGAAATCTACGCCAAGGTCAAGGCAATGGCCGAGGCCGACATGCGCGCCGCCTACGCGACCCAGAACAAGCAGGAGCGCGTGAAGAAAGTCGGCGAAGTGAAGAAAGTCGTGAAAGAGGCCCTGCTCGCGCAAGAGTATGCGGCCGTTCCGGTTGGCGACGCCATCAAGAAGCTTGAATCGCACATCGTCCGCCGCAACATCCTCGAGAAGTCGCACCGCATCGACGGCCGGGGCCCGGCGGATATCCGCCCGATTCTGGCGGAAGTGTCCGTCCTGCCGCGCACGCACGGCTCGGCGCTGTTTACGCGCGGTGAAACGCAGGCCCTCGTGGTCGCCACGCTTGGCACCACGCAGGACCAGCAGATCATCGACGCGCTGGAAGGCGAATACAAAGAAAACTTTATGCTGCATTACAATTTCCCGCCCTACTCGGTCGGTGAAGCCACCCCGATGCGTCCGCCCGGACGCCGCGAAATCGGCCACGGCAAGCTGGCATGGCGCTCCGTGCGTCCGCTGCTGCCGAAAGGCGAGGCGTTCCCTTACACGCTGCGCATCGTCTCGGAAATCACCGAGTCGAACGGCTCCTCCTCGATGGCATCGGTGTGCGGTGCATCCCTCGCGATGATGGATGCCGGCGTGCCGCTGGAGCGTCCGGTGGCGGGTATCGCGATGGGCCTGATTCTGGAAGATGACGGTTACTCCGTCCTCTCCGACATCATGGGCGACGAAGACCATCTCGGCGACATGGACTTCAAGGTCGCGGGCACCGAAAAAGGCGTTACTGCGCTGCAGATGGACATCAAGGTCAACGGTATCACCGCCGAGATCATGAAGGTCGCGCTGGAGCAGGCGCACGCTGGCCGCAAGCACATCCTCGGCGAGATGGCGAAGGCCATCACCTCGGCGCGGGATGATGTGAGCGCCAACGCCCCGCGCATCACCACCATTAAGATCAACAAGGACAAGATCCGCGACGTGATCGGCTCCGGTGGCAAGGTGATCCGCGAAATCTGCGAGAAAACCGGCGCCAAGATCGA